>JAYVCL010000205.1:0-21178 GCA_043749975.1 Burkholderiales bacterium
GTCGGCGTCTGCCGGCAGCAGCGTTCCGTTGGCCTTGAAATGCGCCGCCACGTCGGCCTGGCTGAACTCCTGCGCCATCGCCTTGCGGCCGGCGACGAGCCGATGCGCGGCATGGCTGAGGTGCTGCGCGCTCTTCAGCACATCGACGAAGGCCGGGTTGTTCGACAGGGCGTCGCAGCCGGCGAGCGCGAGCGTGCCGACGGATGCGAGCGCGCTGCGCAGTGCGGTACGGCGGTTGCGGGCACGCGCGTTGGCATGCCCGCTCGATATCGGCTTGTGGTTCATCTCATTTCTCCAGCTTGTGCGCCGGCACGGTGTACCAGCCGGTGATCATCGAGCGGAGCTGGTTCCAGACCCCGCTGATGATGACCTCGAACACGTGCACCAGTACGAACAGCAGCAGTCCCGTCGCGGCCAGAAAGTGCAAGGTGCGCGCCGATTGCCGCCCGCCCAGCAGATCGACCCAACCGGTGAACACCGTGTCGAGCCAAGGCGACATCGCCATGCCTGCGATCACGACCAAGGGCAGCAGGCCGAAGATGACGGCCAGGTAGGCGAGGTTCTGCAGCACGTTGTAACGCTTGGCCGCTTCACCGGTCGGGTGACGCAGCAGCAGGTGATCTTTGATCGAGCTGCCAATGTTGCGCAACTCGGCGCGCGTGGGCAACAGGTCGCGCTTCACGTGCCCGCTGAACAGGCTGTAGACCACGTAAGCGAGGCCGTTGAGCACGAACAACCAGGCGAAGAAGAAGTGCCAGTGTCGGCCCATCGACAACCACTGCCCGCCAGGGATCGTGGCCCACGACGGAAAGGCCCGGGCTGTCACTTCGCCAGCACCGCCGACCCTGGACGCGCCGAGCACGCCGTGGGTCACGAACTGATGACCGCCCATGCGCACAACGCCGACGATGCCGTCGCGCCCCTGCACGGTGGTGATCGCCAGCCAGGGGTCGGCGAAGTTCGAGTCGCGGCCCCAATACAGCGCCGGGTGGGCGTTGAAGATCGTCAACCCGCTCATCAGCAGGACGCTCAGGCAGACGACGTTGATCCAGTGCATCACCCGCACCGGCAGGCGGTGGCGATAGACGCGGCGCGCAGCGTTTGCAGCGTCAGCAGCGCCATCGCGCGCTGGCGTCGGCGTGGCTGTAAGCTGATGGTTGGCGGGCTCCATGGGCGTTCCTCCTTGGGCTGAGCATCGTTTGCCGAAGCACCGGCAACGTCGCATCAGTTTGTCGGTGCCAACGGGTGCGCCTTACGACCCCGCTGCAGACCGGCTCAAATCAAGGCAGCACCGTCATCTTCACCTCGGGCCGCAGCAGCACCCTCGCCAGCGCCGTCACGCTGCTGACGATGCCGTTGCTGACATAGCTGTTCTGTGTGTCGGGCTCCATGGCGGCAATGGCCAAATTCGCCAGCGGCTGGTCCAGCGGCACGTAATAGCTGCCCATCGGCGCGTCGAGCAAGGCAGCCTCCAAGGCCACTTGCACGCGCAGCACGCCGCCGGCATCGGCAATGCTGCCGCGAACGTCTTCGCGCACGCCGGCTTCGCGCGCGGTTTCACGGTAGGTCTCGCCGCGCATCACACCGGTCTCGGTCAGTTGCGCCACGCGCACGCCCAGGCCACGCAGGCGCCGCACCGCATCCGCCTGATCGGCGGCCAGCCAGTAGCCGCAAGGGCGCGCACGCCGCTTCAAGCTGTGCAGCAACAGCGACGACGCCCACTCCACCGTCACCACCTTGTCGGCACCGGTGGCGGGGTCTAGCATGGTCAGTTCGTATTCGCTGGCGGTGGGGCCTGCTTCGACGATGGTCTCGCCCTTGCAGGCCTGGGCCGCCACCTCGGCGTCCACGTACTGGCGCAACTTCACCAGGTCGGCCGCGTGCGCCGCCGCGCTTTGCAAAACGCTGCTTATCGCCGTGACATGGGTGTGCACGCGGCGCAGCAAATGCAGGCTGCCCAAGCCGACGCCGCGCGTTTCGATCAGGATGCTGATGGCGTTTTTCAGCCCGTTCACATTGCGCCCGGTGTCGGGCTGGGTGCCGCCCATCGAGACCTTTTTGTCGGCCAGGTCGGCGGACGTCGTGTAGTACCACTCGGTGCTGAGGCCTTGCCCGGCCAGGCTCGCGATCATGGGTCGGCGAAACCATTCTTCAGAGGCCCGCGTGATGAAGGGCGCCAGGTTGGCCGTCATGGCGTACTGCACCAGCGCATCGAAGCGCTGCACGGTGCCGAATTTTTCAAGGTAGCGCCCCACCACGGTGTACTCGTGCGCATCGACCACCACCACCGGGCGGTACTCGCGCACCAGTTGCGCCTGCGCCTGCGCCTCGGGGGTTTTCAGCAACAAGTGGTCGCGATTGGCGTCGATGCCACTGGCGGTCATGCGCTGGCCGGCGGCTGCGCCGTCGGGGTTGGCGCGCGGAAATATCAACACGTTGATGCGTTCCAGCAGGCCTTGCAGCGGCCCGCTGGCGAGTTGCCGCGCCATCACCAGCAAGGCCTCGCTGCCGGCAGGTTCGTCGCCATGTTGTTGCCCGACCAACAGCACCGTGGGGCGGCTCGAGGCGAGCAACGCAGCCGGGCTGGTGTCGGTGCTGAGCGTCAGCAGCACGGCCTGCAGCGCAACGCCTTTTTGCGACGTGCCAAGTGGCAGCAACGTCACGCCGGCACGGCCGATGGCCGGCAAGGCGTTGTGCACCATCCCGCGCAGCGCCGCCTGCAGTTCTGCATTGGTGGTGAAGCCGCGGTGGCCGGGCGCGAAGGCCGGGGTTGCATAGACCACCTGCGGTGCAGGGAACCGAGCGGCCACGGCGGCGTTGTAAGGCGCAGAAGCCGCAGTAGCCGCAGAAGCCACAGGTTCCGCCAGCGCTTCACGCGCGGTCGCCGCGTCGCCACCGGCTGGGTACGCTGGGTGCGCGGCCGGCGCGGGCGCCGGCACCGATCGCGGCAGGGTCATCGGCGTGCTGCAGCCGCACAGCGCCGCCAGCAGCCATCCGCTGGCGCAGAAGAAGCTGTAGCGCGGGCAGCCCGGCAATGGCCTGCGGGCAGGGTTCGCCAACATCGGGGTCTTCGTGGGTGGGTGGTGTTTGAGCCGACGAATATAGCGTCGCGCAACCGACCCTCAGGGCAAAATGTGCCGCTGCGTAGTCACCGGCAATTCACCATGACCCTCATCAAGTGGCTGTCCATCGTCATCGTCGCGCTCGCTTTGGCGGCGCTGATCGCCGGGCAACTCGGCATGCTGCAAGGCAAGCCGCCGAGCGACATCGGCGTGCGCGACGGCAAGCTCAAAGCGCTGGTCAGCACGCCCAACTGCGTGAGCAGCCAGGCGGCACTGCAACCCGGCCACCCGATGCGCGCCCATGCCGACATCGCGCCGCTGCAACTCAACGGCGACGCCGCCGCCACGCTGGCCCGCATCAAGTCCATCGTCCAGAGCATGCCCGGCGCCAAGGTGGTCACCGACGAGCCCGGCTACCTGTACGCCCAGTTCACGACCCGGCTCATGAAGTACGTGGACGACACCGAGTTCTGGTTCGACGCGAAGGCCAACGTGGTGCAGGTGCGGTCGGCCTCGCGCCTGGGCAAGAAAGACTTCGACGCCAACCGCGAGCGTGTCGAATCGATTCGTGCGCGGCTGCTCGCCGCGCCTTGATGCGCGATGTTCAGGGCGCATCCCGCGCCCGGTTCAATGCATTCGGCGACGCAGCGCGCCGTTTCGTCGCAGACCGCTCGCCGACGCCACCCCGTCGCGGCACAGTGATGCCATCGCAACACGGCACACGGGAGCGCAACATGTTCATCGGCATTCTTCAACACACGCCCCTGTGGGTCTGGGGGCTTCTCGCAGCGCTGGTGGCGCTGGGTTCGACTCAAATCAAGACGCGGCAGATGACGCTGCGCAGGGCCGCGCTGATGCCGGTGGCGATGGTGGGCTTGTCGCTGTTCGGTGTGCTGTCCAGCTTCGGCGGCCACGCCTTGCCGATGCTCGCCTGGCTGGCCGGCGCAGCGGTTTCGGTGGCTGGCGCGCGTGCTTGCGGCGCCTGGAACGGGGCCGCCTGGTCGCCGCGCGATGCGCGTTTCAGCGTGCCGGGAAGCTGGTTGCCGATGGCGCTGATTCTGACTTTGTTCGCCATCAAGTACGGGGTCGGTGTGAGCCTGGCCCTGCACCCTGGCTTGAAGGACGAGGCGCTGTTTGCCTCAGCCGCGTGCCTGGCCTACGGTGTGTTCAGCGGATTGTTCCTGGCGCGAGCGATCAACTTTTGGACCTTGGTCAAGCAACCGGCCACGCTGCAAGCCGCATGAAACCACTCATCCTCGTCGGGACCGCTCTCATCGCGCTGGCTGCCATTGCTCAGCCCGCCACCCTGGCTGGCTTTTCGTCGGGCGGCGGCTTTGCGCTGCGCTTTGCCGGCAGCGACAGGCAGAAGCTGTTCAGCAATTACCTGCTGCTGTCGCCCTTCATCAGCCAGAACGCGCCCACCTACCGCCCGAACAGTGGCGGCTGGGTCAGCGTCGGGCTGCCGCGCTTCGTCTTCACCGACCGTTTCGCCGAGGTCTTCAAAGCCGTGCCCGTCACCTTGCTGCCAGGCATCGGCCACATCCCGCTGACGCTGGAACCGGCGGCAGTTGAAGCTGCAATTACGGCGGTGCGGAGCATGAATGAACCTCGGCGCTGAGCCCTCGCCGTCGATCGCGCCGATCCAGTCGCCGTGGGCCCGCGTTCGGCGCAGCGCGGTCTTCACGACCCTGCTGAGCACCGGCATCGCCGTGATGCTCACCGCGATGGATCGCGACGGCTTCGCGGTCAATGCGCTCTACTCGTTCTCGATCGGTATTTGCTGCTGGTTCATCATCGACGGCGGCCGGCACGGCGTGGCCCATTTGCTGAATCGACTGCGACTCGCCAAGGGCAAAGCCGCCTCGGTTCGCACCGGCTTTCCGGGCTGGGGCTGGATGGTGCCGATCATGCTGTTGGGCATGACACTCGGGCCGCTGGCTGGCACGGCGGTGGCCGATCTCATCTCCGGCAACCACGCGTTGGGCACGCGGCAGTGGGGCTCGCCGTCGAGCCGCGTGATCCTCGTGATGGCGGTGCTGGGCTCGCTGGCGTCGCTGTTCGTGTTGACCATGGCAGAGCGCTTGTCGAGCGCGCGGGCGCAGGCCGAGGCAGCGCAGCGCGTCGCGGCCGAGAACCGCCTCAAGCTGCTCGAGTCGCAGTTGGAGCCGCACATGCTGTTCAACACGCTGGCCAACCTGCGTGTGCTGATCGCGCTCGATCCGCCCAAGGCGCAAGCCATGCTCGATCAATTGATCGGCTTCCTGCGCGGCACGCTGGGCGCATCGCGCGTGACTGAGCACGGCTTGAGCGTCGAGTTCGCAAGGCTGGCCGATTACCTGGCGCTGCTGAAGGTGCGCATGGGCGAGCGGCTGCAAGTGCAGTTCGATCTGCCGGCCGAACTGGCCGACGCGCCGATTGCGCCGTTGCTGCTGCAGCCGCTGGTTGAAAACGCCATCAAGCACGGGCTGGAGCCGAAGGTCGGCGGCGGGCGCATTTCGGTCAGCGCGCGGCATGAAGGTGCCCAGTTGGTGCTGCGCGTGCGCGACACCGGAGCCGGCTTGTCGGCTGCGCACGGCGACGGCACGCGCTTCGGCCTGCAACAAGTCAGGGCTCGTTTATCCACCCTTCACGGCAGCGCGGCCAGCCTGGATCTCAGCCGTGCCGACGACGCTGAAGGCGGTACGCTGGCCACCGTTCGCATTCCATTCAAGCCCGCATGAACGCCACCCGCCCAACCGCGCTGATCGCCGAAGACGAACCCCTGCTGGCGGCCAACCTGCAAGCCGAGTTGGCGCGCCTGTGGCCCGAACTGCACATCGTGGCCAGCGTGGGCCACGGCGAAGCGGCGTGGCAGCAAGGCTTGCAGCTTCGACCCGACGTGATGTTTCTCGACATCCGCATGCCCGGCATGACGGGCCTGGAAGCCGCGCAGGCGCTGGCCGAGGACTGGCCCGATGTCGAGGCAGGCGAAGGCGAAGGCGCAGACGCAACCGACGCCCCCTTCCCGCTCATCGTCTTCGTGACCGCCTACGACCAGTACGCGCTGCAGGCTTTCGAGCGTGCTGCGGTCGACTACGTGCTTAAGCCGGTACAGCCCGAACGCCTGGCGCTGACCTGCGCGCGGCTTCAGGCCGCGTTGAGCCAGCGCACGCTGCCCCAGGCCGCCCCCGCGCTGGGCGTTGCGATCGATCAACTGCGCAGCCTGCTCGAGAGCACTGGCGCGGTCACGGCCACGGCCACGGCACCAGCCAGGCCGAAGCCGTTGCGCGTGATCCAGGCGAGTGCGGGCAGCGCCATTCACATCGTGCCGGTCGACGAGGTGCTGTACTTCGAGGCGGCCGACAAATACGTGCGCGTGGTCACCGCCGAGCGCGAGCATTTGATCCGCCTGTCGCTGCGTGAACTGCTGCCGCAACTCGACACCGACCGCTTCTGGCAAATCCACCGTGGCACGCTGGTGCGCTGCGATGCCATCGACACCGCGCTGCGCGACGAGGCCGGCAAGGTGACCCTGACGCTTCGCGGTCATGCCGACAAGCTGAGCGTGAGCCGGCTGTACGCGCATTTGTTCAAGCCGCTGTGAGGGCGGGCGGCTCGCGCCGCGCGAGCGTCGTTCCGTCGAGGCGTCTGTCTGGATGGCCTGAGCTTAAAAACTAACGGTCGGCCACCTCGGTGCCGATCTTCAGCAAGCGCGTCATGTCCACGTCGGGCACCGGCTTGAAGTCGGTCTCGCTGCCGATGGCCGTCGGCCGGTCGGCGCCGTTGATGCGAAAGTAGTAGCGCTCACGCGCCGAGGCCTCGAAGGTCTCGCCCGTGCCCGGGTCCGTCAAGCGCACGGTGCCGCCCAGAATGTCGCGCACGCCGCGCTGGTGTGCCGCGTCGGATTGCCAGCGCTGCTCGATGGTCTTGCGTTGAAGCTCCTGCGACCAGCGCGAGTAGGCCTGGAACTGCTGGCCCATGCGAACTTGTTGGTCGCGCTCGCCTGTGGCCCATTGCGGGCTCTCGCGACCACTGGTGATCATGCGCGCCATCGCGCCTGCCACCAGTGCCATCCGGTCGGCCGGGGCGATGAAGCCGTGGATGCCGTCGGCCCACCAGGTGCCGGCGACGCCGCCCATTGCACCGTAGGTGGACAGTGTCAGCACACCGATGCGCCCGTCTCTGAGGCGAAATTCGATGTCCGCCGCAGTGGCGGTCGACGGCCCGCTTTGCAGCAGCGGATTGCGCCTGGCGATCTGCTCCAGGTCTGGGCGCGGCCGGGTGCGGGTAACCTGCGCGCCGAAGCGGCTGCGCACCAGGTTCGCGCCGAAGTCTGCGGCGCGCTGGAAGGCCATGATCATCTGCCCGTCGGGCCCGGTGTACTGGCCCTCGGCATGGCTGAGCGAGCGTATGGTCGCGTTCGGCTGGATGAAGATTCGCGGCACCGTGGCGTCGCCTGAAAAAAGTTGCATGCTGCCATCGGGGCTGGTGCTGTTGACCACCAGGCGCACGTTCCAGGTCGAGCGGCGCAGCCCGCCTTCGGTGCGCCAACCCGCAGGCAGGTCGGCAGAAAAGGCAGCCTCGATCGGATCGACCCAGCGGGTGTACTGCAAGTCGTCGCGCGGGCGCTGCGGCGCAGTCGTCTTGGCCGCACCAGCCGTGCTGAAGCGCAGGCTGTCGAGGATGCGCGTCAGGTCTGGCAGCCGCTGTGCGAACTCGGCTCGCGCCGCCGCCGCGACGAACAGCGTGGCCATGTCGCCATGGCGCACGGCGATCACGCTGGCGCGGCCTTGAAACAGGTTGCTGCCGTAGTTGAACGCGGCATGCGCCACCTGCGGCCCGCGCCCTTCGACCTTGAGCATGTGCACGTTGTGCAAGCCGGGCTCGGTGGCCGCGTAGTGCTGTTGCAGCCACTGCGCCAGGTCGCCACGCGCCGGCACGATGCGCGCACGCACCAGCGCCGCTGCGCTGCCGTTCGGCTCGCTGACCACGATCTCGCCCGGGCTGCCCGCCTGCACGCGCCAGTCGGCCGGCATCAGCAGGGTGAAGCCCGCCGGGTCGTCGTGCTGCGACCATCCGGCCGGCGCCTTGGCTTGTGCGAGTGACATGGCTGTGGCCAGGCTGGTTGCGATTGCCAGGGCCAGCGCCGCGCGCCGGCCTTGCTTGCCAACTTCTGTGCCAACTTGCTTCATGGCGCGATCGGGGCGATCCCCAACGTGCCCAACAAGGCGTTGGCCGCCGGCAGGTTCAGGCGCACCGAGCTGCGCGTGCTGTTGGGCACCGAGCGATAGCCGTAATAGACCGCTCCGCCACGCTCTACCAAGACGCGGTCGAAGCTCAGACGCTTCGCCAGCGCGGGCAGGTTGTCGAAGCTCATCACGCGGGCATCACCGAGCGTCTGCACGCTGTAAGTTCCGCTGCCGATGGCCACGCAGTTGCGTGTGCCGCCGGTGCTGGTGCGCACGTTGCAGCGGTAGTAGGTGGCCGCGTTGCCCGCGCCGGTGAAGGCCACCCGAAGGTTCGCCGTGGTCGTGAAGAAGGTGCCGGTGCCCGGCGGCAGGATCGTCCCGTCGACCACGTTGCCCAGCGAGAGGCTGGTGCCGGCCCACCAGATGTTGGGGTTCAGGCTGCTGCCGATGGACGTGGTCTGTGGGTTGACCGTGCAAGGCGTTCCGGGGTTGACGGTGACGAGCTGCTCGAGCGTGCCCACGGTGAACTGTTGGATCACGTCGATGTAGGCCGAGTAGCAGGGCAGCGTCTGGTTGTTGCGAGCGTCGCCACCGGCCGAGATCGACGTGCCCCAGGTGCCGACCGGGCTCGTCACGTCGTACGCAAACGCGGTTTCGGTCGGTGTGACCGTTTGGTAGAGAAGCTGCGATCCCGCCGGGAATGTCGCGCCACCCAACAGGTCGAGGTTGGCCGGCCCCCAGTTCGCGAAGGCCACGCCGCTGTCCTCGCCGGGGTAGGTGCGGATTTTCGTGGTGATCACGCTGGCCAGCGTCTGGCCCGCGATGTCGATGCCGGTGCGCACGCTGGCGCCACGTTCGTAGCCGTCGCAATAGTCGTAGACCGTGCGGCCCTGGGCATCGCGCGGCGCGCTGCTGCTGCGCTGGCCCAGCGCGCATTCGGCCCAGGCGCTGCCGGTCCAGTGGCGGTCTGCCTTGCGCGCTTCGAGCGTGCCGAAACCCCAACTGCTGACCACCCCCGCGACGGCTTGTCTGTGAATGTCGTAGAAGTGCAGCAGGCCGCCCGCATCGGGCGTGTTGTCGGCGGCGCTGGACGCCAGCGCGCGGTAGCTCCAGTGGTTTGCGTCGGTGTAGGTGAAGGCGCGAAGCGCCGCGGTGGCGGTGGCTGCGGCAGCGGCCTGGACATCGGCCAGCTTGGCGACCGCCACTGCGGCCAGCGCCTCGGCGGCATTCAGCGCCGGCTGGGTGGCGACCAGGTCCTGCGCGGCCGCGACCAGTGCGGCCTGCACATCGGTCGTACCGCTGACGGCCGGGTCGGCCAGCGTGGCAGCCAGCGCGGGCAATGCAGCACGCAGCGCATTGGCTGCGGCCTTGTCGATGTCGGCCTGCGTGACGGTCGCGCCGCTGGCATCCGGCTGGCCCAGCCTGGGTGCCATGGCGGCGGCCAGGGCCTTGTGCGTCTGCACCAGCAATCGGGCCGTCAACGCGGCCTTTTGCGCGTCGGGGCTGGGGCCGCTGAAATCGACCAGCGCAGACAGCGTCAAGCCCGCCTGCGCTTGGATGGTTGCGGCGGCGGCGGCGGCGTTCGCGCCGGTGGCCTGCATCTGGCTCACCACCAGCGTCGTCAACGGGCTGACGAAAACGCTCTGCGCACCGGGCGCGTTGGTGGCGGGCGCCTTGAACGTCAAGGCCACACCGATCGGCGCGCCGGTGGTCTGGTCGATCGCCGTGGCGGGCACGCTCACGACGACGGCGTGCACGCCCGCGTCGGTCGCCAGCACGCTGACCGAGTAGCTGCCGTTCACATCGGTGGCCGACGAAGTCGGCTCGCCGGCATCGCAGGCGCTGTTGTCGTTCAGGTCGTAGCAGGCGATGGCACCTTGCAGCGGGCCATCGGACACCACGCCGCCGATCGCGACGCTCAGTGGTGCGGGCGGCACGGCGGCCGGCGCATCGCCCCCGCCGCCGCCGCAGCCGGGCAATGCGAGGGTCAACGCGGCGGCGCCGACGAACAGCGCGCTGAATCGTGTCAGCGCAAGGGTGTTCAAACGGGGTTGATGGCTGCTGGTCATGGTGATCTCTTTGATTTGATTCGGGTGTGGGGGCAGGCGTGCGGTTACCGGCGCGTGGTCACTTTTTCGGCGTCAGCCCGTGGTCCCATTTCGTGTCGACCCACTGGTCGGCGCGCTTGACCTCGCGGGCACCGCCGCTGCCGTCGTTGCGGATCACGTAGCGGAACACCTCGCAGCCGGCCAGCGCAATCTGCGGCTCGATCGTCGTGGTCTCGGCCGTCTTGACGACGTTGGCCGGGATCGCGCCGCGCAGGCAGGCATCGACGGGCCCGGCGGTCATGCGGAAAAACGACGCGCCGTCTTTTTCTTCGACCGAGATGCTGCCGGGCGTGAACACGTCCTTGTTGAACTGGCCGGTCAAGGTCTTCTTGTAGGACTTGTATTCCCAGCTCTGCGCCTGGGCCGAAGCACAGGCCAGCGCGGCGGTAACGGCAAGCACCGCCGCGCTGGCAAGACGCGGCGTGCAAGGGGTTTGACGATGGTTCATGGTGGTCCTTTCAATGCGGGTTGCGGGTCTGCTCTGGAGCGCTGTCATGCAAGTTCTGTGGGGTTGATGGCGGCTCGTCGAAGGCAACGCTGCCCTGCGGAACGACGCTTGCCGAATCGGTTTCGTGGTGTTTCATTCGCTGCCTCCGCGGTGAACTGGGGCCCGTTGCAGGCCGATGCAGCGAAGGATCGCTGCCCACCGTTAGGCAAACGCTAGCGGCGCAGCGGGTGAACCGTTAGAAGTTCACTGGGACAAACACTGAGATCGACGATGTCGCGCAAGCACGCGACGCCAGGCACGCGACGCTTCAGGCTGCGGGCTGCGCGCTCAGCGCCATCGCAACCGCCTGCGACAGCGACAACTGCTCGCCCTCACGCCACAGCGCGTCGATGCGCGCCGCGCCGATCTGCCGCGCGGCCAAGCGCCGCACACGCCGCAGGTCGCGCTCGTCGCTGGCGCTGAGTTCGCCGAAGCGATTGCGCCAGAACGCTGCTGCGCAGGCCACCAAACGCACCGCCGTTTCGGGCTGTCGCAAATGCGCCAGCGCGCGCGGCAGGTTCCACAGCCCGTACGCCAGGTCGAACGAGGCCATGCCGCGCCAGGCGGTGCGAATGCATTCCTGGTAATCGGCCGTGGCCCGGGGCCAATCACGCAGTCCGCTGAAGGCATTGCCGCGCACGTTGAGCGATTGGTTCAACCGCCGCCAGTCCTGCAGCTCGCGAGCGCTGGCGATGACCGGCTCCAGCCGCTCCAACGCCTGCTGGTTGCGGCCGGTGTTTTGGGCGCACACCGCGAGGTTGTAGCGCCCGCTGTCGATCGCATGCTGGTTGCCCAACTGCTCCCACAGGGCCAGCGCCTGGGCATGCAATTGTTCGCCCGTTGCCGGGTCGCGGTGGTGCGCGTTGGTGACGAAACCCCTCAACGCCAGCACGCTGGCGCGCAACTCCAGATCGCCCGATGGCTGGGCCAGCGCTTGCGCCTCGTCCAGCAGCGGCTCGACCTCTTCGGCACGGCGACGGCTGCGCCAGCGCACGCGGGCCAGCGAATGAAGGGCACGCGCGCGTTGCGCGGCATCCGCAGGCGCGCAGCTCAAACCCAGCTCGGCGTGGCGCAGTGCGGCGTCCGATTGGCCAGCCGTGAACAGCAGCGGCCCGAGCACGGCATGGCCGCTCGCCTTGACGCTCAGGTCGGCACATTGCTCGACAGCGGCCTGGGCATGCGCGAGGCCCTCGGCAGGCAGCTCGACATCCTCAAGGCACCTGCGCAGCGCGATCAAAAGGTGGATCGCATCCTGCGGCGCAGCGTCGTCGACGGCACTGGCCAGTGCGTCCAACAGGTTCGGCATTTCAAGCCGCAGTTGGTTCAGCGGCGGGGTGCGTGGCAGCGTGCGCGCCCAATCGAGCGCCCAAGCGCGCAGGCGCTGGCGCCAATGGCGCGCGGTGGCGTCGTCGAGCCGCGCAGCCGCGAATTCGCGGATCGGCTGGTACAGCGCGAAACGAAGTTCGTCCGTGCCACCGGCCTGCACCTGCACCTGCACCTGCACCAGCGAGCTGGCCACCAGATCGTCGAGCAGCAACTGGGCGTCGAGCGATTCTTCGGCAACCAGCGACACCGCCGCCGCTGTGCTGAAGCCGCCGGCGAAGACCGTGAGCGCCGAAAGCAAGCGGGCCTGCGCTGCGCTCAGCAGCTCCCAGCTCCATTCGATGGTGCGCTGCATCGAGCCATGGCGCGGATCGAGCGGGCCGCGCGGGCCGTTGCGCGAGAGCAGGTCCAGCCGCGGCGTGCCAGACCCGCGCAACCGCGCCAGCATGTCGGCGGGCGCGATGCTGCGAACGCGCGACGCCGCCAGTTCGATGGCCAGCGGCATGCCCTCCAGGGCCTGCACCAGCGCCACCAGCGTGGCGGCGTTGCGGGTACCGCAGTGGAAGTCGGCACGCACGGCGCGTGCGCGCTCGACGAACAGAGCCACAGCAGCGTTGCTCGCCGCCGCGGGGCCGGGTTCAGCGTCGGCATCGGTGCCGGCTCGTGGGAGATCCAGCGCCGCCACGGCGAACTCGTGCTCGCCGTCCAGCCCGAGCGGGCGGCGCGAGGTGACCAGCACATGCAGCAGGGGCAAGCCGCCCACCAGGCCGGCAACCAGGGTTTCGGCCTCACCGGCGAGTTGTTCGAAGTTGTCCAGCACCAGCAGGGCACGTCGCCCGGCGAGCGCATCGTTCAAAGCGAGCATCGGGTCAGCGGCCCGCGGCGCGATTTGCAGCGCGCTGGTGATCGCGTCACAGGCCTGCGCCCGAGTCGTGCAGGCCACCAGCGAGACGAAGGCGATCAGATCGAACGGCTCGGCCGGGTCGGCCACCGGCAGCGGCCAGCCGGCGTGTTCACGCAGCGAATGCGCCACCTCGACCGCCAGGCGGGTCTTGCCCGCGCCGCCCGGGCCCAGCAGCGTGACCAGCCGATGGGCCAGCAACACGTTGCGCAAGCGCGTGCCCTGCTCGTCGGCACCGAACATTCGGGTCAGGTAAGTCGGCAACGTGACCCGTGTGGTCGGCACCCGCGAGGCGTGCGGGGGACGGTCGATTCGGGATTCGGTCCGCAGTTCGGTCATCAGCGCCAGCCGCTCATGCAGCGCACTCAGCCGCAGGCGTTCCTCGTCGATCCATTCGTCGTAGAAGCCCGGCAACAGTTCGCCGAGGTACAGCGAGCGCGCGGCTTCGACCTGGCCGGCCCGCACATGCTGCTCGAACTGCACCGCATCGCAAGCCAGGCTCCCCGGCACCACGCGCACAAAGCTGCGGTCGGCCACCAGCACCGGCTGCGCGGCCACGGGCCCTGCCGGTTCGAGCAGGCTCTTCAACGAAGACAGCGCCTGGCGCAGCCGGTTGCGCCCGATGTCCAGCGCCACCCCGGGCCACAGCAACTCGATCAGCTCTTCACGAGCGTGTGCACGCTGTGGCGCGAGCGCCAGGCGGGCCAGCAACGCGGTGATGGCACGGCTGGGCAGGCGCGTGATGCGCTGCGGCCCATCGCTCAGGCAAAGTCCGCCGAGCAGGCCGACATGCCATCTGGCTTGAAGGCTGTGTTGTCTTGCTTGATCCGGCCCGATCCGCCCAGCGGCGTCACGGGCGACCTGCTGCGCTGCCGCGTCCATGGAAGTCCAGCGCCGAGTCCGAATTCAGCGTGTGCCGATTCTATGAACCACCGGCAACGGCCTGCATCACCGACATCGGGGGCGCGTCCGCCGCGGCGCCCTCGAGAGAACGCTCAGTGCCGATACTTCCGGTCGTCGCGGCGGTCATGGCGATCCGGGGCACCATCATCGTCACGGTCCCAACGCGGACGGTTGTCGTGGCGGTCGTACGGGTTCGGGATGCCGTCATCGTCGTTGTCCCAGTGCCTGCGATGCCCCGGCGGCGCCCAGCCGCCGTAGACGATGGGCACCGGGCGCGACATCACCACTCGGGGCTGGTCGTAGACATAGCGCGGCTGCGCGTATCGAGGCCGGTAGACCACAGGCGGCGGGTAGTACACGGGCGCCGGCGCATAGATCACCGGTGGGGCCTGATAGACGGGCTCATAGACAGGTTGATAGACGGGTTCATACACCGGCTGATAGACCGGCTGGTAGATCGGCTGATAGACCGGTCCGTTCGAGATCACCGTGCCGACATTCCCGTACCCCAGCGGCGCGCTGATGCCGATGGACCAGTTCAGATTGCCGGCACGCGCCGGGCCGACGCTCAACACGCAAGCCACAGCGGCCAAGGCCAGCACAAGGGACTTCTTCATCACGCTCTCCATGTCTGCACACGACGGTGCGCACAAACACACAACGCGGCAGACCTGTGCTGTCGTTGACGCAAGCGGCGTGGGCCGCAGGTAAAGCTTCGTTACACGCGCCGCCGCACGCCCTGCGCCACCCGGTGCAGGGCGGCAGCTCAGGATGGCCCGCCGATAGAATCCAGGCCACTGTTCCGCGCGCGCTCGCCGCGCCCCGCCCGCATGAATGCTCCGCACCACCCCGCCACCGCTGAAGATCACAAGCCCGGCAATTTCTTGCGCCAGATCATCGAGCGCGACCTGGCCCAGGGCACCTATGCGAATCGAAAATTCGCGGGCTCGCCCGGCGACGCTGCGCACCATGCTGCCGGCGGCCTCGACCGGGCCAAAATTCGCACCCGCTTTCCGCCTGAACCGAACGGCTACCTGCACATCGGCCATGCCAAGAGCATCTGCCTGAACTTCGGGTTGGCGCGGGACTACGGCGGCGTGTGCCACCTGCGCTTCGACGACACCAATCCCGAGAAAGAAGAACAGCGGTACGTCGACGCCATCCTCGACGCCGTCACGTGGCTGGGCTTCGACTGGCACAGCGCGGGCACCTCTTATCTCTACCACGCCAGCAATTATTTCGACTTCATGTACCGCGCCGCCGAAGCGCTGGTGACCGCCGGCCACGCCTATGTGGACGAGCAAACGGCGGAGCAGATGCGCGCCAGCCGCGGCGACTTCGGCCACGCCGGCACCGACAGCCCGTTTCGCAGCCGCACGCCGGCCGAGAACCTGGCCCGCCTGCGCGAGATGCGCGACGGCAAACTGGCCGACGGCGCGGCGGTGCTGCGCGCAAAGATCGACATGGCCAGCCCGAACATCAACCTGCGCGACCCGGCGCTGTACCGCATCAAGCGCGCCACCCACCACAACACCGGCGACACCTGGTGCATCTACCCGATGTACACCTTCGCGCACCCGATCGAAGACGCGCTCGAGAACATCACCCACAGCATTTGCACGCTCGAGTTCGAAGACCAGCGCCCGTTCTACGACTGGCTGCTGGACACGCTGTGCACGCTGGGGCTGCTGGCGCAACCGCGCCCGCACCAATACGAATTTGCGCGGCTCAACCTGACCTACATCGTGACCAGCAAGCGCAAGCTGCGCCAACTCGTCGACGAACAGCATGTGGACGGCTGGGACGACCCGCGCATGCCCACCATTGCCGGATTGCGGCGGCGCGGCTACACGCCGCAAAGCATCCACCTGCTGGCCGAGCGCAGCGGTGTCAGCAAAGCGGGCGGCTGGATCGACTACAGCTCGCTGGAGATCGCGCTTCGCGACGACCTGGACCCGAAAGCGCCGCGCGCCTGTGTGGTGCTCGACCCGCTGAAACTCAAGCTGACCAACTTCGCCGAGGTGTTCGGCAGCGACGCACACCGCGAGCCCTGCCATGCGCCGATTCATCCTGCCCAGCCCGAGATGGGCCAGCGCGATTTCGTGTTGACGAACGAGGTCTGGATCGAGCGCGAAGACTTCATGCCGGTGCCGAGCAAGGGCTTCTTCCGCCTGACGCCGCCCCGCGTGGACGCTGCCGGGGCCAGCCTGCCGGGCAGCAAATCACGGCTGAAATACGGCTACGTGATCGAGTGCACCGGCTGCGAAACAGATGCCTCCGGTGTGGTGACAGCCGTGCTCGCCACGCTGGTGCCCGACACCAAGAGCGGCACGCCGGGTGCCGACGCGGTGAAGGTCAAGGGCGTGATCACCTGGGTCAGCGTGAGCACCGGCGTGGCGGCCGAAGTTCGCTTGTACGACAGACTGTTTCTTGAGGCGCAACCCGATGCCGGCGGGCGCGACTTCTTGAGCGTGTTGAACCCGAACAGCAAGAAGATCGTCACCGCGTATGTCGAGCCGTCACTGGCAGCCGCCAAAGCCGACGACCGGTTTCAGTTCGAGCGCCACGGCTACTTCGTGGCCGACGCTTTGGACCATGGCCACGGCGGCAAGCTCGTGTTCAACCGCACCACCACGCTGAAAGACAACTGGGCCAACAAATAGGCGCAGTCAATGCGGCTTGCGCGGCCTGCGGAACGACTTCGGTTTGTAGACGTTGCCGTCGCGCTCCACACCTCGCCGGGCGCGTTCGATGGCCTCTTCGGCGATGCGCGCTGCACTGCGGCGTGACGAACGCCAGTGCCACACCCGCAGCGCCGCGCGCCGGCATGCGGTCCAGGCGCGCCGCACGGCGAGGTCGAAGCGATAGCGCAGCCGCTCACCCACGCACAGCCGCAGCAACAGCACCGCGCACACCGCCACGGCGAGTCCGGCAAGGATCTGTTCACCCATGCTCGTGCGCCTGCGTCAGTACGCGCCCATGAAGTCTTTTTTGCCGACCTCGACCCCGTTGTGGCGCAGGATCGCGTAGACGGTTGTGAGGTGGAAAAAGAACTGCGGCAGGCCGTAGTTCGACAAGTAGGCCTGGCCGCCGAGGCGCTTTTCTTTCGGGGTGCCGGGCCGCAGCACGATCTCACGCGTGGCGCTGCCCTCGAACTGCGCAGGTGCCAGCGCGTCGATGAAGGCGATGACCGTGGCGATGCGCGTTTGCAGATCGGCAAAGCTTTGTTCCTTGCCATCGAACACCGGCACCTCGACGCCGGCCAGCCGCGCCGACACACTGGCGGCGAATTCACAGGCCACCTGCACTTGCTGAAGCAGAGCGAACATGTCGGGGTACAGGCGTGCCTGAAGCAAGGCATTCGGGTCGAACTTCTTCAACGCGGCATGCGCATCGGCCTTGGCCAAAACGCCGCTCAAGCCGCCGAGCAGTTGCTTGAAAACGGGGACGGAGGTGGTGTGCATCAAGGGAGTCATGCTGTGTCTCGGTGAAGAATCAAGCTGTAAATGATGCCGTGCATTCGAGGCTCGCGAACAGAGTTTGCGCCACCAGCGCGGGATCGTTGATGGTGCGCACGCTGGCATACGCGGCCTCGGCCTGCGGGTGGCGGCGGCGCAGGTAGTTCAGCCACTGCTTGAGCCGCCCGGCGCGGGCCCGCGGCTCGATGTGGGTCTTGATGAGTTGCCAGAACTCTGCGATCAGCGGCAGCAAGTTGTGCCAGCCCAATGCGCCATGGCCGGGCCGGGCAATGGCCAGCGCCAGGCCGGGGTCGCAGACCATGCCGCGCCCGATCATCAGCGCATGGCAGCCCGATTCTTCTCGGCAGCGCACGGCGTCGGCCACGGTCCAGATTTCGCCGTTGGCGATGACCGGAATGCTCACGGCAGCGCGGATGTCGTTGATGCGTTGCCAGTACGCCGGCGGCCGGTAGCCGTGCGCGCGCGTGCGGCCATGCACCACCAGTTCATCGGCTCCGCTGGCAGCAATCGCCTGCGCGCATTCGAGCGCGCGCGTGTCGCACTGGTTGCCCAGCCGCATCTTGGCCGACACGGGCATGGCCGCCGGCACCGCGCGGCGCACCGCCGACACGATGGCGGCGATCAACTCGGGCTCGTCCAACAAGGCCGCACCGCCGCCGTGGCGGTTGATGAGCTTGGCCGGGCAACCGAAGTTCAGGTCGATGCCGGCCGGCCCCAGCGCCGCGAGCCTGGCCGCGTTTTCGGCCAGGCACACCGGGTCGGAGCCCATCAACTGCGCGCGCACCGGCACCCCGGCGCGGGTGCGCCCGCCGTGGTTCAGCTCGGGCACGATGCGGATGAAGGCACGATCGGGCAGCAGGCTGCCGGAGATGCGGATGAACTCCGACACGCAGCGGTCGATGCCGCCCACGCGCGTCAGGATGTCGCGCAGGGTGTGGTCGAGAAGCCCTTCCATGGGCGCGAGCAGGATGGTCATCGCGAAGCGAATCGACGGCGCGCAGCCATCGACGAGAAGCCGGGAGCGTAGTGTACGAAGCGTCACCGGCAGCCGGCGCAGATCGGCGAAGATCGCGCCTCGTCAACCCACTGGAGCCTGCTTGTGAAGACCGTCATCAAATCGCTGCTGTGTGCCACCGTGTTGGGCGTGGCCGCTGTGCCCGCCTCGATGGCGCAAGCCGATGCGCTGGCCAGCGCTGCCAAGGAAACGGGCGCGCAGGTCAGCCCCAGCGGGCTGGTTTACGTGTCGTTGAAAGACGGCAGCGGTGCCAGCCCGAAGGCCACCGACACGGTGAAGGTGCACTACCGCGGCAGCTTCCCCGGCGGCAAGGAATTCGACAGCTCGTACACCCGCGGCACGCCGGCCGAATTTCCACTCAACGGCGTCATCAAGTGCTGGACCGAAGGCGTGCAGCGCATGAAGGTGGGCGGCAAGGCCAAGCTCACCTGCCCCGCAGCGATCGCCTACGGCGAGCGTGGTGCGGGCGGCGGACTGATTCCGCCGAACGCGGTGTTGCAGTTCGAGGTGGAGTTGATCGCGATCGCGGGCCAGTGATCGCGGCTCGCTGATCCGCCTCGAATCACAAGAAGCCCAGCTTGCGCGCAGCGCCGAAGTTGCGCAGGTTCGGCAGCACGGCGGCGAGTTGCGTGTCGCTGGCACCGAACCAGCCCAGCAGGGTGGCGGCGTACTGGTCCACCGCCGTGGTGGGAATCCAGCGGCCCTGCAACTCCCAGGCCTCGACACCCACATCGTTGGCACCGCCCAGCACCAAGTCGGGATAGCTGCCGTAGGTGGCGCCGCCTTTCACGGCACCGCCCATCACCAGGTGCTGGTTGCCCCAGGCGTGGTCGGTGCCGGTGGTGTTGTTGGGTGCGAAGGTGCGGCCGAAGTCGCTTTGCGTGAAGGTGGTCACGGCGTTGCTCAGGCCGAGGTTCTTCAGCGCTGTGTAGAACGCAGCCATCGCATCGCCCAATTGCTGCAACAGCCGCGCGTGATGGCCCTCGGTCGGGCTGCCGGTGATCGACTGGCCCTCGTGTGTGTCGAAGCCGCCCATCGATGCAAAAAACAGTTGCCGGTTGCCCTGCACCGTGGCGTTGCCCGCGATCAGCTTGGCCAACTGGTAGAGCTGGTTGCCCAGGCCGGTGCCGATCCTGCCGTTGACGATGATGGGCGCAAACGCGGCGTCGATCATGGGCAGCGCGTCGGCGTCGCCAGGCTTGACCTTGACCAGCGCGCCCAGCCGCTCGGACATCGTGAACGCATTGCGCTGTGCGGCGGTGTAGGCGTCGCCCAAGGCACTGTCCTGGGCCTGCGCGTACAGCGCGTCGATCGCGGCCTTGCGTGCGAGCTGCGGGGCCCAGGTGTCGCCGGCCTGCAGGCCGTAGGCACCGAAGGTGTCGCCCGGCTCGGGCAGCACCAGCGGCGTTTGCAGCGTGCTCAGCCCGAACCTTGCACTGCCGGCCACCGAGATGACCGGGTTGACGGTGCCGAGCGACTCGCTGGCACGCCCACCCCAACCGGTGCGGGTCAGCGAATCGGTGGTGCCCGATTCCCACAGCGTCTGCTGATCGGAATGCGAAAACAGGCTGTCGGGCACCGTCTCGGAGTTGGGCGCGGCGGCGCGGAACTGCGCCTTGGTGAGCGGCTGGAACAGCGGGCCCAGGTTGAACACTGGCGCCAGTTTTCCGTCGTTCCAGACCTTGCTCAAGGCCGACAAGGAAGGGTGCATGCCGTACGGCACGCTGCCCATCGGAAGCAGGCTCGCCCTCGGGATCGCCAGGCCCGCGCGCACCGCGGCGTACTGGCCGTGGCGAGCCGCATCGCTGGGCACGATCATGTTCATGCCGTCGTTGCCGCCGTACAAAAAGATGCACACCAGCGCCTTGTAATCGGCAGCGTAAGCCGGACGCGCGTTGAGCAGCAGGTTGCCCAGGCTGCCCGCGCCGAGCGCGCCGGCCAGCGTGGCACCACTGCCCATCAACCAACGGCGGCGAGCAGAAGAAATCAGGGTCTTGTTCATGGCGGCTTTCATCAACGCAGCACTTGATAGTTGGGCGAGGCGAACACGAGGTACGCAGCGGCTTTGACGCGATTGATCTTCCAGTTGGTGGCGTCGGTGTTGACCGTCCACCACGCCACCGCCGAGACCACCTTGTCGCGCGGCCCGCTCGGCAGCGGCTGGCCGAGCGCGAGCATCGACATCCGATCGACCAGCTTGGCGGCGTCGGCGGCGTCGGTGAGGAATGGCGCCAGGTTGACCCGGGTGCCCACCGCGTTCGGGATGTTGGCGTTGGGGTCGCTGCCGTTCCAGTCGAGCAGGTAGGTCAGGAAATTCAAGCGCTCGAGCGCTGCATTGGCGCTGTGGATGCCGAAGGTCGGTCCGACCAGGGCGGTGCCCGGCACCGGGTAATTGGGCGGATAGAAGTTGAACACCGACGGCGGGCGGAACACATGCTGGCGCAGGTTTTCGCCCCACCACCAGCCGAGTGCCTCGCCGTCGGTGCGCCCGCTCAGGGCCCGCAGCACGCCGGTGAACAGTTGCACCGGCTCGCGCAACTTGCCTGCGGTTCGGGTGGTGGTGGTGCTGCGCGCCTCGGCGTCGAGCAGCACCGCAGCCACTGTGGCGGCCAGGTCGCCCTTTTGGCCGCTGCCGAAGGTCAGGAACTTGCCGCTGTTGAAGGCGCTTGAAACTCGCGAGACGTAAGCCGGCGACGGGTTGCTGCTGACCAGATGCTGGATCAACTGCTTGC
>JAYVCL010000206.1:0-3067 GCA_043749975.1 Burkholderiales bacterium
TCGAGCAGTTGTACCGGGAGATTCGCGCGCTGCGCATCTACGAAGGTGCCACCGAGGTGCAGCAACTCATCATCGGGCGCGACGTGTTGAAGGCTGCACAAAACTGAGCTGCACGGAATGACGGCCCACACAGACACTTTCGCGCGCGACCACCTGCCGCCGCCGGATCAATGGCCCGAGTTCGTGTTCGATCGGCCCGCGCTGCAGTTCCCCGCGCAACTCAATTGCGCCACCGAGTTGCTCGACCGTCGGGTGGCACAGGGCGACGGCGATCGACTGTGCATTCAAGGCACCGGCATCCGCTGGACCTGTGCCGACCTGCTGCACCACGCCAATCGCATCGCCCATGTGCTGGTGCAGGACCTGGGCCTGATCCCCGGCAACCGCGTGCTGCTGCGCGGTGCCAATTCACCGATGCTGGCGGCGTGCTGGTTCGCGGTGGTAAAGGCGGGCGGCATCGCGGTGGGCAGCATGCCGCTGCTGCGCGCCAAGGAGCTGACGCAGATCGTGAACAAGGCGCAGATCAGCCACGCGCTGTGCGACGCGCGGCTGGCCGATGAGCTGGCCTTGGCCCTGCCGCAGTGCCCGACGCTGAAGCAGGTGCTGCATTTCAACAGCGACGCGGCAGAAGGCCTCGAAGCGCATGCCGTGAACAAGCCGGCGGCTTTCGACAGCGTCGCCACCGCCGCCGACGACACCGTTCTCATGGCCTTCACCTCGGGCACCACCGGCACGCCGAAATGCACGCTGCATTTCCACCGTGACGTGATGGCCGCCTGCGCCTGCTGGCCGGTGCACGTGCTGCGCGCGACGCGCGACGACGTGTTCATCGGCAGCCCGCCGCTGGGCTTCACTTTCGGGCTCGGCGGGCTGCTGTTGTTCCCGCTGTCCATCGGCGCGTCGACGGTGTTGTTGGAGCGGGCATCGCCCGAGCTGCTGCCCGCCGCCATCGCCAGCTACCGCGCCACGGTGTGCGTGAGCGCGCCGACCTCGTACCGCGCGATGGCCAACAAAACGCGGCACGACTTCGGCTCATTGCGCAAATGCGTGAGCGCCGGCGAGGCCTTGCCCGCTGCCACCCGAAAGCTCTGGAAAGACGCCACTGGCATCGAGTTGATCGACGGCATCGGGGCCACCGAAATGCTGCACATCTTCATCTCGCACCCCGACGACGATGCCCACCCCGGCGCCACCGGCAAAGCGGTGCCCGGCTACACCGCCTGCATCCTCGACGACGACTTGCAGCCGGTGCCCGCCGGCACCGTCGGCCGCCTGGCCGTGAAGGGCCCGACCGGTTGCCGCTACCTGGCCGATGACCGGCAACGCCAGTACGTGCAAGGCGGCTGGAACCTCACCGGCGACGCCTACCTGGTCGACGCCGACGGCTGGTTCGTCTACCAGGCGCGCACCGACGACATGATCGTCTCCGGCGGCTACAACATCGCCGGGCCCGAGGTTGAAAGCGCGCTGCTGGCGCACCCGGCGGTGGCCGAATGCGGGGTCATCGGCGTGGCCGACGAAGAGCGCGGGCAGATCGTCAAAGCGGTGGTGGTGTTGCGGCCCGGCTTCGAGGCCGGGGACGATCTCGCGCATGAGCTTCAAGACTTCGTGAAGCGTTGCATCGCCCCCTACAAATACCCGCGCGCCATCGAGTTCCGCACCGCCTTGCCGCGCACCGAAACCGGCAAGCTGCAGCGCTTCCGTTTGCGCAATGAAACCATCCCCGAGACAAAGACATGAAAATCCTGCAACCCCCGGGTTGGGCCGCGCCGCGCGGCTACGTGAATGGTGTGGCGGCCACAGGAACGCACGTCTTCGTGGCCGGCCAGATTGGCTGGAATGCGCAGTGCCAGTTCGAGACCGACGACCTCGTCGCCCAGGTGCGCCAGGCCCTGCTCAACATCAACGCCGTGCTGGCCGAGGCCGGTGCCCGGCCCGAGCACATCACCCGCATGACCTGGTACCTGACCGACAAGCGCGAGTACCTGGCGCGGGGCCGCGAAATCGGCAAGGTGTTCCGTGAACTGGTGGGCGTCTACCACGCAGCGATGAGCGCGGTGCAGGTGAGCGCCCTGATGGAAGACCGCGCGCTGGTGGAGATCGAGGTGACGGCGGTGGTGGAGCAGGGGTGACGGGGGTGAGGGTGGATGAACGGGTGCGGTAGCACGTTGGTGCTACATTTCAGCGAACCAGTCATTCCGCAAAAGCTGACGCATGACCACGACCACGATCCGCATCGAAGACGAACTGAAGGCGCGCGTTGCCGTTGCTGCGCAGCGTGCCGGCAAAACCGCTCACGCCTTCATCCTGGATGCCATCGCCCAGACCGTGGAGCAACTCGAACTGGACGATGAGTTTCACCGCGTCGCCGACCAGCGCTGGGCGAAAGTTCTGGCCACCGGGAAGACGGTGCCGTGGGGCGACGCCAAGGCCTTTCTCGAAGCGCGAGCACGTGGCGAGCGCCCGCGCAAGCCGGTCGCACGCAAGCCCGCACGCTGACGGGACGCATGGCCCGCATCGAGCTGGCGCCAGAGGTCTTCGATGACTTCGACCGCTTCTTCGACCACATGGCGAAGTTCGAGGTCGAGGATGCGCCAGAGCGAATCGGCGAGATCGTCCAGGCGATCCAGCTCCTGGCCCACAGCCCGCTGATCGGTCGGCAAATCAAGGGCGGCAAGCGCGAACTGGTCATCGGGCAAGGCTCCCGTGGCTGCGTCGCGCTGTACCGATTCGTGCCCGACATCGACACTGTGTTCGTGCTGGCGGTTCGCAGCCAGCGTGAATCGGGATACGAGCGCGAGCGTTGAGTGCTTTCACGTCCATGGCGGTCGCAAAACCCGTTCACGCGATCACGCGGTCGCCGAGTGGCTCGATGGACGCTGGAAGTCCGAAGCTCGGGAGGCGCATGCTTGACTCCCTCGGGACTACGCCCGTCGTTTGCCGCTTATGTCAAGCGTTGGGAATCACAGCAAAGCCCGTGCTTCCGTCGCCAAGATGGCACCAGCCAGCGACTGAATCAAGCCTTGGTATCCTCTGCACGTGAAAGTAAGCGAAGTCCTCAGGCTGC
>JAYVCL010000207.1:0-9986 GCA_043749975.1 Burkholderiales bacterium
GCATCATCGAACCCCGATTCAGGCCCTCAAGGCTTGGCAAGAAAAGAAGCCTGCGTTGTTCGTTAAAAGAGTCTATGAACAGACGGGACTTGACACCTAGACAAGGTGCTATTCTTCCGCTGGGCACACCTCTCGGCACGTTTGGTCTCGGGCTTGATTTCATCACCAACAACACTGGAATCAACTGGAAGAAAGTGAATTGTCTTGCTCCCACGGGCGTGGTTTTGGTCGATGTTTGTGGCCAAGGTGGCATACTCGCAAGCCGCCATACGTTGGATCGCACTGCCACTCCATTCGACATCTTCGACTTCACCGCAAATCGCATTCCCAAGCCTGGTTCAATGGCATTGGGTGGTGTGGACTTGCTGAGTCTGAGTTTGGCAGCCCGCCGTAAGAACGCTTCTTAAGCGAAATTAAAAACACGTCTCCGTTCATCGGAGGTATCAAGGGCTAATTCCATTTCTAATTCAATAGCGCATCAATTATCCACGGCCAAGCGACAATGGACTTGATGGTCGGAGCATTCATCTCGAAGTCTCTGAGTGCGATTTCGAGGTGATCTTCGAGTGCATTGAGGCTGTCGAAGAACCGGTTGTGGAATCGCTTTTCGCGCAACTCGTCCCAGACGTGCTCGACCGGATTGAGTTCGGGCGCGTAAGGCGGCAGGCTCAGCAGTCGCATGTTGGCTGGAGGCCGAAGCGCTGCGCTGGCATGCCAGCCCGCGCCGTCCAGCACCATCACGATGTGCTCGCCCGGGTGGCGCTGGCCGACTTCGTCCAGGAACAACTGCATGCAGTGCGTGTTGACGTGCGGCAGGATCAGCGAGTCCAGTTCGCCGGTCTGGATATCCACGGCGGCGTACGCGTAGGTGTACTCGTGGGTCAGCATGGCCTGGCATAGCGGGCGCACGGGCTTGGGTGCCCAGCATCGGCGCACGTCGTTGATGCGACCGAAGCGCGCCTCGTCCTGGAACATCAACTTGATCGGCGCTTGCTCGGGCCAGAGCGCGCGGAGCTGGGCGAGTCGGTCGGGGAGTTTTTTTTCCAGTCCTCTTGGGCCAATGGATCGCCTTGCGGGTGGCGCTTGTCCGGGGCCAGCTTGCGCCAGCCGTGGCGGTGCAGCAGGTTGTAGACCGAGGACAGCGCCATGGGCCGCCCCAAGCTGGCCTCCAGTTCGGCCTTGACCTGCCCCACCACCAGGATGCCGCCCGTGCTGGCGCGATCCAGGAACGGGGCCAGCACCTGGCGCTCCTGATCGGTGGTCATGTTCTGGCGTCGTCGCCCACCGCGCGTCTCGCGCTGGCCGTCGCCCACGATCTCGCCGGCCAGGAAGCGGTTGCGCAGCCGACAGGTCCACGGCACCGAGCGGCCGATGGCTCGCGCCGTCTGCTCCAGGCTCAATCCGTAGTCCAGCGGCAGCACCACGGCCTGGGCCTGGCGCAGTTGCTCGACCGTCTGTGCTCGAGCCAGAACTTCGCGTGCCCACTCCAAGTTGTCCGCACCCCTCGCAGGTCTCGCCATGCCCGTCTCCTTCAAAGGACTTCGACATGACTATTATTAACTTATTGAAGTGGAAATGGAATAACACAGCAATGCTGAGTTAGCCTTTTTTATTGAATAGGCTGATTTTGAAGCGAAGCGTGGAACGAGAAGATCGGTAAAAATGGAATCGCGAGACTCGCCCACAAAATTGAACCAAAGGGCGGATCAGAGGAACGTGCGTTCTATGTCCGAGGTCAAACAGTCGCGCGAACAGTGGCAACACGCATGGCCCGTGCCTGCGCAGCGAACATCGGCACTTCGGGAAATACGGCGCGAACGCCGGTCGGGGCAAAAAAAGCTCGGTCGGAATAGTACCCAAATACCTGGATCGCTTCGGCCTTGGTACGCCGAAGCCGCCCGATGATTCCCGCCTCTTCACGACCTGAAAACGAGAACGGGTAAAGCGATCTACACGTCTCTGCCAGCTCGGGCTTACCGCCCAAAGTGTTGATCTGCTCACGTGCGTAAGCCAAATCGAGCGACAACAGCACCGCTGGCGCGTTGACCCTGCGGTTGAGTCTTTTCGGGCCGATGACGGTGAAACCCAGCATGCTGCGGTAGTAACGTACATGCCGCGGGTTCACCTCGATCAACAAATTATCGGCAAACTTGATCTTGTGCGCATAGATGTAGGCCACGTTGAACAATGCAGCCAGCACGGGCTTGGAGCGCGTCACATTGTCCATTGCCAACTTCGTAAACTCGCAAACTGTTCGGCCGGAGTCGCGCAGCTTGTTGACTTCATCAGGAAACAAGTCATCAACGAGCAGTCCGTCGCCGGAATCGAAACCGACAGTCAACGTGCCGATCGTCGAATGATGATCGCTCGCGACAAGGGTGATCAAGTTGGGTGTCGACTCTGCAGGCAAGGGCGTGGTTTGGTAGCCGCGGGTTGCGTACATTTTGTCGATGATGATGTTCGCCGAACTCCGTTCGCCTGAAGAATGAGCGGCGCGAATCTTGAAAAACGGTAGGCCTTCAATGTGGTCAGTGGCTGGCAATCCCGTCGGTTCTGTCATATCGGCAAGAAGCGATCGAAGATGGCAATGCGACCCAGACGCTGTTCCAGAACTCATGCTTCCGTTCATTGGAAATTTCCCTCGTGTAGCTTTGGTTTGCAGTCGCTGCTGTGAATGCAAAGTGTGCCGTGTCTGGCTAAGGTCGTTGTAAGCGTTTGCATCCGTGAGCTGCCGATCGACGACGAACACAGACACCAGCGAAGACGAAACGCACGGGCAAAGGCGCGACGCATTGATGTGACCCGAATCAAGCATATTGCGCCGCTTGCTGCTGATCCTCAGCGTCCAGTGGCCGCACAAACACGGCGTTGACGCGACCACGTTGTCAGGTAGACACGGGGAGCGGGTTGCATCATGAGTGTTGCAGGCCACCACGCCGGTGGAGAGCAGCAACGGCAACCCGGAGCTGGCAATGGCTGGCGGATCTGCAAGACATGCTGGATTGAGGACCCAGTCGTGCCGCTCCACCGCACTGGACAGTGATGCACGCGGTGGGTTGCGGCTGAATCCGCATGAAAGGGCATCAGCCGGTGGGATACAAAGTGCCTAACCTTAGCCGGCTTGTGGCGGACGGAAAAGGAGGCTGACAATCGCGCTTCTCGTGATTTGCGCTCTTCAGCCAATCAGCAGCGCACACACCATCCTTTACAAAGCCGCTGAGGCAACGGCTCTACTCGCCCCCGCCACGCAGTTACGCTGGCGCGTTCGAGCTGCATCGCTTCACAGGGCCTTTTGAAGCGCCGTGACCTCCGCTTGCGCAGGGAAGCTTTTGCCCAATTCGGCGAGTGAGTCCAACTCGGTCTTGGCGCTTTTCTTGTCACCAGCTTTGATGTAGGTGGCGGCAAGATTCAACTTCAAGAACGCGTTCGACGGCTCCAATGCCGCTGCTTTTCGATGAAGCTCAATTGCCTCGTCGTACTTCTGATTGTCGGCCAGATCATGTCTTTCGGGTGGTCCTTGACCCAGCTTGCTCCGAGCTTCTCGGCCTCGGCAGCCTCGGCCGCTTTGCCCAGCGACCCGAGTACCGTTATGAGATTCACGTGGCCTCTGCCGACGACTCCCGGCCGAGTCCGGCACGGTACGCGGCAGCAGCAGGAGCCCACTTCCTTTGCGCCGCATCGATGTCACCCTCAATGACAAACCCTGCTGCCTCGCGCGGACGCTGTTTTTGCACTTGTTGCGCAATCGCCGATGCTTCATCGAACTTCTTCGCGGCATAGTCGAGCATCGCAAGTCGGCGTTGAGCTTCCAACAGGTCGGGCTTGATCTCGAGACTCTTGCGCAAACTCTGCTCGGCGGCACCCGGATTCTTGGCCGCCACGTGGGCTTCAGCCAAGCGCATGTAGGGCTGCGGCGAGTCGGTACGCAACACTGCCAACTTGTTGAAAGTTGCAATGGCGTGATTCAGCTCTCCCGACGCCTGCTGCGCTCTGCCCAAAGCATCAAGAAGATCAGGATTGTCCGGGATAGTGGCGACCGCGTTTTGAGCTGCAGACGACGCTTGCTTGAAATCTTTAGCGCGCAGAAGCAGGTCGACCAACACGATTCGAGGCGCAGGGTGCGTAGCGTTGGCCGTGATCGCCTTTCGAACAAGAGCCATGGTTTCGTCCGCAGAGGCGCCAGCACTCATCGAAAGTGTGACCAGAGCCAAAAGACCGCGAACGTCCTTGGGGTTCCGCGCCAGGAATTTTTCCAGACGAACCTTCGCAACTTCGCGCTTCTTGGCATCCACATCCAATCGCGCCAAGCTCGCAACGGCCGGAAAGTAGTTCAGCTCAATCGACAAAGCTTCCTCGAAACTCGTCCTTGCGGCCGCAACGTTTTGCAACGCCAACTGCGTACGGCCCCGCAGGTCTTCGCCCAACGGATTGTTTGGTTGCTTCTTTTCAAACTTATCAACGGCCAGAAGCGCCTTGTCGAACTCACGACGCCCCAAATGCGCCGTAATCAGCGCCAAGTCTGCTGTGACTCCATTGTCAGACGCAGCAATGTCTTCAAGCGCGTCAAATCCGATGGCGACATCGCCTTGCATCAACCGAGCCCAAGCGGGTACCGCCCGCTTGCGAGGGTCGCGCGGATCCTGCTGAGCCGTCTTTGCGAAATAGGTTTCAGCTGTCTTGACATCGCCATTTTGCAGATAAACCTCACCCGCAACAGAATTTAGTTCCGACCGAAGCTCACCTTTGATCGCAGCGGCTTGAAGAACGGTAAGCGCTTTGTCGGGTTGGCCCGACTGAAGATAACTGGTAACCAGGAAACGTCGTGCCGGGAGAAGTCTCGGGGCTATCTAAACGGCACGCGCTAAATACACTTCCGCTTGATTGAGGGAATTATCATGGAACTCCACAGCGCCTGCGAGCTGGTAAATTAAGTGGATACTAGACGCGGATTTCAATATTTTTTCTAAGTAATGCCTGTGCCTTTTTCGCACCTTTTTTCAAGAACGCCAATTGGGCATCGAGATACAGCGTCTGTCGATGATTTGCGCTAATTTTTTTTTGTTCAATTTGCTTTTCTGACTCGGCACGATCACTTCGCTGCAAAAGCAGTGACAATATTGCAAAGTGCGCAGGCAAAAAAAGTCTCTCTTTATTTCGACTGCACGACGGTAAGCCTTCAAGCCTTCATCGGTACTTCTTTTTCCGTAGATAAGTATGTAACCCTTTAGCTGCCATACCTCCACCTCTGAGGGAGATTTGAGAAGCATCGCATCAGCGGCCGCCAAAGCATCATCGAAAGCTCCACTGCTCGCTTTTTGTCGCATACGAGCGATCAGCGCTGGAACATAGGCTTGGTCGACTGTCAATGCGGTCTGCAAAGCCGTTTCTGCCAGAGCGACTTTCCCAAGGCCAGCGGGGGCAACGGAAATCGAGGTGTAAAAATCCGCTTAGACGACTGGGGTCGTCAACTTAGACTGTGAAAATTCGTCGATCAGTTTTTTATACTGGCCGTGCGTCACCAAAGAAGCCGCAATTTTTGGAATAACAAGATCAGACGAATAATTGAGTATAATAGCTTTGCGAAGCTCCACTTCAGAAGCAGCTGCATCACCGCCGGTGAGTAAAATAACCTGGTACAAATATTGCGCCTCAGGATTGTCCGGTTTGCCTTGCAACACATTCTTGATTTGAATCGATGCGGATTTTGTATCATTCTTGCTCAAGAGCACATTTGCCGAGCTGATCAACGCATCAGGGCTGCCTCCGCCGCAAGCAGAGATCAGTACAGCGGCCAATAAAGGAATCAATGCGATCAAAAGACGCTTTCTAGAGAACTTATTTCACAATCGACGCATAAAAGCGTCGAAGCATCATTTCAAACTGAGACGGTGCATCAGATCATAAAGTGTCGGACGACTGACTCCAAGCAACTCTGCCGCCTTGGCAATGTTTCCATTCACGCGCCCCAATGCCGCAATAATAGTCTTACGCTCGGCAGTGTCCCGGGCGATTCGCAAATCGAGAGATGTATCGTCAGTCTGGTGCGCTGATGTTTTCAGACCAACATCCTGAGCGGTGATCTGACTGCCATCCGCCAAGATGACCGCTCGTTTGATGCAACTGGAAAGTTCCCGCACATTGCCAGGCCATGGATGAGCTTCGATGGCTTTAACTGCATCTTCGGCCAACGAAATTGATCCACGATTCTGTTCTAGTGCGAACCGACGAACGAAAGCGTGGGCCAAAAGAGCGGCATCACCGGCACGCTCACGCAGCGGCGGAATCTGAATGATGATCTCTGCCAATCTATAGTACAAGTCTTCACGAAACTGCCCTTCCTTCGTAAGGGCAGGAAGATCTTGATGTGTTGCGCAGACAATTCTCACGTCTACGGGAATCTCCTGGCGACCTCCAACCCTTTCGATCGTTCGCTCTTGGAGAAATCTGAGCAGCTTGGATTGCAAGGAGAAGGGTAGATCTCCGATCTCATCCAACATAAGCGTTCCACCGTGAGCGGATTCAATTCGGCCCGGAGTCGTTTTAATTGCGCCGGTAAAAGCGCCTTTTTCGTAACCAAACAGTTCGCTCTCTAAAAGGTTTTCAGGAATCGCAGCACAGTTGATGGCAACAAACCTTCCAGCGTGGCGCGGTGATGATTGATGTAATCCGTTGGCCAGCACTTCTTTGCCCGTCCCGCTTTCACCCAACAACATCACTGTTGCCGTACTGCTTGACACTTTCTCGATCATTCGACACACCCGGAGCATCTCCGGATCGCGCGTGATAAGACCGGCCAGAGCGTCGGGTTGGCGCGACTCTTGAAGCCGTCGGTTTTCCTTCTGCAGAGCGAACAGCCTGAATGCACGCTCGACTGTGAGGTTCAACAGTTCGGGCTCGAATGGTTTCGCAAAAAAATCGTAGGCGCCTTGGGCAACCGCGCGTAATGCATTGGTTCGATCGTTTTGTCCAGTCAACACAATGACCTTTGTGTCGGGATCTGCGGCGAGAATCTGATCAAGCAGCTTGAATCCTTCAGAAACCGCATCAGCATCGGGAGGTAAACCCAAATCCATTGTTACGACGGCCGGGTTATGACGGCGCATCTGCACCATTGCGGAATCTCGGTCATTTGCAATGACAGAATCGAACCGGTCAAGTGACCATTTGATCTGCTTTTGCAGTGCAAGATCGTCCTCGACAATCAAAAGCGAACGCTGCTGCTCAGCGATCATGAATGAGTGTACATAATATATGACAACCGATAAATTGAGGTTTCAATCCTTGCTTTCGATTTGTAAAATTCATTGAATAGCACAATTGCCGGCAAAGTATAGAAAATTACAGATCGCGTTTTGCTGCGTTTTTTACTCGGCACAGCGCTAGATTTTTAATTCGCTTGAGGTTTGCAGCACATGAAGGTCCGATTCATGCTGGGTTTCAAACAACGGCAATAGCAAGGTTACTTGAGTTCCCTGATTGGGTTCACTGTGAACATGTATGGTGCCACCCAGTTCCTGAACATACTGAAAGCTTTCATAGGCTCCAATCCCCAAACCCGCCTGTTTGGTTGTCTGGAACGGCTTGAACAGGCGATCCCTGACAAACGCTTGTGACATCCCATGACCGGTGTCACCGACCTCAATTCGTGCCTGACTGCCGACACGATCAAGATTGAGCCAAACGCGTCCTGTCTCGTCGGTTGCATCAAAAGCATTTTGTACGATGTGACCAATGATCCGCTCGAGCCGCTCCTCGTGTCCGCGTGTAGTGACTTTCTGGCCTGCCATCAACTCAAGATGGCGCCCTCGCGCAGCAGCCGCAGACGAGACACGATTCACGACAATCGCAAGGTCTACGCCGAACGCAGTGCCAGACGGCGTAGCCCCCTCGCGCAGCTGCAGCATGAGTTGCCGCATTCTGTCCAGAGAATTCTCCACTGTCATCAGCATGTCTTGCTGAAATTCCGGGTTTGCGTGAAGTCGTTTTGCATTTTTCATCATCAACGTGAGCTGCGTGACAATGTTTTTTAAATCGTGCACGACGAATGCCGACATGCGGTTGAAGGCGTCGAACTTGCGCGCTTCTAGCAACGCCTCTGTCGCCTGCATCTGAGCAAGGTAGCTGGCCGCTTGGCGCCCCGCCGTTTTCAACAAGTCGTTGACCTCCCAGTTCACATCCATTTGGGTGCGCGCGCTTGCCAGAACGACGAAGCCGGTCAACTCGTCGCCCACTCTGAGCGGAACGATCAGCCAAGCCTGCGGATAATTGAGAATCCAGGCAGAGATCATCAGCCCACGATAGCGTTGCGGGAAAATCCGGTATTCATCGAGATTGATTACCCAACCACTTTCTATCATAAAATTCACCAAAGATGAATCGGTATCTTCAGTCTCAGGCCGCTGCTTGAAATTCCAACGAGCAGTGTCGACAAAACCCGAATCACCTACTGATTTTGTCCACAACGCTCCGGCCGGACTTTCCAGCATGTCAGCCAAACCTCGTACAACCTGCCGCCCCATTTCTTGCGGTGAATTTTGCGCGGACAGGGTTCGCGTAAATCGAAGCCATTCTTCACGATAGTCATATCGATATCGAAAAAAGTGTTTTCCCAATAATACCCGCAGTTTAGCGCGTACCGTTCCAGAAAATGCCAAAACGATCAAGATAACAAGTGCGATGAATGTCAATGCTAGCTGCAGCGCGCGACCCCAGTCACCACCGAAGAATCGTACATAGTACCCCACGCTGGAAATGAAGACAAGATATATGCCGGAAATCAACAGTGTTGCGGAATGAAACGCAGCCTTTCTGGAAACCCGCAGTTTCGATATCCAGTCGTGACGCCGTGAAATTGATAGTAGTAACAGGGGTGCAAGCAACGCATGTACAAATCCGCGAATATTGTAAGCGTCCTCATCAATGCGACTAAACAATACGCCTTGAGAGTATATAAATAAATCAAATAGAAAGGTACCGACCAGGCCAAGGCACAACGGTTTGGCATTCCACCGAGAATTCTCATGCACGTTCCGGAATAGTTGCTCGACCAGCAGCAAGGCAAAAACTGGCAGGGACATCGCACTCATCAGTACGATTTTCGACTCGTTGCTAAAGTTGCCGACGCGCAGTATTGCAAGGCATTTTACAAACAGTGCCAGAATTACCAAAACCACGGCAATACGTTTCATCCAACGTGAGCGGTCAGAAAGCTGATCGATTTGCTGTGGACGCAAGACTGTCAGCAGAAAAGCATACCAGAATGCATACCTAAAAATATCCGAGACCGTTCCCAGAAAGCCGAATATAAGGTGGTTGACAAAGAGGTGTGCCAGACTGAACCAGCCCCATAATGCACAACAGGTGATAGCCGCCAGTAATAATATGGAAGCGTTACTACGTGGCACTTTCAAATAACCCAAGCGGCACAGGTGCAACACAAAAATAGAATATACTAAGCCAACCAGGCCGTAGCTCCAGACAGTTAGAGTAAGATTTCCGCTGTGCATATTTTTTCAGTGAATTCAAAAAAAACTGGACATACAAGTGCTGAATCCATGATCACGCCAAGCGCTGATTGTGGCCAGTTGTTCATCTGACAGGCGAATTGATGCTGCCGGCGGGTGAAGGGACACGTGAGTAGAGGACGGGTATCTGTGTCGATCCAGCCATGCCTGTTGACGACCAAGCGCCAGTTTGTCGGCGCCGATCCAAATCTGACCCCTGCCGATCCAATATTGACCCGGGGATGGGAGCTGACCGCGAAACGGCCAGCTGTGGACAAGTGTAGGTCTTTGCCTGGTTTGTCTTCCTCCTCCTTGACGCAGCGCTGTTCGCGCGGGGAAGACGCGCAGGCCGTAGGCCGTAGCGGATTTCCCGGCGCGGCGCTCGCTCAGATGTCGGCTTCGGGCGGCGGTTGCTTGTCGGCCCGGCGCGCCTGCTCGCGCGCCTTGATGCGCTTCTTGGCCACCGCCGTGCTGTGCAAGAAC
>JAYVCL010000208.1:0-27470 GCA_043749975.1 Burkholderiales bacterium
GCCTCGCCGGCCGGCGCGTGGTTGAAGGAGCACAAGGTCTTGAAGGCCGACTTCAACTCTTACGGCGCGCGGCGCGGCAACCACGACGTGATGATGCGCGGCACCTTTGCCAACGTGCGCATCAAGAACCTGATGATCCCCGCCCTGCCCGGCGGCAGCCGCGAAGAAGGCGGCCTGACGCTGTACCAGCAGCCGGGCTCGCAACAGCACGGCGAGAAGATGTTCATCTTCGAGGCGGCGATGAAGTACATCGCCGCCGGAACGCCCACGGTGATTTTCGGCGGCGAGGAATACGGCACCGGGTCGAGCCGCGACTGGGCCGCCAAGGGGACGCAACTGCTCGGCGTGAAGGCCGTGATCGCACGCAGCTTCGAGCGCATCCACCGCAGCAACCTGGTCGGCATGGGCGTGCTGCCGCTGCAGTTCAAGGGCACAGACAGTTGGGAGTCGCTGGGCATCCGCGGGGATGAGACTTTCGACGTGCTGCTGGGGGCCGAGATCAAGCCGCAGCAAGACGCGAAGCTGGTCATCACGGCTGCCGACGGAGCCAGGCGAACCGTGCCGCTGCTGCTGCGCATCGACACGCCGATCGAGGTCGATTACTACCAGCACGGCGGCATCCTGCCGTTCGTGTTGCGGCAGTTGCTGGCGGCCTGACGGGGTGTTGCCGGCGATCGACGTTTCACATGTCCCGGTCGCCGAAACTCTTGGGCAGGCAATGCGGATCGGGGTAGTAGCCGGTGTCGGCGACCCGGCCGCCCTGGTCGATGCCGACCTGAAACCACTGGCAAAACGGCCCTTCGTAGCGGTATGACCAGACGGTCTGGCGCTGGAACGCCAGCAGCGAGCGTTCGGAGGGGTGGCCCAGGCTCATCAGCACTTGGTCTTGGCTCATGCCCACCAGCACCTGGTTGAAGCGCGCCTCGGTGAGCACCTGGGTCGTCTGCGTCAGACTGCCTTTGGCATCGAAGTCGAGCATCCAGGTGTGTTTGCCGTAGGGCCCGCGCGCATATTCCAGCCGCTTGCCGGCGCCACGCAAGGCGTATTCACCGGTCGGCGGGCCGAGCGCTTGTCGGGCCGCAGCGACCGAGGTGCCAGGCACCAGCGATGGCGGGCTGAACGACGCGCATCCAGCGACGAGCAAGCCTGAGAGCGCCCCGAGGCCAACGACATACATCGTCCGCCCGGGGGCGCTTTTGAATCGATCGTGTTGCATGAAATTCACCTTGCCGAAACCGCCGAAGGGAATCTGATCCTTGCTCCGGAAAAGAGTTTCCGCGAATTGCGAGGGGCGCGCGTGCGGCGCATGTGCGGCGCATGTGCGGTGCCTGCGTGGCGTGCCACAGGATGACGGCAGGCCCCTTTTTCGGCATCATGACGCGGCCTGATGACCGGAGCCCGCCATGGCCGACACAACCGACGCACCCCTGCCCGCCCTCAGCGGCGGCTGCCTGTGCGGTGCGATCCGCTACACCGCGCGCCCCAGCCATCGCAAGGGCTACTACTGCCACTGCCGCATGTGCCAGCTCGCCTTCGGCAACACCCGCGCGGCGTTCCTGAACCTGCGCAAGGACGAGCTCACCTGGACCACGCTGCCGAGCCTTTACGCGTCGTCCAGATTCGCATTGCGCGGCTTCTGCAATCACTGCGGCACGCCCTTGAGTTTCGAGTACCTCGACTCCGAACGCATGGATCTGTCGGTGGGAAGCCTGGACGACCCGTCGGCCGTGTCCCCGATGTCGCATTTCGCGGTCGAGTCGCGCATCGCCAACTGGCATGCCGACGACGGATTGCCGGGCGAACGCCTGGACGAATCTCAGTCGCTCACCCAGCGCTGGAAAGACCACTACGGCGGCGACGTGGTGCCGGGAGTGGCAGCCACCCGCACGGCCTGAACCTCAGGTCGGTGCGGCGGCGCGCGCGGGCAGGGCCGGCTCGCGAATCGGCAAGTGGATGAGCGCCGCGCCGATGGCCAGCACGATGTCGGCGTACCACATCCAGTTGTAGCTGCCGGTCCACTCGAACGACTTGCCGCCCAGATAGGCGCCCAGAAAGCCGCCGATCTGATGCGTCACCATGACCAGCCCGAACAGCGTGGCCATGTGCGAGGTGCCGTAGAACTTGGCCACCAGGCCGACGGTGGGCGGCACGGTGGACAAGAAGGTCAGGCCCATCACCGCGGCGAAGGCGAGCAACGTGAACTCGGTCTTGGGTGCCATCAAAAACAGCAGCACGGCCAGCGCACGGGTCGCGTAGATCAGCGACAGCAGCGACTTCATGCGCCAGCGGCCCACGGCCCAACCGATGCCGAAGCTGCCGATGATGTTGAACAGGCCGAGCATCGCCAACGCCCACGCCCCCACGGCCAGCGGCAACTGGCACGACGCCACCACGCCGGGCAGGTGGGTGCCGATGAAGGCCACGTGAAAACCGCAAACGAAGAAACCCGCGCTGAGCAATTTGAAGTTGCGGTCGGTCAGCGCGGTGCGAACCGCCTGGCCGGTGGTCTGCGACTTTGCGGGCGCCGATGTGGCACCCGCCGTGTTGAATTGCGCCGGCCCGCCGCGCAGCACCCAGGCGGCCGGCAAGGCCAGCAGGGTCAAGACGGCCAGTGTCTGCAAGGCCGTCACCCAGCCGGCTGCCGCCGTGATGGCACCGGCCAGCGGCGCGAACAGGAACTGCCCGAACGAGCCGCCGGCGTTGACGATGCCGCTGGCCATGCCGCGCTTCTCGGGTGCGATCAGGCGCGCGGTGGCGGCCATCAGCACCGACGGCCCGGCCATGCCGGCACCGCCTGCCGCCAGCACGCCGATGGCGAAGATCAGGCCCACCGTGCTGGTCATGAAGGGCACCAGCGCCGTGCCCAGCGCCACCAGGATCACGCCGGTGAACAGCACCCCGCCCGCACCCACGGGGTCGGCCACCATGCCGGCGAACGGCTGCGTCAAGCCCCACCAAAGCTGGCCGAAGGCGAACGCCAGGCTGATGCTGGCCAAACCCAGCCCGGTGCTGGTGTTCAGGGTGTTCAGGAACAGGCCCATCGACTGGCGCACGCCCATGGTCAGCGCGAAGGTTCCGGCTGCAGCCAGCAAGATCAGGCCCCAACTTGAAACCCTCGGCGAGTCGGGCTTGGGCGCAGCGACAGTCTTCATGGATGTGTCATTCATCGAGATCGTCTCCGTGGCTGCGCTGCGCTTGGCGAATCCTCTCATGCGCACTGGCGACAAGCGGTACGCTCACGCCTCCACCACCGCCTTCATTCTGGACACACCATGAGACTTCTGCACACCATGCTTCGCGTCGGCGACCTGCAACGCTCGATCGACTTCTACACCGGCGTGATGGGAATGAGCTTGCTGCGCCAGTCGGAGAATCCGTCGCAAAAATACAGCCTGGCCTTCCTGGGCTACGGCAGCAACCCCGACCATGCCGAGCTGGAACTCACCTACAACCACGGCGTCAGTTCGTATGACTTGGGCACCGCCTATGGCCACATCGCCATCGGAGTGCCGGATGCCTACGCCGCCTGCGACCGCATTCGAGCCGAGGGCGGTGCGGTGACGCGAGAGGCCGGCCCGGTCAAGGGCGGCAGCACCGTGATCGCCTTCGTCACCGACCCGGACGGCTACAAGGTCGAGTTGATTCAGCGCGCGTGATTGGCAACTGACGCGCGTCAACGCCGCAGCAGTGCGGCCTCGCGTGCGAGTTGCGTGACCCGCGCCCAGTCGCCGCTCGCCACCGCGTCGGCAGGCGTCAGCCAAGACCCGCCGCAGACCTTCACGTTGGGCAGCGCCAAAAACTGCGGCGCGGTTTCCAGCGTGATGCCGCCGGTGGGGCAAAACGCCACGTCGGGGAACGGGCCGGCCAGCGCCTTCAACATTGCAACGCCGCCCGCCGCCGTGGCCGGGAAGAACTTCAGGAAATAAAGCCCGTCGGCGTTGGCCGCCATCACCTCGCTGGCCGTGGCCACACCGGGCAGCAAGGGCAGACCCAGGCCGCGGCAAGCTCGGCCGACCGCCTCTGTGTAGCCGGGGCTCACAGCGAAGCGGCAGCCGGCATCGAACGCAGCCTTGGCATCGTCGGCACTGCGCACCGTGCCGGCACCGACGATGGCCCCGGGCACCGCCTTGGCGATGGCCGCCATGCACTGCAATGCGATGGGAGTGCGCAGGGTGATCTCCAGCACCCGCACGCCGCCGTCCACCAGCGCCTGCGCCATCGGCACGGCGTCTTCGAGCCGGTGGATGACGATGACCGGAATGACCGGGCCGTGGCTGGCCAATTCGAGTGTGTTCATGGATTCCTTGGGCTGATCAGAGCCAGGTGACGGCGCCTTCTTCGGCGCTCAGGACGTTGCGGCGCATGCCGCCGAAAAGCTCACGGCCCAGGCCGTGGGCATTGGTGTCGAGTTGCTCGGGCGTCATCGGCACGTGCGTGCGCTGCGCCCACACCGCCACGTCGACCAGCGCGTCGAGCGTGCAGTTCACCGCATCGAGGCGAATCATGTCGCCGCTGCGCACCCGGCCCAGCGGGCCGTCGGCCAGCACCTCGGGACTGACGTGGATGGCCGCCGGCACCTTGCCCGATGCACCGCTCATGCGGCCATCGGTCACCAGCGCCACCTTGAAGCCCTTGCCCTGCAACACGGCCAGCGGCGGGGTGAGCTTGTGCAGCTCGGGCATGCCGCAGGCGCGCGGCCCCTGGTGCGTGACCACGGCGATGAAGTCACGCTCCAGTTCGCCCGCATTGAAGGCCGCCAACAGCGCCTCCTGGGTGTGGAAGACGATGGCCGGCGCTTCGACGATATGCCGGTCTTCGGGCACGGCCGAGACCTTGATCACCGAGCGGCCCAGGTTGCCGGTCAGCAGCTTCAGGCCGCCGCTGTCGCTGAACGGGTTGGCGGCCGTGCGCACGATGCTGTCGTCGCCGCTTTGCGCAGGCAGCGGTTGCCACGCCAGGTGGTCGCCGGCGCGCTCGGGCAGGGTGCCGTAAGCGGCCAGGCCGCCCGCCGCCACCGTGGCCACATCGCCATGCATGAAACCGTGTTCAAGCAGCTCGCGGATGATGAAGCCCGGACCGCCTGCGGTCTGGAACTGGTTCACGTCGGCGCTGCCGTTCGGGTACACGCGCGCCAGCAAGGGCGTGGCGTGCGACAGGTCTGAAAAGTCGGTCCAGTCGATGCTGATGCCGGCCGCGCGCGCCACCGCCACCCAGTGGATCAGGTGGTTGGTCGATCCGCCGGTGGCCAGCAGCGCGACCATGGCGTTGACGATGACGCGCTCGTCGACCAGTCGCCCGATCGGCGTGAAGCGTTGCCGCTGGGTGATCGCCAGCGCAGCCCGCACGGCTTCGCGCGTCAGCGCCTCGCGCAACTCGGCGTGCGGGTGTACGAAGGCCGCGCCGGGCACATGCAGGCCCATCGCCTCCAACAGCATCTGGTTGCTGTTGGCGGTGCCGTAGAAGGTGCAGGTGCCCGCACCGTGGTAAGCCGCCGATTCGGCCTCGAGCAGGGCCTGGCGGCCCACCAGGCCCTGCGCAAACTGTTCGCGCACTTTGGACTGGGCGTTGTTCGACAAGCCGGTGCTCATCGGCCCGGCGGGCACGAACACGCACGGCAAATGGCCGAAGTGCAGCGCACCGATCAGCAGGCCCGGCACGATCTTGTCGCACACACCCAGCAGCAAGGCCGCATCGAACACATCGTGCGTCAGCGCGACGGCGGTGCCCATGGCGATGGTGTCGCGCGAGAACAGGCTCAGCTCCATGCCGGGCAGGCCTTGCGTCACGCCGTCGCACATGGCCGGCACACCGCCGGCCACTTGCACGGTGGCACCTTGCTTGCGGGCCTCGTCGCGGATGAGTGCGGGGAACAATTCATAGGGCTGGTGCGCCGACAGCATGTCGTTGTAGGCCGTGACGACGCCGATGTGCGGCGCGCGCTCGGCCACCACGCGCAGCTTGTCGTTGGCCGGCAGCGCCGCGAAGGCATGCGCCACATTGGCACAGCCCATGCGGTCGGTGCCGCGGGGGCGATGGATGGCCGCTTCGACCCGGGCAAGGTAGCTGGCACGGGTGGCAGCGCTGCGCTCGCGGATGCGCTGGGTCACCTCTGAGACGATGGATTTCATGCGGGCTCTCTCGATGTCGCTCGGCAATGTAACCGACACCTCGATTGTCGAGTAACTAAGTTACATCGTCAACCGCTTCGGTCCCCGGTCGGTGCTTCGTGGCCGGCACCACACAGTGTGATGTTGTTGGCTCATCCGGGTGCCGAAAGTCCCTGCTTTCACCATAGAGTTGCGGCATGAGTTTGAACGGTCACCCGACGCCAGCGCGAAACCCGATCGACATGCTGCACCAGACGCGCCGCGCCTGGGGTGGCCAGGACGATTTGTGGGTGTTCGGCTATGCCTCGCTGATCTGGCGGCCCGAGTTCACCTCGGCCGAGCAGCGCTCCGCCAGCGTGCACGGCTGGCACCGCGCTCTGAAGATGCGCTCGCGCATCAACCGCGGCACGCCCGAATGCCCGGGCCTGGTGTTCGCCCTGGTGCCCGGAGGCTGCTGCCGCGGCATGGTCTACCGCCTCGAAAAACACCGTGTCGAAACCGAACTCGAGCGCTTGTGGGCACGCGAAATGCCCACCGGCGTGTACGACCCGAAATGGCTGCCGTGCCAGACCGCGCAAGGCAAGGTGCAGGCGCTGGCGTTCACGCTGAGCCGGCGCAGCCCAAACTTCCTGGGCCGCCTGTCGGACGAAGCCATGCTGGACATCTTGCGCACCGCCTGCGGCCGCTATGGCAGCACGCTGGACTACTTGCTCGAGACCGCCTCGTCGCTGCGGGCCTGCGGCATTCGAGACCGTGAGATCGAACGCCTGGTGGCGCTGGCCAGGCGCAACGCGCTGGCCGCCTGACGGGTTGCGCGGCTGATTGTCACGAAACCGCCAGGGCGGCGTGGCTTTGGCGCACCTGTTTCAGGTCGGCCTCGGTGTCCACGTCGAGCAGCACGCCGGGATCGTCGACATCGACGCCGAGGGCCGGATAACGGGCCACCAATCGGCGTGCACCTTCATCGCCTTGCAAGGTGACCAGTTCGGAATACAACTCGGAAGAAAACCCGACCGGATGACCGCGCCGCCCCAGGTGCTGGGCATACACCACGGGGTGGTGTTCGAGCTGCGCCGCGACGGCGCGCAAGGTGGCGGGCAGCACCATCGGCATGTCGCCCGGAAGCACCAGCCAAGCCGAGGCCTGCGGCCGCGCGGCCACGCCGTTGGCAATCGAAAAGCCCATGCCCAGCGGCTGATTGGCAACGCTGCCCACGGCGGGCAACAGCACCATGTCACACGCGGCCACACTGAGTTGCGCCAGCGCCGCCAACGCCTGCGTGGTCACCACCACCATTGGAAGGTGGCTGGCCAGCGCATGGCGCAAGGTGGTGCCGAGCACGGTCGATTGCCCCAGCGTCTGGCTCAGCTTGTGACCCGCAGCACCGAAGCGCGACCCCTGGCCCGCAGCCAGCACGATCAAGACCACCCGCGATTTCATGTTCATTGCAATTTCGATGCTTCAAGCGGAAAGCATTCAACGCAAGCATGGAAGCCAGCGCGCCCGCGAGGTAGAGGGGCACTACTTAAGGCATTCCCCGTAATCAATCGGATGGAGACGGCGCGTATGTCGGAGCCTCCTGCCCTGCAGCAGCGTGGTCTTTCTATACTTGGGAAATGAGCAACATCGCCGACCTGAGAAAGAGCTACGAGCGTGCCGAACTGAACGAGGCCGCGTCCGCCGCCGACCCCTTGCAGCAGTTCGAGCTGTGGTTGCGGCAGGCACTCGACGCGCAACTGCCCGAACCGAATGCGATGACCTTGGCCACCGTGAACGAGGCCGGCCGGCCGTCCACCCGCGTGGTGCTCATCAAGGGCTTCGACGCGCGCGGCATCGTCTGGTACACCAACTACGACAGCCGCAAGGGCGTCGAGCTGGCCGCCAACCCTTGGGCCGCGTTGCAGTTTCACTGGGTCGAACTGGAGCGCGTGGTGCGCATCGAGGGTCGGGTCGAAAAAGTGTCTGGCGACGAGTCGGACGCCTACTACCGATCGCGTCCGCTCGACTCGCGCATCGGTGCCTGGGCTTCGCCGCAAAGCCAGGTGATCGCCTCGCGCGGCGTGCTGGTGGCGAATGCCGCGAAGGCTGCGGCGCAGCACCTGCTGAACCCGCCGCGCCCGCCGCACTGGGGCGGCTTCAGGCTGCGGCCCGACACCTGGGAGTTCTGGCAGGGCCGCCCGTCGCGCCTGCACGACCGGCTGAGGTATCGGTTGGGCAGCGCGGCTGACACTTGGGTGCGTGAACGGCTCGCGCCTTAGTGGCGCCTTCCGCTTTTGGGGGAAGGTTGGGATGGGGGCGGTGCGAATCGAGAGACCTTTTCATGCCCGCCCCCCCACTTGCAGTGCGCACATCGGCTTGCAGGCCGATGCCGTTCGTCGGGCAAGGCGCATGCGCCTTGAAAGCCCCGTTTCACCCCCAACCGTCCCCCAGCGGGGGAGGGAGCACAACTGAAACAGTTTCACTCAAAACGCCACCCGACTCCCGGTCTTAATGGAGCGGTCCGGCAGCGGGGCCAGATCGCGCACGGTCTGGATGGCGCTGGCGCTGTAGGCCAGCGTGTCGCCCAGGTTGCCAAGCTTGAGGAACCACATCGTGTCGGTGCTGGCGAGGTTGAAGCACCGGCTCAGCGACAGGTTCACGATGCAGTAGCCGGCAGTCGCCACGTCGATCGCCGGCACCCAGTCCTGGCGTGCCGCATGGTCCAGCTCGAGGCGTCCCGACCACGGTCCGCGGCTGGCGTTCAGCCCGAGGTTCAAGCGCATCAATGCTACGCGCGGCAGGGCTTCGCCGGTGTCGGCATGGCTGGCCCGGGTCAGGTCGAGCTTGCCCGGCGAGGCGAGGCGATGGGCCTCGGAATCAGCCTTGCGCGCGTGGCCCGCGCGCCAGGAAGCCGGCCGCCTGGGAGGCAAGGCAGGACGCACGGTGGGTGGCCGCCGGCGGCGCGTCCGGCGACGGCATTGCTGCGCCGGGCGGCGAACCCGGGGCCGCATCGCTGTGGGTAAATTGGTCGTACAGATCGCAGCTTCGGTCGCTGTCGTGCTGGGGCAGCAGGGCCTGAATCCAGTGCGCGGCAGTGTTCGCGCCGACAGCCTGCGAGAGCACCTGCGGCTGGCTCACGCTGCGCACCGCTGCGGGAGCGTGCGCGATGCGGTGCAGCATCACCAAGGCCTGCGCGAGCAGCATGCACAGCGCCAGCGCGAAGATGAGCGGCGTGCGCAGACGGCGGTGCGTGAGGTTCATCGATTCAAGGTAGGCAGCGCGGCAGCATAACAAGGCGGCGTAATAAGGTGGCGTGATAAGGCGGCGTGACGCGGGTGCCAACTCAGCCCGCACGAAATCGACTGGCGAATGTCTTGCGGAACTTGTCCACCTTGGGTGCCACCACCATCGCGCAGTAGCCCTGGTTCGGGTGATTCACGAAGTAGTGCTGGTGGTAGTCCTCGGCGCGCGAATAGTTGGCCTCGGCCAGCACCTCGGTCACGGCGCGGCCGCCGTGATGCGAGTCGACCTCGGCCAGCACCTCACGTGCCACGCGCTCCTGCTCTGGGTCGCGAAAGTAGATGCCCGATCGGTACTGCGTGCCAGCGTCGTTGCCCTGGCGGTTCAGCGTGGTCGGGTCGTGGATCACGAAGAAGATCTCAAGCACCTCACGCAGTGACATCCTGGCGCTGTCGAAACTGACGCGAACCACCTCGTTGTGCCCAGTGTCGCCGCCGCACACCTGCTCATAACTCGGGTTCTTGACATGCCCGTTCGAATAGCCGGATTCGACGGCTGTCACACCGTCGACCCGCTCGAAAACGGCTTCGGTGCACCAGAAGCAGCCGCCGCCCAGGGTGATGGTTTGAATCGATGCGCTCATGCGAGTCTCCACACGGTGTTGAGGTTCGGACGGCATTGTCGAGCACGCTCCGATGTCATGCACAAGACAGCGTGCGCGACCCCTCGCGCTTATCATTCGACGCACCGAAGATCAAGGAATGACCGCCATGAAAACCGCCTTCCAGTGGGACGACGCGTTCCGTCTCGACGACCAGCTCAGCGACGACGAGCGAGCCATTCGCGACGCCGCGCACCAGTACTGTCAGGAGCGCTTGCAAACGCGCGTGTTGATGGCCGCGCGGCATGAAAAATTCGACCGTGAAATCATGAACGAGCTGGGTGCCTTGGGCATGCTCGGCTCCACCATCGACGGCTACGGCTGCCCCGGCGTCAACCATGTCAGCTACGGCCTGGTGGCACGCGAGGTGGAGCGGGTGGACAGCGGCTACCGCAGCGCGATGAGCGTGCAAAGCTCGCTGGTCATGCACCCGATCCATGCCTACGGCAACGAGGCGCTGCGCCAAAAATACCTGCCCAAGCTGGCAACAGGCGAGTGGGTTGGCTGCTTCGGCCTGACCGAGCCCAACCACGGCTCCGACCCTGGCAGCATGCTGACCCGGGCCAAGCCGGTGGACGGTGGCTTCTTGCTCAAGGGCGCCAAGATGTGGATCACCAATTCACCCATCTCCGATGTGTTCGTGGTCTGGGCCAAGCTGGCCGACGGCGACGGCAAAGTGGGCGGGCAAGAGGCGATTCGCGGCTTCGTGCTCGAGCGCGGCATGAAGGGCCTCAGCGCGCCGAAGATCGAAGGCAAGATGAGCCTGCGCGCGTCGATCACCGGCGAGATCGTGATGGACGAGGTGTTCGTGCCGGCAGAGAACCTGCTGCCCAACGTGAGCGGCTTGAAGGGCCCGTTCGGCTGCCTGAACAAGGCCCGTTACGGCATCGCCTGGGGCGCCTTGGGCGCGGCCGAATTCTGCTGGCATGCAGCCCGCCAGTACACGCTGGACCGGCATCAGTTCGGCCGGCCTTTGGCGCAGACGCAGTTGATCCAGAAGAAGCTGGCCGACATGCAGACCGAGATCACGCTCGGCCTGCAAGGCTGCCTGCGGGTGGGCCGCCTGATGGACGAAGGCAACGCCGCGCCCGAGATGATTTCGCTCATCAAGCGCAACAGTTGCGGCAAGTCGCTGGACATCGCACGCATGGCGCGCGACATGCACGGCGGCAACGGCATTCACGATGAATACCATGTGATCCGCCACATGATCAACCTCGAAACGGTGAACACCTACGAAGGCACCCACGACGTGCACGCGCTCATTTTGGGCCGCGCGCAAACCGGGTTGCAGGCGTTCTTTTGATTTCCTTCGTTGCCCGCTTCACGGCTCACCGTCCCAATAGTCGAGGTCGTCTTTCTCGCGGTGCATGCGCGCAAAGCCATAGGCGTTGCCGTCGCGCGTGGCCGAGGCCAGGTACTTGCCCGAGTCGGGGTACTCGACCACTTCGGGGCTGTCCTTGGTGCTGATCGACAGGTACTTGAGCGGGGCCGCCGACGTATTGATGATCTGGTGCGGATGCTCGGGGCCGGGTGGGATGAACACGGTGTCGCCGGCCTTCAGCGCCAGCATTTCGCCGGCCACCCGCAGGTGCCCTTCGCCCTCCAGGATCACGAAGGCTTCTTCCTGCGCGTAGTGGGCGTGATACGGGCATGACCGCATGCCCGGTGCCACGGTGTCGATGCTGATGCCCAGCTTGGCGGCGGCGGTGCCCGGGCCCAGCCGGGCACACAGGCTGTCGTACAGCGGCGCGCGCAGTTCGCGCGTTTTGGGCGCGTCGTCGAAGTTGCGAATCAAGCGGCTGCGCAATTCGTCGGCTCGTTCGGTCATGTCGGGCTCCTTCGCACACATCATGCCGCGTGCCGCATCATCTGCGGATTCAAATTGAAAGCAACACGTCTCGTGAACAGCCTGTTTTCCCTGCTCGGCATCGAGGGCTGGAAGCCCATCCTCACCGCGCTGCTGCTGCCGCCGGTTCCCTTCTTGCTGGCCCTGCTGGTGGGCGCGCGGCTGCTGCTGCCGCGCCGCGGCTGGGGCTGGCTGGTGATCCTGCTCAGCATCAGCGGGCTGTGGCTGAGCGCTTCGACCGGTGTCAGCCAGTTCATCGAACAGGCGCTGCTGGACGAGCCTCCGCCGCTGAGCCGCGACCGCATCAACGCGCTGAAGGCCGACCCCAAGGCGCGCTCCGCCATCGCCATCGTCGTGCTGGGTGGCGGGCGCGAAAAGTTCGCACCCGAATACGGCGTGGCCAGCCTGGAGGCCGATTCTTTGGAGCGCTTGCGCTACGGCCTGTGGTTGAGCCGCGAAACCGGCATTCCGGTGGCGTTCAGCGGCGGCACCGGCTGGGCGCAGTCGGCTGGCATCTCCGAGGCCGAAGTGGCATCGCACATTGCCGCGCAAGAGTTCGGGCGGCCGCTGAAGTGGGTCGAAGGCGATTCACGCGACACGCGCGAGAACGCGATGCGAACCGTGCCCTTGCTGAAAGCGGCCGACGTTCAACGGCTGCTGCTGGTCACGCACGGCTGGCACATGCCACGCGCCAAGCATGCGTTCGAGCGATCGGCCGCCGCTGCCATCGCGGTCGAGCCGGCACCGATGGGGCTGGCGCGCCACAACCAGATCGGCATTCTCGATTGGCTGCCGTCGCAGCACGGCTTTGAGCGCAACCGGCATGTCTTGCGCGAGTGGGCGGGGATGCTGGCGGGCGCTTGACGGGCCAGTGCCTTCAGTCGATCAGACTCGCGAGCAGCCACAGGTTCGCGGCGCTGATCACGGCGAACAGGGTCCAGGCGGCAGATTTCAACCACCGCCCGTTCGCGAATCGGCCCATCAGCGCGCGGTCGCTGGTCAGGCGGATCAGCGGCCAGATGGCGAACGGAAGTTGCAGACTCAGCACCACCTGGCTCGCCACCAGCAGCTTGCCCACACCGGCCTCGCCGAGCCACAGCACCCCGGCGAAAGCAGGCACCAGGGCCAGCCCGCGCGTGATCACCCGGCGTTGCCAGCAAGGGATCTTCAGGTCGAGAAAACCTTCCAGCAAGACTTGGCCGGCGATGGTTCCGGTGAAGGTCGAACTCTGCCCCGCCGCCAGCAAGGCCAGCCCGAACAGAAGCGACGCCAGCGTACCGCCGACCAAGGGGTCGAGCAGGTGATAAGCGTCTTGAATTTCGGTGACCTCAAAGTGCCCCGAGGTGTGGAATGCCGACGCCGCGAGCGTCAGGATGGCGGCGTTGATCAGCAGGGCCAGCGACAAGGACACCACCGTGTCCACGGTCGACAAGCGGATCGCGTCGCGACGGCTGTGCTCGTCGTCGGCGATGTGCCGCGTCTGCACGATCGACGAGTGCAGGTACAGGTTGTGCGGCATCACGGTGGCACCCAAAATGCCGATGGCCAGCAGCAGCGCCTGCGGCTCGCGCACCGCGTCGAGGCGCGGCACCAAACCCTGTGCGAAGGCGGCCCAGTTCAGGCCGACCAGGGCGAGTTGCACTGCGAAGCACACGGCGATGGTGACGATCAGCCCCAGCACGATGGCCTCGACCTGTCTGAAACCCCTGCCTTTCAAACCCAGCACGAGCAGCGTGTCGAAAGCCGTGATCGCAATGCCCGACAGCAGCGACACGCCGAACAGCAGGTGCAAGGCGAGCGCGCTGCCCAGCACCTCGGCCACGTCGCAGGCCACGATCGACAGTTCGGCCATCAGCCACAGCGCCAGGCTGGCACGCGGCGCGTAGTGATCGCGGCAGGCGCGGGCGAGGTCTTTGCGGGCGACCAGGCCGAGCCGCAGGCTGAGTGTTTGCAGCAGGATCGCGGCCAGGCTCGACAGCAGCACGACCCACAGCAGCGCGTAGCCGAACTTCGAGCCGGCAGCGATGTCGGTGGCCCAGTTGCCGGGGTCCATGTAGCCCACCGAGACCAGCAGTCCGGGCCCGGCCATGCGCATCATTCGCCGCCACAGCGCAGCGCCAGGCGCAATCAGCACGCTGCCGCGAACCTCTGACGGACAGAACGGTGCGGTGGCGGTGCGCGGAAGGGTGAACATGGGGCGTTCTTGGGCTTTCAGCGGCGAGCCCTTGACGAGCGCGCCGGGATTGGTTCAGAGCGCAGTTCATTGCGGGAAAACTGCCCTGTGCTCTGACCGTACCCGACGGCGGCGGCTGTGCAGCGCAGGCGCGCTGCACAGCCGCGTTCATCAACACGGCACGGTAGCGACTACTGCGCGCGCTGGCCGTAGCTGACGGCGTAGGCACCCGGGCGAGCCAGCAGCACCGGATCGGCCGAAGCCTCGATGCCGGCAGGCAAGCTCAGCGGATTGAACAGCAGCGCCTTCTGCTCCTTCACCTGGTCTTTGGCGGTGCCGGTCAGGCTGATGGTGCCGAGTTCGATCAATTGCCGGTCTGCCGGCCAGACCATGGTCGGGTTGTCGGTCGAGTCGCCCTCTTTCGCCACTTGCGCCAGCAGACGGAACTTGACCGGGGCCTTGGCAATGCGCTGGGGCAGTTCGTCCATCAGGTAGTTGGGGGCTGCCTTGCCTGCATCATCTGCGCTCAGGGCCTGCTCGCCGGCGACCGGAAGAATCTGGTAGCGCGCGAAGTGGCTTTCACCTTTGGCATTGGTGAACTTGAAGGCGTTCACGCCGTAGTAGTCGAGCGTGCCGAAACTGACCGGCGCCGGACGTGGCGTGGTGACGAATTTGGCGGCTGCCGGGTGGCTGCCGAGGAAGGTTTCGATCGGGGTCGGCTTGGCGGTGCCTGGGCCGCTTTGCGCCACGGCCTGCAGCAGCGCCAGAAAGTCTTCGGGCGTGGCGGTGGGGAAGCCATTGGCCGAAATGCTGACGATGTCGGTGCTGCTGCCACCGGGCAACTGAAAGCGGATGGCCACGCCGTGCGGGCTGCCGTTCGGGTCGGCGTCGGGCAGGGTCGGCACGCCGGTGGCGTTCGAGAAGCGCACCAGCACCGGCACGCTGTTGGCGAAATGCGGTGCCTTGCTGAGCGACGCGGCGCTCTTGGCCGGCGTGAACGTGCCTTCCACCAGCACCCCCTTGGCGTGATTGGCGCGGTAGCCGGCGTGCGGCCCGCCAGACAGCGTGTTCAGCGTGTCGACCACGGCCACCGGCAGCGGTTTTTGCTCGGCCGGTGCCGGGGTGGCCGCCGGCGCTGCGAAGCTGCTGGCTGCCAGTGCGACGGCGAGCAAGGCGGCGGGTTGGATGTGACCGGCGATGCGCGCGGCGCGGGATTGAGGCAATGAATTCAAGGCGTCGTCTCCTGTGGGAAAAATGCCGTGCGGGGTGTTTGGCACAGCGGGTTGATAAAACTGCGGGGTCAAAACTGCGGGGTCAAACTGCGGGGTCACGAAAACCGGACTGATCGCCGCCACAACATCAGCGCGCGGAGGCTTTCGGCGGCGCGCCGATGAGCAGCGAGGCGCGCAGCGTTTGCAGGCTGCGCATCAGCACATTCAGCTCGGCCTCGGTGCACTTCGTGGCGCAGGCGATCTGCGCGTGCACGCGGTGCGCACGCTGGCTCATTCGCGCGCCAGCGGATGTGAGCGAGATCAGCACCGAGCGGTCGTCGCTGGCACTGCGCTGGCGTTGCAGCAGGCCCAGCGACACGAGCTTGCGCACCAGCGGCACCAGGGTGCCCGAGTCGAGCGCGACGAGTTCGCCCAGCCCGCCGGCAGTCAGTTCGCCGTGCTCCCACAGCGCGAGCATCACCACGTATTGCGGATAGGTCAGCCCCAGGGGCCCCAACAGCGGGCGGTAGACCTTGGTCATCGCCAGCGAGGTGGCGTAGAGCGAGAAGCAGAGCTGGTTGTCGAGGAACAGACTTGCCGCACGCGCTGACTCGCCAGGCTTGGTGCGCGGCTTGGCCCGCGGCTTGGCGGGGGCTTGGTGCGGCGGCGAAACGGGTTTCGACATGCGGGTTCGAAGTGGAAGCGGCGGGCTGGCGCGGAGCCATTGACACCGCATTGTCTGGTCAATTTATATTTTATACAAGGTATTTTTCGGAGTGGCTTTTCGGATCGACAAGCAAAGAAGAGCGGCCCTGCGTTTTCAGCCAGGGCCGCCCGTCAACGCTCAGCGCGTCACTGCTTCAATGAGCGGTAAACCGCCGCCTCGAAGTCGACGAAGCCCGGGTATGACGAGACGTCCATGAACGGCAGGATCTGCGTGCCCCAGTAGCCGCCGATGCCGTTCTTGCGGTCGATCCAGAAGTACAGGTTGCCCAACCCCGCCCACATCAGCGAGCCTGCGGGCCGGCCGTTGACGGTTTCTTCTTCGTTGCGCTGGAAGGTGTAGGCCCAGGTTTTTTTGATGCCCGGGTCGAACTCGCCGGGGTTCGACAGTGACGGGATCGACGTGCCCCAGCCGCCGCTGGTCATGCCGGCGGGCAGGCCGTTCTTGCACATCGCCTCCACCGTCTCGGCCTTCAAGACGCGGCCGTTCGCGCCGGCACCGTCGTTGAGGAACATGCGGATGAACTTCATGTATTCGCCGACGGTGGCGTACAGGCCGTGACCGCCCATGTCCGATTCGGGCGGCTGCGGCAAGATCAGTTCGGGCAGCGGCGTGAGCTTGCCGTCTTGCGCGCGGTCGTGCAGCACGGCCAGGCGCTTTTTCATCGAATCGGTCATCGTGAAGCCGATGTCCTTCATGCCCAACGGGGCGAAGATGCGCTCGGCCATCACCTCGCCCAGGCGCTTGCCGCGCGCCTGCTCGACGATGCGGCCCAGCCAGTCGAGGCTGACGCCGTAGGTCCAGGCCTGGCCGGGGTCGTGCAGTAGCACGGTGCGGATCGAGGCGAAGGTGCTCGACACCACGGTCGGAATGCCCTTGGCGGTGCGGTACTTCAGGTCGTCGTGGCTGAAGAATTCATAGCACAGGCCCGAGATGTGCAGGATCAGGTCGTTGACGGTGATGTCGCGCTTGGGGGCGCGCGTTTTGGGTTGGCCGGCGCTGTCGAAGCCGTCGAGCACCTGCAGCTCGGCGATCTCGGGCACGTATTTCTTGGCCGGGTCGTCGAGCTTGAGCTTGCCTTCCTCGACCAGTTGCATCAGGGCAGTGCCGGTGAGCGCCTTGGTGGTCGAGAAGATCGCCATCACCGAGTCGAGCGTCATCGGCTGGTCGATGCCCAGCGAGCGTTTGCCGGCGCAGCCTTCGTAGAAATTCTCAGTCCGGTTGGTGGCCATGGCCACCACGCCGGGGGTGCCGCCCGCTCGATTGACGGAGTAATCGAGCACCGTGTCGGCGGCTTGTTTGATCGTCTGTTTCATCTTCTGTCTCCTGGGTGAATGCGCCTGACGACGCGGTGAACCGAACGCCGAGGGTCAGCGCGCGATGAGCTTGGGGTCTGCGTTCGCCACGCAGGGCAAGTACTTTTTTGCCGATACTTTCCAGCGACCATATCACCGCCGATCTCAAACGCCGCGTCTCTCGGCATTTTCCCTGGCCCTGGTGCTCCCGCCGTGCAGACAAGCGCGATGCGCCCAGCGCCCCACGCACCGCGCTTCACCGCGCTCCACCGCGTGAATTTTCCGCGCGCGGGTGTCCAGACCTCCCTACAGACGGCGCCGGGGCCGGCGGCGATCCTTGTTCGTTGCGAAAGCGCCGACACCACGACTGAGAAGGCCGGGCCCCGACGTTCAGCGATATGGACTGCAAAGCAGCCTCTTTTCCACCCGAATGCCAGCGACTCGCCATGCGATTGTTCGCCACCGCACACAACCGAAAGTCAGACCGCCATGAAGCTCCGAGCTTGGACACTCTTCCTGCCAGCCCTGTTGTCGCTCGCAGCCCATGCCGACAACGGCCCGCTCACCAGCGAGCTGAAGGTCTGGAACGTCGTTAAACAAAGCGACGGCGCCGAAGCCCTGCAACCGGCTCGCGCCGTGAAGCCGGGCGACGTGCTCCAGTACAGCACCGTCTACACCAACCCCAGCCAACGCGCGGTGAGCCGCCTGGTGACGAACCTGCCGATTCCCGCCGGCACCGAACTCGTCGCCACCGGCACCGTGCCGAGCACGGTGACGGCCAGTCTGGACGGCAAGGTGTTCGCGCCCGTGCCGCTGATGCGCAAGCTGCGTCGCGCCGACGGCCAACTGGTCGATGTGCCGGTGCCGCTGAATGAGTACCGCTCGCTGCGCTGGCCTGAACAGCAACTCGCCGCAGGCGGCTCGTTCACGACCACCGCGCGTGTGCGGGTGATCTCGACCCCGGCCGACGCGACGCCAGCCACGGCCACACCGGTTGCACGTTGATGTGCCAGCCGACCGCCCTTCAGACAAAACACAACGCTGCCGATAAGACCGGCTGCAATCGACTTACAGGATCACCAATCATGAATCTCAGTTGGGTAAATCTCAAACGCCGGCTCTCGGGTGCCATCGGCACGCTGGCGCTGGCTGCCGCCGCCTTCATGGCGGCTTCCCCCGCTTATGCGGCACCGGCGGCCGGCACGGCCATCGGCAACCAGGCCTCGGCCACCTACACCGACGCGTCGAACACGCCGCGCACGGTGACTTCGAACGTGGTCACTGCAATCGTCCAGCAGGTGGCCAGCCTGACCTTGGCGCAAAGCGCCAGCCGCACCGTCGCGGTGGGCAGCCAGGTGAGCTATCCGGTCACCTTGACCAACACTGGCAACGGCACCGACACCTTCAATCTGAGCTTCACGCAATCGGGCGCATTCAACTTCACATCGGTGGTGTTCTACGCCGACGCAAACGGTGACGGTGTGGCCGACAACACCATCCCGATCACCGCCACCACCGCACTCGCGATGGGCGACGTGTTCAAGTTCGTTGCGGTCGGCACCGTGCCGAACACGGCCGTTTCGGGCAACACCGACAGCCTGGTCATCACCGCCACCAGCACGTTCAACGGCGGCGTGTCGGCCAACGTGACCGAGACCACCACGGTGACCTCGAACGCGGTGGTGAACGTGACCAAATCCATGAGTTCGGGCAGCGGTTTGCCTGGCAGTGGCCCGCACACCATCACGCTGACCTACAACAACAGCGGCAACACCGCTGCCAGCGCCGTGCAAGTGCGCGACCTGCTGCCCGCCGGCATGGCCTACGTGGCCGGCTCGGCGCGTTGGAGCGCCAGCGGCGCCACCGTGCTGACCGATGCCAGCAACGCGGATGCACAGGGCAGCGGCCCGACCATCACCTACGACTTCGGCGTCACCGCAGCCAACCAGGCCACCGGCGTGATCAGCAGCGTGGCCCCGGGCCAGTCCGGCACGCTGACGTTCCAGGTCACGATCAACACCTACAGCACCGCCACCGCCACCGGCCAACTCGCCGGCGCGTTGAACAACACCGCCAACTACAGCTACAACGACGGTGCGGCCAACGTGGGCCCGGTCAACAGCAACACCTTCTCGTTCACAGTCAGCGCAGTGCCCGCCGTGACGATGACGGGCCAGACCGTGGCCAGCGCCACGCAAGGCAGCACGGTGAGCTTCACCAACGTGGTTCGAAACAACGGCAACACGCCCGACAGCTTCGACATCACGCTGCCCACCAGCAGCTTCCCCGCTGGCACCAGCTTCCAGTTGTTCCAGGCCGACGGCGTGACGCCTCTGCTCGACACCAATGGCAACGGCGTGCCCGACACCGGCGTGCTCGCCAGCGGTGCGACCTACAACGTGGTGTTGCACGCCACCTTGCCGACCAATTCGACCGGCGGGCCGTACTCGGTCAGCAAGACGGCGACCTCGAAGCTCGACCCGACCAAGACCGCCACGGTCAGCGACACGCTGACCGCGATCGCTGCCAACTCGGTCGACCTGACCAACAACGCCGCCATCGGCGGGGGTGGTGTGACCGGTGTTGGCGCAGGCCCTGAAGGGGCGGCGCAAACCACCAACACCACCGGGCCGGGCAGCACGACACGGTTCACGCTGTTTGTCAACAACACCAGCGGTGTGTCCGACACCTTCGATCTCAGCGCCAGCACCAATTCGAGCTTCGGCACGCTGGCGCTGCCTGCGGGCTGGACGGTGGTGTTCCGCAATGCGGCCGGTGCCGTCATCACCAACACCGGCGTCGTCAACGGCGGCACCGCCCAGCAGGTGTTTGCCGATGTGACCATTCCGGCCAACCAGGCCGCGATTCCGGGGGTCGGGCAAGACCTGTTCTTCCGCGTGCTGTCGCCTTCGACCGGCACCACCGACCGCATCCACGACGCGGTGGTTGTCAGCACCGTGCGCAACGTACAAATCGCACCGAGCAACTCGGGCCAGGTGTTCGCCGGCAGCTCCATCGTCTACGCCCACACGCTGACCAACGCCGGCAACGTGACCGAGAACAGTGGTGCCAGCACCATCGCGCTGGCCTTGGCCAACACGCAGGGCACCTTCAGCTCCATCGTCTACCTCGACGCCAACAACAACGGCGTGATCGATCCGAGCGACCCGGTGATCAACGCACCGGCCGACCTGGGCCCGATCGCGGCCGGTGCCAGCGTGCGCTTGCTGGTGCGCGTCAGCGCCACCGGCGGTGCGGCGGCCGGTGTCACCGACACGACGACGCTGACGGTCACCACCGCCGGCAGCATCAACGGTGCAGCCGCACCGGCGGTGGTGTCGACCACCGACACCACCACGGTGATCGCCGGCAACCTCGTGCTGCTGAAAGAGCAGGCACTGGATGCCAACTGCGACGGCATTGCCGACACAGCCTTCAGCAACGCCAACATCAGCACTGGCGCGGCACCCGGCGCGTGTGTTCGCTACCGCGTGACGATCACCAACATCGGCACCTCGAGCGTGCTCAGCGTGGTGGTCAGCGACGCCACACCGGCCAACACCACCTACAGCGCAGCGGTTGCCGCAGCGGTCAGCCAGGGTTCCATCACGGCACCGGCGGCTGGCACCACCGGCACGGTGAGCGCCAGCGTGGGCACCTTGGCAGCGGGCGCCTCGGCGGTGATGAGCTTCGGGGTTCGCATCAACCCGTAACCCCTCGCTCGATGAACCGGTAATTCAACCGGTAATTCAACCGGCAGTTCATCAGCAAGCGCGCAGGCACCCGCCTGCGCCCTTGCCGCCGGGCCCACCCTGGGTTCGGCGGCAAGGGCAGATCGAAGGTGTCCGGGCTCCATCCCGGCCCGCGCCCAACTTTCCCACCCGAGCATGAGCCCCACCTTGTCGACTCCAACGCTGTCGAGTCACCGCGCGCCACGGCCTTGGGCCCGTCTGCTGCGGCGCGCCGCCATCGCCGCAGCCAGCACATGCGCGCTGGTGTGGTTGGCCGCCAGCAGCGGCGCGGCATGGGCTGCGCCGCTGGCCGGCAGCCAGCTCGACAACACCGCGCGGGCAACTTACTTCGACACCGATCGCGGCTTCAACGCGACGATCCAGTCCAACACCGTCAGCCTGACCGTGCAGCCGCTCGAAGCGCTCACCCTGACCAGCGACAACGCGGTGCAGCGCGCGGCCCGCGGCATTGCCGCGCTGTCGCACCGCCTCACCAACACCGGCAACGCGACCAGCAACTACGTGTTGCGCTATGCGAACCGAACCGACGACGACCACGACCTGACCGGGCTGCGTCTGGTGTGGGACCGCAACGGCAACGGCGTGGCCGACGCCAACGAACCCGAGATCGCCAGCGGCGCCACCTTCGGCCCGCTCGCCAGCGGCGAATTCGCCGACTTCGTGCTGCTGGGCGGCGTGGCCGATGGCGTGGGCGTGGGCCGCGTGGCGCGCGTCGACCTGGTTGCACGCAGCGTCGCGCAGGGCATGAGCGCGGCCAACATCGACAGCGTGACCGTGGCCGATGGTGCGCTGCTGCAGTTGCTTGCCGCAGCCAGCAACCCGACGCCGCGCGTGGGCGACAGCGTCACCTTGACCCTCACCGCCAGCAACACCGGCAACCGCGCCGCCAGCGGCTTGCCGGTGCTGGTGGACGGCGTGTCGACGGCCCTGGTGCTGCTGCGCGACGTGATTCCTGCCAACACCACGCTGAGCGCACTCGGCCCTGCCAACGGCGCACTGGCGCTGTACCACCTGCAAGGCCAGCCCGAACACAGCTACACGCGCACGCCGCCGGCCGACCTGCGCCAGGTCGACGCGGTGGCTTTTGGCTTCGCGGCCGACATCGCGCCGGGCCAGTCGTTCACGCGCAGCCTGGATGTGCAGGTCAACCGCAACGCGGCCGGGCCGATCACCAACACCGCCCGCCTGTTGTTCATGGACGGCGTGCAGCCGCAACCGGTGGGGGTCGACTCGAACCCGGTGCGCATGGTGGTGCCCGACCAGCCGCCCGTGCTGCGCCTGTTCGCCGATGCGCAGTACACGCGCCCGATCAGCGTGCTGGCGGCGGGCCAGCCTTTCTACGTGTCGTTCAGCGCCTCGCGCTGCAACCTCGACCCGCTGCGCGCCGAGACGCAGCAAATCACCGTGTCGTCAACGCTGGCGGGCGATATCGAGTCGTACGTCGCGACCGAGACCGGCCTGAACAGCGGCGAATTCCACATCGAACCCCTGGTGCCCACCACCGACGCGCTGCGCACCCCGCTGGCGCGTGGCGATGGCCGCCTGAGCGTGCGGCCGAACGACCGGTTGACGGTGTCGGTGAGCGGCTGCGGTGCCACGCTGCTGCAGGCGAGCCTGCTGGTCGACCCGTTCGGCGTGGTGTTCGACAGCAAGACCAGCGCGCCGCTGGCCGGTGCCGTGGTGACGCTGATCGACGTGACCGGTGCCGGCAACGGCGGCCACCCCGACGGGCTGGCGCGCGTGTTCGCAGCCGACGGCGTGACGGCGGCACCCAGCGTGCTGACCACCGCCGCAGATGGCCATTACCAATTTCCGCAGGTCGCGCCCAGCATCTACCGGCTGCGCGTCGTGCCGCCGGCCACGTATGCATTTCCGTCGACCCTGGCCGCCAGCCTGTTGCCGCCCGAGCGTGTGATTGACGCGGCGGGTTCTTACGGCAGCACCTTCACGATCACCGCGCTGAGCGAACCGGTGCACCTCGACATTCCGCTCGACGCCGATCCGCGCGCCGGCTTCTTCATTCAAAAAACCGCCTCACGCAAAACGGTGGAGCTGGGCGAGTTCGTCGACTACCAGATCAAGGTCAAGAACCTGACCGGCCAGTTGCTGGGCCGCATTCGCGTGACCGACAACCTGCCGGCCGGCTTTGCCTACCTGCAAGGCAGCACACGGCTGGATGGCACCAGCGCCACGACGACCCGTTTCGACGGCTCGGCCCTGCCCGACCCCGAAGGCAATGTCGGCCCGGCGCTGGTGTTCAACATCGGCTCGATCAACGACGGCGCGGTGCTCACGCTCAGCTACCGCGTGCGCGTGGGCCCCGGCGCCTTGCAAGGCGACGGCATCAACCGTGCGCAGGCCACCACGGCCGGCCCGCTGCCCAAGTTGAGCAACGAGAGCCGCGCCACGGTGCAGGTGCTGCCCGGCGTGTTCAGCGAGCGCGGCTTCTTGCTCGGCAACGTGTATGCCGACTGCAACAACAACCGCGAGCGCGACGACGGCGAACCCGGCATCGCCGGCGTGCGCCTGTTCCTCGAAGACGGCAGCTCGGTGACCACCGACCGCCTGGGCCGCTACAGCCTGTACGGTTTGAAGCCGCAAACCCATGTGCTCAAGCTCGACCGCACCAGCTTGCCGTTCAGCGTCGGCCCGCAGGGCGCGGCCCAACTGGCGCTGCTGGCCAACCGCAACGCGGGCGACGCGGGCAGCCGCTTCGTCGACATGAAAAACGGCGAACTGCAACGCGCCGACTTCGCCGTGGCCGGCTGCAGCGACGCGGTTCGGCTGGCCATCGCCGCGCGCGCCGAGACAGTGGCGCGTGCCGATCAAAACACCGAGACCGCCCGCGATGCGCGCCTGGCCGCCGACCCGCGCCTGCCCCCGGTTGCCGACCCGAAGGCCCTGCCCGCCAGCGGCGTGGTCGGTGCCGGCAACCTGCCCTCATCGCCGTCCACTGCGGCCACCGGCGCGCCGCTGAGCAGTGACAAAGCGGGCGCTGCACAAGCCTCGGCTCAAGCATCGGCCCGGCCAGCGGCATGGGCTGCTCCGACCGCACCCGCGCTGAGCGACGAGGCGATGGCCGCGCTCGACAACAGCCCCGCCATCCTCTCCCCGACAACCGCTCAGGTACTGGGTTATGCGCAGACCACGGTGAGCGTCAAGGGCGCCCTGGGTGCCGAACTGAAGCTGCGCGTCAACGGCGTCGAACTGCCGGCCACGCGCATCGGCCGAGTCAGAAGCCTGGAGTCGAAAGCCTTGCAAGTGGCCGACTATGTGGGCGTCGATTTGAAGCCCGGCCTGAACACGCTCGAAGTGGTGCAGACGGCTTCGACAAAAACGTCCCCCGCGCCCGACGTGAAAGCAGGCAGCCACACGATCACCGTCACCGCGCCCGGCACGCTGGCGAAGCTGCGCCTGAGCGCGCCGACCCAGGCCTTGTCCGCCGATGGCCGCACGCTGGTGCGGGTGACGATCGAGCCGCTCGACGCGGCCGGTGTCAGCGTGACCTCACCCACCCCGGTGACCCTGAACGCCAGCCGGGGCCGCTGGCAAACGCGCGACCTCGACCCCGATGAGCCGGGTGTGCAGGTGTTCGTCGAAGGCGGCGTGCTGGTGGCCGAACTCGAAGCGCCGAGCGAGCCGGGCGACGTGCTGGTGCAAGCCGCCTCGGGCAACACACGGGCGCAGCTCAAACTCGGCTTCAACGCCGAACTGCGGCCGTTGATTGCTGCCGGTGTGGTCGAAGGCGTGTTCAATTTGCGCCGCCTGGGCAACGCTTCGATTCAGCCGGCGCGGGCGCAAGACGGTTTCGAGCAGGCGCTGCAAACCGCCGCCACCCGCTTCGACAATGGCCGCGCCGATGCCGGGGCGCGCGCCGCGCTATTCCTCAAGGGCAAGGTGCTGGGCGACACGCTGCTGACCCTGGCCTACGACTCCGACAAAGACACCCGTGAGCGGCTGTTCCGTGACATCCAGCCGGGCGAGTTCTACCCGGTGTACGGCGACGAGTCGGTCAAAGGATTCGACGCGCAGTCGACCGGGCGCCTGTATGTGCGGCTCGACCGCGGCAGGTCGTACCTGCTGTACGGCGACTTCAACACCCAGACCGAGGCCCGGCTGAGTGCCGAGATCGGCAGCGCCGCGCCGCTGGACGAGCGCCGCCTGGGCCAATACAACCGCAGCCTGAACGGCGCCCGCGCGCACATCGAGAGCGACGACGGCAGCCGCAGCCTCACCGCCTTCGCCGCGCAAACCAGCAGCCGCCAGGTGATCGACGAGTTGCCGGCGCTCGGCACCTCGGGGCCGTACCGGTTGAGCCGCGCGCCCTTCGTCGAGAACAGCGAGAAAGTCGAACTGCTGACACGCGACCGCAGCCAGAGTTCACTGGTGCTGCGCAGCGTGCCGCTGGCCCGCTTCGTGGACTACGAAATCGAAACGCTCAGCGGCGGCATCTTGTTGAAGGCACCGCTGCCGAGCCTGGACGCGGGCTTCAACCCCAATTCATTGCGCGTGACCTACGAAGTCGACCAGGGCGGTGCGAAGAGCTGGGTCGGCGGCGTGGCAGCGCGTGTCGACGCGACCGACAAGGTCGTGCTCAGCGCCGGCGTGGTGCGCGACAACGATCCGCAGCACCCGCTCAGCTTGCAAAGCGTGGGCGGCAGCGTGCGCCTGGCACCAGCCACCTCGATGGCCGCCGAATTCGCACTCACCGACGCACCGGTGGTGACCCAGGCCGGCATCGAGACCCGCGGCAAGGCAGCGCGGGTCGAACTCAAGCACGAAGGCGAGCGGCTCAAAGTGCAGGCGCAGGTCGTGGCTGCCAGCGCAGGCTTCGACAACCCGTCGGCCACCGCCACCAAGGGCCGCCAGGAAGTCACCGCCAAGGCCAGCTACAAGGTCAGCGACAGCACCAGCTTGAAGACCGAACTCTTGGTCAGCGAAGACCTGGTGACGTCGGCCCGCCGCACCGGCGTGCAGGTGTCGGTCGAACAGGCGTTGAACAACACGGTGCGCGGCGAACTGGCCGTGCGCCACAGCAGCGGTGCCGACCTGACCGCGGCCACGGCCAACGCCCTGGTCGACACCAACCACGCGGTGGCCAACACGGCCGCCACCACCGTGCTCGCCAAACTGACGGCGCAGGTGCCCGGCGCGCCCGACGCCAGCGTGTTTGCCGAGGTCGAGCAAGATGTGGCGCACGCGGATCGCCACGTGGCGGCGCTGGGCGGCGAATACCGGCTCAACAGCGCGACGCGGCTCTATGCACGCTATGAATTCATCAGCAGCCTGGGCAGCCGCTACGGCCTGAACGACGTGCAGCAACGCAACGCCACCGTCTTCGGCGTGCAGACCGAATACCTGCAAGACGCCAACCTGTTCAGCGAATACCGCTTGCGCGACGCGCTCGATGGCCGCCAGGCCGAAGCCGCCGTCGGCCTACGCAACCGCTGGAAGCTGGGCGGCGGCTGGTCGCTGTCGACCGGCTACGAGCGCGTGCACAGCCTGAACGGAAACGCTGCCAATGCCGGCAGCGGCGAGGCCACCTCGATCACCGGCGGCATCGAGTACACCGGCAGTGGCGACCTGAAGGGCGCAGCGCGCCTGGAGTTGCGTGAAAACGGCAGCAGCAGCCTCTCGGGCAGCAGCGTGCTCAGCACCGTGGGCGTGGCCTACAAGCTCGCCGACGAATGGACCGCGCTGGGCCGCAACCTGCTGACGATCACGCGCCAGCAGAACGCCGCCAGCAAGACCGAAGACTGGTTGCAGTTCGGCATGGCCTATCGGGAAGGCGGACGTGACGTGGCTAAAGAGGGCGGCCTGCGCGAAGGCGGCGCGAACCGGCGCAACGCCTTGCTGCGCGCCGAATACCGCACCGAAGACATCAACGACGCGACCCACGGCGACAGTGGCCGGCGAGTGGCGATCATCTCGGCCCACATGAACCAGCAAGTGAACGCGCGGCTGGCGCTGTCGGGCCGGGTGGCGGCGAAGTGGGCGCGCGACGAGTCGCTGGGCTTGTTCAGCCGCTACCACACCGAGTTGCTCGCGGCGCGCGCCACCTACGACATCGCGCCGCGCTGGGATGCCGGGGTTCAGGCCAGCGCGCTGATCGGTGCAGCGGGCCGCGCACGCCAGCTCGGCCTGGGCACCGAGGTGGGCTACCTGCTGAGCGAGAACCTGTGGCTCAGCCTCGGCTGGAACGTGTTCGGCTTCACCGACCGCGACCTGACGGCGCAAGACAACACCCAACGAGGCGCCTACTTGCGCCTGCGTTTCAAATTCGACGAGGCCTTGTTTTGAAAGTTGCTATCGATCGTTTTAAGCGCGCCGCCGCGCCGCGTTCTTCCGCGTCGGCGAGTGTGCTGCTCCGCTCGGGGATTGCGATCGTTCTCGTCGGGCTGCTTGCCCTGGTCGCCGCGCCAGCGGCCGATGCGCACAACAAGATCACCAAGACAACCAGCACACCCACCGTCAATCCA
>JAYVCL010000209.1:0-9505 GCA_043749975.1 Burkholderiales bacterium
AGATCCACCGGCACGCCGGCCTCGATCATGCGCAGCGTGTGGGTCACATGCGTCAGCACGCAGCTTTGCGTCGGGATCTCGTAACGCGCGATCACCTCGGCCAGCATACCGACCAGCGACGACAGCACCGGCAGGCTGTCGCTGGCGGGGTTGATGCCGATCACCGCGTCGCCGCAGCCGTACAGCAACCCGTCGAGCATCGACGCCGCGATGCCCTTGAGGTCGTCGGTCGGGTGGTTCGGCTGCAGCCGCACCGAGAGCCGCCCCGGCAGGCCGATGGTGTTGCGAAAGCGCGTGACGACACGGCACTTGCGGGCCGCCAAAATCAGGTCCTGATTGCGCATCAGCTTGCTGACTGCGGCGACCATCTCGGGCGTCAGGCCGGGCGCGAGTGCGGCCAGCGTTTCGCTGCTGACGGCATCCGACAACAGCCAATCGCGAAAGTCGCCGACCGTGAGGTGCGACACCGGCGCGAACGCTGCGGCGTCGTGCGAGTCGACGATCAGCCGGGTGACCTCGTCGTCCTCGTATGGGATCACGGCATCTCGCAAGAAGGTCGAAAGCGGCAGGTCGGCCAGCGCGAGCCGCGCCGCCATGCGTTCTTCTGCCGAACCAGCGGCAATACCCGCCAGTTGGTCGCCCGAGCGCAGTGGCGTCGCCTTGGCGAGCAGCACCTTCAGATCGTCGAAGCGGTAGACGTGGTTGCCGACCGTTTGTGCATGGCCCATCGCCCGATTCCTCGCGAAGCGTCAGCGGCCGAAGCGCCGCGCCGCGCCGTTTGCGACCACGAGACTGTCGCAAGCGAAGGCTAGCACTGCAAGCGGCAGCGCAAAGATTGAACCGATCACCGCTTGACTTTCCTTCGCGTCCTTTGCACCGGACAGCGGCTTGTCTGGCGTCCAGGCGGCTGGCTCAGACCGGCGCTGAACCGGTGGGCTACTTGACCGGCAACACGCGCATGCCCAAGGCCTTGCCGGCGGTGTGGTCCAGCACCTGAATCGTCGCCTGCCGTGGCCGGAAGCCCACCGGCAGCGGCAGGCTGCCGCGAACGATTTCGTGGCTGCCGATGACCAGAGCGACCGGCTTCAGCGTGAGCGTGGTTTCGGTGCCCCGCCCGGGGTCGCCGACCACCAGGATCTGCATCACGCCGCTCATCGGCTTGCCCGTCGCGCGTTCGCGTGTGAGCACCACGTCGTACGCCAGCGTGCCTTCCCTTGCCGTGAACCTCCCCGCCCGCACCTCGACGCCGCCGCCACGCGGGTCGGGCGGCAGCGCCCGCACCGCCGAGGCCACGTCCTCGCGCAGCCGCTCGGCGGTCGCGCGGGTTGCAGCCAATTCATCAGCCAGCCCTTGCTGCTCGGCCAGTGCGGTTTCGAGCCGCTTCGCGGTTTTGCCGCTTTCGCCGTTCAAGCGCAGCCGCTCGGCGTCGGCCCGTTCGAACGAGGCGCGCAGTTGCGTCGACGCATCGGCAGACAGCCGCGGCGGCAGGTAGCGTTCCTGGACGAAGACGACGCCGCCTGCGCCGATCACGGTGCCGCTGAGCAGCAGCACCAACCAGCGCGGCAAGCGCCAACGCGAGCGCCGTCGACCGTAAGGGTTGAAAGGGACAGGTCTGGATTGGCCGAGCATGCGAAGTGCCAGTTTCTTGATGCGACGCGGAAGCGTACAGGTACCGAAGAAACGATTTGAAACGCGGTGTGACACGAGGTGTGTGCCCCTTCAACCGGTGCACGCGAATGTCAGCCGGCGGCCTCGTCGTCAAGCAATGAGAACTCCACTGCAAAGATATCCCGGGTCGATACCGCACCATCCGCGTTCTTCTCGAGCAGGATGAGTTGCTGTGCATCGGGAAGGCCGGCGGGGAGCACCATCTTGCCGCCGGGCTTCAACTGGTAGATGAGCGACGGCGGAATCAACTCGGGCGCGGCGGTGACGATCACCTTGTCGAACGGCGCGTGTTCCGGCCAGCCGCGGTAGCCGTTGCCGATCTTGAAACTGATGTTGGCACGGCATTGCCGAGCCAGCCGGCGCCGCGCCTGTTCGGCAAGCTCTTCAATCAGCTCTACGCTGTAGACCCGTTGCGCCAGCGCGGACAGGATCGCCGTCTGGTAGCCCAGCCCGGTGCCGATCTCCAAAACCGTGTCGTCGGGCTGCAGATCGAGCAGATCGGTCATCACGGCGACGATGAACGGCTGCGAAATCGTCTTGCCGAAGCCGATCGGCAAAGGAGCGTCGCCGTAAGCGTGAGGCTGCAGCTCCAGCGGCACGAACTCGTGGCGCAGCACCGTGGCCATGGCCAGCATAACGCGCGCACTGAGTGCCGCCTTGCCCAGTTGGGCGCAGCAATAGATCGTCTTGGCGGCGATAACGGCGAGCATGTGCTGGCGCAGCGCCGCGAATTCTTCGTTGTCCATAATCCACTCTCGGCGTCACGCGCCGCCCCGTCAAGTGGGAAATTGAGCTGCGTCGCCCGGAGTCGAGCTAACCCCTTCGTCGGCCTGGGGGCGCTCTCAGCGCGAGAGTGTCGCTTCGGCCAGCACCACAGCGCCTTCGCCCAGCACCAGACGGCCCTCGCAGCCGGCTTTCTCGCGGTCGCTGCGGTCTTTGAGATCGGTTTGCGAATCGACCTTGACCGACACCGACTCCACCTTCACGGCGCGACTCGTCGGCAGCGGCAGCGCCGATTGCGGGAAGGTGGTGATGAACAGCCTGTCGCCTTCGATGCGGTAGGCGTAGTCGCGTTCGCTGCCCACGGCCTGCTGTTGCGCGGGATGCTCGGCGATGCGTGCGCGGTAGGTGCCTGGCGCGGTGATGCTGTAGGTGTAGCGGATCGGCAGGTTGCCTGCGCGCAGCGCGCAGGCCGACGTGATGCGCTCGGCTTCAAACCTGAGCGTGCAGCCGCCGATGTCGGTCCACAGGCTGCCGTCGGCCAGAGTGTGCTCGACGCGTTCGGCGCGCCAACAACCCAGCAGCCGCGCGTCTGCGGCATCCGCTGCGGCTGCAACTGCGGATGCGGCTGCGAGACCTGCCACGAAGAGGCTGCGCAGCCATGCCGGTAAAGACTGCCGAAGCGACAGATTCGAAAGCTTGAACGTCTTCATCCTGTAAATGATGCCGCAAATCGCGATGCCGTACATAACGCCCGAACGCTGCGTTCAACGCGTCAACCGAACGACCCCATCGGGCCCCGAAAACTGACTTCCTCGAGCTTGCCGGTGTCCACGTCGTAGATGAAGCCGCGCACCGTCACCGCGTCGGGCCAGGTGGTCGGGATCCAGGGGTGGTCCGGGATTCGCGTTGTGTGGCTGTCGCGCCCGCTTGCCAGGCGCAGTGGCACGCCCAATGTGTGGCATCGTGCGCCGTGATGCGCTGCACCTGCGCAACTCGGCACGGGCTCACCCTGAGCGCGGTCACACAACCCTGGTGAAATCGAACATCGATGCAACTGCTCCTGACACTGATCGAGCAATATGGCCTGTGGCTGGTCTTTGCCAATGTGCTGGCCCTGCAACTCGGTGTGCCGGTACCGGCGTATCCGACGCTGATCGTGGTCGGTGCCATCGCCGGGCGCGGCGACATCACGCTGGCGCAGGTGATTGCGGTGGCAACCGCTGCGAGCCTGATCGCCGATCTGATCTGGTACTTCGCAGGTGCCCGGCTTGGCCGCCGGGTGTTGCGCCTTTTGTGCAGGCTCTCGCTGTCACCGGACAGTTGCGTGCGCCAGACCGAGAACATCTACGAACGCTGGGGCGCACCCTCGCTCATGGTCGCCAAGTTCGTGCCCGGATTTGCCGCCGTGGCGACCAGCATGGCCGGTTTGATGCGCACGCGGTTGTTGAGCTTTGTGCTGTTCGACACGCTCGGCGCGTTGCTGTGGAGCGGTGTGGCCGTGAGCTTGGGCTGGCTTTTTCGCGACGCGGTGAATGAGGTGATCGAGGTCTTCAATCAGGCCGGCCGCTGGGGCCTGACGGCGCTCGTTGGCATGCTGCTGCTGTACCTCGCGGCCAGGGCCTTGCAGCGCTACCAACTGATTCGCACGCTGCGCATGGCGCGCGTGAGCAGCGAGGAATTGAAGACCATGATCGCCAACGGAGAAGGACCGTTGATCGTCGACGTACGTTCGCTGTTGAGCCAGAAACAGGGGCGCATTCCGGGCGCGGTGTGGATCGACAGCAATGCGTTCGACGAAAGCCTGCGGGCGCAAGGACTGCACCAGCAGATAACCCGCGAGGTGATTGTCTACTGCGCCTGCCCCAACGAGGCGAGTGCTGCTGTGGTCGCCAACAAGTTGATGCAGGCTGGCTTCAAACGCGTGCGCCCGCTGGCCGGCGGCATCGAAGCGTGGGTCGAGCGGGGCTATGACATCGAGCTTGCGGAATAAAGGCCTGCTAAGGTGCTTCGCTTCGGCGGCTCAGGCCGCAACGAAGCACCTGCGCAGTTGTGCAGAGAAGGCCTGAGTTTGAGCCGCCTGCCCTGCGCAATTGCATAGGCGCTTCGCTTCGGCGGCTCAAGACAAAACAAAGCCCTCGTAACCCTTCGCTGCCACCTCGTCGCACTTCTTGCGGTAGCCGCCAACGCCTTCCGGGCCGAGGTAGGGCAGGAAGCGGCGCGGCTTGCCGGGAATGTTCGCTCCCATGTACCAGGAGTTGGCACCCGGCATCAGCGTCATGTTGGCAATCTCGGCCACATGCGCGACCCACTGCTCCTGCGCCTGCGGCGTCGCCTCGAGCGTGGTCAGCTTGTTGCGGCGCATGTGGTCGATGCATTCGGTGACCCACTCGACATGCTGCTCGATCGACACCGGCATGTTCGACAACACCGAAGGGCTCTGCGGGCCGGTGATCGTGAACAGGTTCGGGAAGCCCGCGATCATCAGGCCGAGGTAGGTTTGCGGGCCGTCCTGCCACTCCTGCGTCAGCGACACGCCGCCGCGGCCCTTGACGCCCAGATTCTTCAGCGGGCCGGTCATCGCGTCGAAGCCGGTGGCGATGACGATGATGTCGAGTTCATGCTCGATGCCGCCGGCGCGGATGCCCTTCGGCGTGATCTCCTGGATCGGGGCATCGCTGGCGTCGACCAGCAGCACGTTGTCCTTGTTGAAGGTTTCGTAGTAGTTGGTGTCCAGCGGCTGGCGCTTGGTACCGTAGGCGTAGCCTTTGGGGATCAGCTGTTCGGCCACGGCCGGGTCTTTCACCGTCTTGCGAATCTTGCGCTTGATGTAGTCGGCGCACAGGTCGTTGGCTTCCTGGCTGAAGAACATGTCCTGGTAGTTGCCGAGCCAGAAGGCGAAACCGCCAGCGTCCCACATCCGGTCGAATTCGTGCTCGCGCTCCTCGGGGGTGGCCTGCAGCGCCGACTTCGGGATGAAGTAATGCTCTTGGCCGAAGAACGATTCGCGCGTGCGCTGAACCACGCCGTCGTAGTCGGTCTTGCGCGCCTTCACCACGTCGGGGTCGACCTTGCCGTTGCGCGCCGGCACGCAGTAGTTGGCGGTGCGCTGGAACACCGTCAGGTGCTTGGCCTGCTGCGCGATTTCGGGAATCGCCTGCACCGCGGTGGCCCCGGTGCCGATGACTCCCACCCGCTTGTTGGTGAAATCGACGCCCTCGTGCGGCCACTGGCTGGTGTGGTACGCCTTGCCCTTGAACGAATCGAGGCCCTTGAACTTCGGCACGTTGGCCGTGGAGAGGCTTCCCACGGCCGCGATGACGAAGCGCGCCGAGACGACATCGCCCTTGTCGGTGCGCACGGTCCAGCGGTTGGCCTTTTCATCGTAGACCGTCTCGATGACCCGGGTGCCGAACTGGATGTCGGGTTTCAGGTCGAAGCGATCGGCGCAGTGCTCGAGGTAGCGCAGGATTTCGTCTTGCTCGGGGTAGCGCTCGGACCACTCCCATTCCTGCAGCAAGTTCTTGTCGAAGGTGTAGCAGTAGATGTAGCTGTCCGAGTCGCAGCGCGCGCCGGGGTAGCGGTTCCAGTACCAGGTGCCGCCAACGCCTGTGCCGGCCTCGATCACCTTCACCTTCATGCCGAGCTTGTCGCGCAGCGATTTCAGCATGTACATGCCCGAGAACCCGGCACCGATGATGATCGCATCGAGTTCGGTGGTCGGCTTTGCGGCGGCTTTCTGGCGGTCTTGCGTCGCAGCAGTCATTTGAGTCGTCTCCTTTGAGGTGTCCATCACGGCATGTAAAGAATAGGCGCTGGCTCGCCGAAATGCTTGATAGAAGGTGGCGGGTCGTGGTTGCATCAACCCGCATCAGGCGGGTGCCGCTTCAGCGCGTCGAGCAGCGGCACGACGATGTCCATGGGCAGCGGAAAAACGATGGTCGAATTCTTGTCTGCGGCAATCACGGTCAGCGTTTCCAGGTAGCGCAACTGGATCGCCAGCGGCTGCATGGCGAGGATCTCTGCGGCTTGCGCAAGCTTCTCTGCGGCCTGCAGTTCGCCCTCGGCGTGGATCACCTTGGCGCGACGTTCACGCTCGGCTTCTGCCTGTCGCGCGATCGCGCGGATCATGCTTTCGTTCAGGTCGACATGCTTGATCTCGACGTTGGTGACCTTGATGCCCCAGGCATCGGTCTGGCTGTCGAGGATCTTCTGCAGGTCCAGGTTCAGGCGCTCACGCTCGGACAACATTTCGTCCAGCGTGTGCTTGCCGAGCACCGCGCGGAGCGTGGTCTGCGCGAGCTGGCTGGTGGCGGCCAGAAAGTTCTCGACCTGGATCACCGCCCGTTGCGGATCGACGACGCGGAAATACAGCACGGCGTTCACCTTCAAGGTCACGTTGTCGCGCGAGATCACGTCCTGGCTCGGCACGTCCATCACCACGATGCGCAGGTCGATACGCACCATCTGTTGAACGCCAGGAATCAGGATCACCAGGCCCGGGCCTTTGACGCGCCAGAAGCGCCCGAGCTGGAACACCACCCCGCGCTGGTACTCGCGCAGGATGCGCAGCGAACTGGTGGCAAACACCACGAGCAAGACCACGACAGCCAAAATACCGACCGGGATGCCGATCATCGCGAGGCTCCTTGCGCTGCTGTGACTGCGGTGACTGGGGCGACCGGGCTGACCTCGAGCGTGAGCCCGTCGATGCGCGTGACGCGCACGCGCTGACCCGGGTACAGGGCCTGTGCAGCGCGCACGTGCCAGCGTTCGCCCTCAACCGAGGCCCAGCCTTCCGGCCCACCCGACTCGATGACCTCGCCCGACGCGCCGATCATTCGCTGTGCGCCGCTGACCAAGGGTCGCCGACGCGCTTTGGCGGCCATGCCGGACAGGCCGATGACGAACGCGGCCGAGGCCAGCGCCAGGACGCTGATCAACGACAGCGGAATGCCGAAGTCCGGCACGTCGGTATCGATCAGCAGCAACGCGCCGAAGGCGAAGGCCGCGATGCCCCCGACACCGAGCGCGCCGTAGCTCGGCACGAAGGCCTCGGCGACGAAGAAGGCGATCCCCAGCAGCACCAGGCCCAGGCCGGCGTGGTTGATGGGCAGCATCTGCAAGCCCCACAACGCCAGCAAAAGGCAGACGCCACCGATCACACCGGGCAACACGAAACCCGGGTTCATGAACTCGAACAGCAAGCCGTAAACGCCGATCATCATCAGCACCAGCGCCAGACCCGGGTCGCTGATCACCGCCAGCAGCCGCCCGCGCCAATCGGGTTCGACGGCGACGATGGCGGCCTGTGCCGTGGCCAGCGTCACCGTGCCTGCGCCGGAATCGCCCAGGCTCAGCACGCGGCCGTCGAGTTGGCGCAGCAGATCGCTCACGTCGACGGCGATGAGGTCGATCACCTTGCGTGCCAGCGCGTCGCTTGCAGACAGGCTCACCGACTCGCGCACCGCCTGCTCGGCCCACGCGACATCACGACCCCGCAGTTGCGCCAGGCTGCGGATGTAGGCGGCGGCGTCGTTGACGCGCTTGGCGGTCAGTGTGTCGGGGTTCGCCTCGGGTGCCGACGCCAGGCCGGGCGGCCGCGCGTCGGGCTGCGCGCCAGCTCCCGGCATGGGCAAGCCGACGGCGATCGGCGTCGCGGCACCGAGGTTGGTGGCCGGTGCCATCGCCGCGACATGCGTCGCGTAGAGGATGTAGGTGCCGGCGCTGGCCGCGCGCGCACCGGGCGGCGACACGAAGCCCGCCACCGGCACCGGCGACGCGAGGATGTCCCTGACGATGCTGCGCATGGCGCTGTCCAGCCCGCCTGGCGTGTCCAGTTGCAACACGACGAGTTGTGCGTGCTCGCGCGCGGCCCGCTCCAGCGTGCGCTTGACGTGATCTGCGGTGGCCGGGCCGATGGCACCGTCGACGCGCAGAACAAAAACCGGCTCCATGCTGGCCGCTGTGGCCCCGCCCGCACCGGCCAGCCCCGCCAGCAGGGCCAGAGCACACAGCAACCATTCGCAGCGTCTCACGGGCAGCTCCGCTGAAGCCTCAGAGGCTCAGAGGCTCAGGCTTCGAGCCGGAAGCCCAGCTTCAACGTGACCTGAAAATGCGCCACCTTGCCGTCGGCCACGTGACCGCGCGTCTGGATCACCTCGAACCAGTCGATCTGGCGCAGCGTCTTTGCCGCCGTTTCGATCGCATTGCGGATCGCGTCGTCGGTGCTGGTGGCCGACGATCCGACCAGTTCGACGAGCTTGTAGACATGGTCCGACATCACGCACTCCTCATGGTTTGCCAACCGTTGAGCCGTCAGTGCGCTGCGTCCAAACGGGCCGAGCACACCGTGCAGGGCATGCCCTGCGTTGTGCAGCGTACACCCGCGCGCCGGTTGCAGGGAGGGAGCGTGGATGACGACCGGCACGCGACCGAGCTGGCCCGGCTGGCCCTGTAGGCACAACGTCCTCAAGTACGGTAAAATGCCGTACCATTGCTCTGGAGTTGGTCATGACCACCGCCGCACGCTTCGACCTCAAGATGGATGCCGACGAGAAAGCCATCGTGGCCAAGGCCGCCGCCCTGCTGGGCACCACCATGGCCGGCTTTGTGCGCGCAGCCGCCAAGGAGAAAGCGCAGGTGCTGCTCGAACGAGAAGCGCGGCTCACGCTCACCGACCGCGATTTCACCGCGTTCGCAAGTGCGCTGGATTCGGCCTTTGCGCCGAACCCGGCCCTCAAGGCTGCACTGACACAGTCCCGCCGCAAGGTGCGGCGTGCTTGATGACCTGCCACTCGACCCGGCCATCCACCACCGGCGAGGCTTCGAGTGCGGCGTGCTCGCGTTGGACGAATACCTCCATCGCTTCGCCGAGCAGCACCGCCGACGCGGCATCAGTTCGGTCTATGTACTCACCGACTCGGCGCAGCCCGAGCGCATCCTGGGCTACTACACGCTCAGCGCGGCAGAGGTCGACGGGCAGCGTCTTACCGACGCCGAGCGCAAGAAGTTGCCTAGGAGCCTGTCGGACTTGGGGCGTCGAAGCGAAAATTGGCCCCAGCGAGGACAGTTTTTGTCAGGTTCGCCGGCTCATAGCCATAGCTATGGGCCAAGA
>JAYVCL010000210.1:0-7064 GCA_043749975.1 Burkholderiales bacterium
GACGGCCCAGCTCAAGGAGCTCGACGGCCGTGGCATCAAGAGCGAAGCCGTGGCGATCGGCAACAAGGGCCTCGGCTTTTTGAACCGCATCGGCGTGAAAGTGGTGTCGCACGCAACGCACCTGGGCGACAAGCCACATCTCGACAAGCTGATCGGCCCGATAAAAGTGCTGCTTGATGCGTATGCCGAAGGCAGGCTGAGCGCGGTCTACCTTTGCTACACCCGCTTCATCAACACCATGAAGCAAGAGCCGGTGGTGCAGCAACTGCTGCCGCTGTCGACCACGACCATGGCCGCAGACAACAAGGCCGTCGGCGCGGGCACGCACAGTTGGGACTACATCTACGAACCCAACGCCGAAACGGTGATCGACGAGCTGCTGGTTCGTTACACCGAGGCGCTGGTCTACCAGGCGGTGGCCGAGAACATGGCGTCGGAGCATTCGTCCCGCATGGTGGCGATGAAGTCGGCGACTGAAAACGCGGGCAGCGTGATCGGCGAATTGAAGCTGATCTACAACCGCACGCGCCAAGCCGCGATCACCAAAGAACTGTCGGAAATCGTGGCCGGTGCGGCCGCAGTTTGACCCACCGCCTGAACCTCAAGCAAAGCTTCAAAGGAAAGAACATGTCCGCAGTGTCAACAACAGAAGGCAAGATCGTCCAGTGCATCGGCGCGGTGGTGGACGTGGAGTTTCCACGCGACGCCATGCCGAAGATCTACGACGCGCTGAAGCTGGACGGCTCCAACCTCACGCTCGAAGTTCAGCAGCAGCTCGGCGACGGCGTGGTGCGAACGATTGCGCTGGGCTCGTCCGACGGCCTGCGTCGCGGCTTGATGGTACGCAACACCTCGAACCCCATCATGGTGCCGGTCGGCCGCGCCACCTTGGGCCGCATCATGGACGTGCTGGGCGCGCCCATCGACGAGCGCGGTCCGGTGAGCCAGGAGCTCACCATGTCGATCCACCGCAAGCCGCCGTCGTACGACGAGTTGAGCCCGTCGCAAGACCTGCTCGAGACCGGCATCAAGGTGATCGACCTGGTGTGCCCGTTCGCCAAGGGCGGCAAGGTGGGCCTGTTCGGCGGTGCCGGCGTGGGCAAGACGGTGAACATGATGGAGCTCATCAACAACATCGCCAAGGCGCACTCAGGATTGTCTGTTTTTGCGGGCGTGGGCGAGCGCACCCGCGAGGGCAACGACTTCTATCACGAGATGGCCGACTCGGGCGTCGTGAACCTGGAGAAGCTCGAAGACTCGAAAGTGGCCATGGTCTACGGCCAGATGAACGAGCCGCCAGGCAACCGCTTGCGTGTCGCGCTGACCGGCCTGACCATCGCCGAGTCGTTCCGCGACGAAGGCAAGGACGTGCTGTTTTTCGTCGACAACATTTACCGCTACACGCTGGCCGGCACCGAAGTGTCGGCCCTGCTGGGCCGCATGCCTTCGGCGGTGGGCTACCAGCCGACCCTGGCCGAGGAGATGGGCCGGCTGCAGGAGCGCATCACGTCGACCAAGGTGGGTTCCATCACGTCGATTCAGGCGGTGTACGTGCCGGCGGACGACCTGACCGACCCGTCGCCCGCCACCACTTTTGCCCACCTGGACTCGACCGTGGTGTTGAGCCGTGACATCGCCTCGCTCGGCATCTACCCGGCGGTCGACCCGCTGGACTCGACCAGCCGCCAGCTCGACCCGAACGTGGTCGGCGAAGACCACTACAACACCGCGCGTGCGGTGCAGGGCATCTTGCAGCGCTACAAAGAGTTGCGCGACATCATCGCGATTCTGGGCATGGACGAACTGGCCCCCGAAGACAAGCTGGCCGTGGCGCGCGCGCGCAAGATCCAGCGCTTTTTGAGCCAGCCCTTCTTCGTGGCCGAAGTGTTCACTGGTTCGCCGGGCAAGTACGTGTCGCTGAAAGAAACCATTCGGGGTTTCAAGATGATCGTCAACGGCGAGTGCGACAGCTTGCCCGAGCAAGCGTTCTACATGGTCGGCACGATCGACGAAGCGATCGAAAAAGCCAAGAAGATTCAATGAATCTCGTGAACCTCTAAGGACACCCGAGCATGGCAACACTCCACGTCGACGTGGTCTCCGCCGAAGAATCGATCTTCTCCGGCGAAGCCAAATTCGTCGCGCTGCCCGGCGAGATGGGCGAGCTCGGCATCTACCCGCGCCACACGCCGCTGATCACCCGCATCAAGCCCGGAGCGGTGCGCATCGTGCGGGCCGACAACGACCAGGAAGAATTCGTCTTCGTGGCCGGCGGCATCCTCGAAGTGCAGCCGGGCATCGTGACCGTGCTCGCCGACACCGCGATTCGCGGCAAGGACCTGGACGAAGCCAAGGCCGACGCGGCCAAGAAGCAGGCCGAAGAGGCGATGAAAAATGCCAAGAACGACATCGACTTCGCCAAGGCACAAGGCGAGTTCGCGGCCATGGCGGCACAGATCGCGGCGCTGCGGAAGTTTCGCAAAAGGTGAGTCAGGCACGCCCCAGAAAACCCGCCCGGCTCAAGCTCGGCGGGTTTTTTATCGACCGCTCAAAGCAGCGCCGGGCGGTCTGGCAGTTCGTTGCGGTTGGCCGCGTCGGCAGACACCGCGAAGTGCGCCAACAGCAGGCCGTCGATCGCATCCACGGCAGCGATCAAGCCGGCTTCGAACTGCCCCGCCTTGAACGCAGCCGACATGCCGCCCAGCAGCGCTGCCCACTGCGCCGATGAGACCTGCGCGTTGAGCCCGCGGTCGGCCACGACCTCGATCTGCCGTTCGGCCAGCAACAGGTAGATCAGCACCCCGTTGTTGCGCTCGGTGTCCCACACGCGCAGCTTGCCGAAAAGGGTGACGGCACGTTCGCGCGCCGCGGCATCGCGCCACAGGTACGACAGCGGCAGGCCGGCTTCGACGCAGACACGGATCTCGCCGCTGTGGCGCTGCTCGCTGGCCTTGACGCGGGCCTCGATGCGGTCGAGCGCGCCGGCACCCAGAGCGCGCTTGGCGTCGGTTTCGTCGAGCCAGCGGTGTTTGAGGATGCGGGTGAGCTTGGCCATGGTCTTGCCTTCAGTCACCAATCGCCGGAGGCGCCGCCGCCACCAAAATCGCCACCTCCGCCCGAGCTGAAGCCACCGCCGCCGCCGCTGCTTCCGCCACCGCCGCCGCCCCAGATGACGGGCGGAAAGCCACCGCCGCGGCGAGAGCCCAGCCCGCCCGCACTGCGCGCCGCACCGATGCCCAGGATGCCCACCAGCACCACCGCGACCACCCCTGCCGCGCCTGCCAGCAGGCCGCTGGCCGTGAGCCACCAGCCGATGCCGCCGGCCGCACCACCGGTCACCAGCGAGCCCAGCTTGCGACCGAAAAGGCCGGTCAACACGGCACCGAGCAAGGGCACACCGATGAAAAAGAACATCGCCAGTTCTTCCCATTGCACCCCCAGGGTGGTGCCACCCGAGCCGCGCGCCTTCGGCTCGGGAAGCGCCTCGCCCTTGATGCGCGCTGACAGCTTGTCCACCGCCGCGTTCAGGCCGCCGGCGTAGTCGCCGGCCTTGAATGCCGGGCTGATCTGCTCGCTGACGATGCGTTTGGCGGCCAGGTCGGGAATCGCACCTTCCAGCGTTTTGGCGACTTCGATGCGAACCCGCCGATCGGCTTTGGCCACGATGATGACGACGCCGTCGCCCACGTCGCGGCGGCCGATCTTCCACTGGTCGGCCACCCGCTGCGCATACGACGCGATGTCTTCCGGTGCCGTGGTGGGCACCAGCAACACCGCCATCTGCGTGCCGGTTTGCTGCTCGAGCGCCGCCAGCTTGGCAACCAGCGCCGCAAGTTGCGCTGCATCGAGGGTGGCGGTCTGGTCGATCACCTGGGCCGCGATGGGCGGCACCGGCAGCACGTCTTGTGCGCGCACGCCGGCACCGAAGCACAGCAGCGCGGCAGCGCACAGCGCCAGCCCACGCGAGAAGCAAAAACTCATGGCCTGCGGGGCCGCGAAATCACTTCGATGCGGGCTTGTCGAAGCTCACTGCGGGCGGCGTTGAAATTTGCGCCTCGTTCTGTACCGTGAAGCTCGGCTTCACGCCGTAGCTGAAGATCATGGCGGTCAGGTTGCTCGGGAAGCTGCGCGCCAGCACGTTGTAGGCCGCCACTTCCTTGATGTAGCGGTTGCGCGCCACCGTGACCCGGTTCTCGGTGCCTTCGAGCTGCACCCGCAGGTCCTGGAACGCCGCATTCGCCTTCAGGTTGGGGTACTGCTCGGCCACCACCATCAGGCGGCTCAAGGCACCCGTGAGTTCGCCCTGTGCGGCCTGAAACTTCTGGAATGCCGCGGGGTCGTTGATGAGTTCGGGCGTGGCCTGGATGCTGGTCGCCTTGGACCGCGCCTCGATCACCTTGGTCAGCGTCTCTTGCTCGAAATTGGCCTCGCCCTTGACGGTGGCAACGATGTTGGGGATCAGGTCGGAGCGGCGTTGGTACTGGTTCAGCACCTCCGACCAACTGGCCTTGACTTGTTCGTCGAGCCGTTGAAAGTCGTTGTAGCCACAGCCGCTCAAACCGAGCGTGGCGACGAGTGCGAAAGCGGCGAGCCAGATTTTGCGAATCATGTGGTTTCCTCCAAAGGTCAGCGGGTTGCATGCTACCGCGTGGCTGCACATGGGGGAACCCCGTGCTGCTTCAAGTCGCGCGGCAGCGCTTGCCGCGCCACAAACGCATGGCCAGCGTTACAGTTGCACCGGCTTTTCCTGGAGTGGCATGTGGCGAAGAAGTACGGGATCTATCTGTCGATCGCGCTCGGGGCGTACCTCGCGGGGCTGCTGGTGTTCGCGGTCCAGCGAGCGCCGGCGGCGGACCGCATCGACGCTGACAACCCGGCACTGGTTGAACTGGGCAAGGCGGTCTACGCGAATCACTGTGCCGCCTGCCACGGCGCGAATCTGCAAGGCCAGGCCGGCTGGCAACGCCCCGGGCCGGATGGCCGCTTGCCCGCGCCGCCGCACGACGAGTCGGGCCACACCTGGCACCACTCCGACGCCTACCTGATCCACGTGGTGCAGCAAGGCCTGGTCGCAGGCCTTGACCGACCGCCCGACTACCAAGGCAACATGCCGGCCTTCGGTCAGCAACTGAGCCGCGAACAGATCGTTGCTGCGATGTCGTTCATCAAGAGCCGCTGGTCGTTCGACTACCGAGCCTGGCAAGAGCGCGCGAACCAGCCTGAAGCGCCGCCGACACGGCACGCCGGGCCATGAGAGTTTTGACAACGCTGCTCGCGTTGCTCGCCATCGCAGCGACCTGGTTCGTGTTCGGGCCGAAACGCGTCAATCCGCCCGCGCAACCGACCGCGGCCTATCTGAAGGCCAAGGGCGACGCACTGTTCGCCGCATCGTTCAAACAGTTCAGCAGCAGTGTGGTCCCGTTGCGGTCGTTCGAAGGCAAGCCGGTGGTGGTCTATTTCTGGGCCACGTGGTGTGTCGAATGCCGCGACGAGGCGAAAGCCCTGGTCGCACTGCGGAACAAGTACCGCGCCAGCGGGCTGCAGGTGGTGGGCATCGGGGTCGACCAGTCGGACCGAATCGAGCGCTTCGTTCGAGACAACCAAATCGATTTCCCGGTCTTCGTGGGTGGCAGTGAAGGGATCGAGATGTCCCGCAAGATGGGCAACTTGCGCGCAGAGATGCCCTTCGCTGCAGCCGTTGATCGGGGCGGTCTCGTCAGCGCCGCCCACCTCGGAAAGTTTCTCGCCACAACGCCTGAAACCATGGCGGCGGCAGCGCTCAGATGATGGACTCGAACCACGCTGCGCAGCGCAGCGACGACAATCGAGAGATGAGTTCCGACCGACCCTTGAGCGACACAGCCATGAGTCCATCCAACGCGTCGTTGCGGCTCGACGATCAGCTTTGTTTCGCGCTGTACGCCGCCACCAATTCCATCACCCGGGCCTACCGGGCGCCGCTGGCCAAACTGGGGCTGACGTATTCACAGTACCTCGCCATGCTGGTGCTGTGGCAGCACGGCGAGCAAACCGTCAAAAGCCTGGCCGGGCGGCTGGATCTGGATTCGAGCACGATCACGCCGCTGGTGAAACGGCTCGTCGCCACCGGGCTTGTCAGCGGCGCGCGCGACCCGGCCGACAAGCGCAACCTGCGCATCCAGCTCACGAGCGCAGGGCGTGCGCTGCACGATCCTGTGGCCCGCATCCAGCAGGGCATCGCCTGCCAGACGCGTCTCGAAACCGCCAGTTTCATGGCTCTGCGCGCCCAGCTCCAGATCCTGACCAAGGAGATGGCGAAGGCGGCGGGCGACGACGCGGTGGGGTAGCGGGCGCTGCGCGCGACGACGCGCGCTGGCGTCGCGCTCACAGGCCGGCGCCGCTCAAACTGTCGAGGAAACGCGCGGTGTCTTGATAGCCGATGACGCGCAGCGACGCCAGCTCGCGGCCTTGCGCATCGAAGAACAGGATGCCCGGCGGGCCGAACAGCTTGTAGCGCTTCAGCAATTCACGGTCGGCCGCCGAGTTGCGGGTCACATCGACTTGCAGCAGCAAGGCCTTGTCGAGCCGTGCACGCACCCGAGGGTCGTTGAAGGTGAAGCGCTCCATCTCCTTGCAGCTCACGCACCAATCGGCGTAGAAGTCGAGCATCACCGGGCGGCCTGCGCTGCGCACCGCGGCGTCGAGTTCGGTCACATCGCGCACGCGCTGGAAATGAGGCGCTTCGGCGTCCGATGCCTGTACGCCCGCCACGTCGGCGCCGGTCGTGGAAGTCTTCTGCGCGAAGCGCAGCAGCGGCTGCAAAGCGTCCGACGAGCCCGCCGCCGCGCCGACGATCTGCGCCGCCCCCAGCACCGCCAGCGCCACACCGAAGGCCTTGCCCAAGCGGGCCCCGGCACCCTCGACATCATGCAGGCGATCGAAGGCACCCAACGAGGTGGCGGCGACGAGCATCAGCACGCCCCAGCCGGCGACGCCGATCGGGCCTGCCAGCACCGGGCTCAGGATCCACCAGGCCACGCCCAGCAGCAGCACGCCGAAGAAGCGCTTGACCGACTCCATCCACG
>JAYVCL010000211.1:0-4496 GCA_043749975.1 Burkholderiales bacterium
GCCCGCACGCACAGCGGCTGGCTGTCGTTCATGTACCCGCGTTTGCTGCTGGCCAAGGATTTATTGCGCGATGACGGCGTGATTTTTATCTCGATTGACGACAACGAGCAGGCGCAGTTGAAGTTGCTTTGCGATGAAGTGTTTGGGCAGGAGAATTTTGTAGCCAATATTATTTGGCACAAAAGATATGCAGCATCAAACGATTCCATTGGAATACCTTCAATGCATGATTACGTGCTTGTATACCAAAAATCACAGGAATTTAATCGCCTTCTTTTACCTAGAACAGACAAACAGGATTCGCTTTACAAATTTGACAGCAATGATGGAAAAGGAAAATGGCGCCCCGACAATCTAACCGTCAAAACAATATCCGAATCTTATCTATACGAAATTACAAACCCGAATACAGGGAAAAAGTATCTCCCAACCCGAGGGCGTTGCTGGCTGACAAGCGAATCCAAAATGCAAGAGTGGATTTCTGAAGGTAGGGTTTTCTTTGGAAAAAATGATGATGGTGCGCCACAATTAAAACGCTATTTAAATGAAGTACAGCAAGGAATTATTCCCAATACGTACTGGTCTTATGACGAAGTTGGTCACACTGACAGCGCACGCAAAGAACTGAAGGCAATTTTTCAAGGCCATGCACCTTTCGATAATCCAAAACCAACCGGTTTATTAAGAAAAATCTTTCAAATTACAACAAGTCCAGAGGATTTGGTAATTGATTTTTTTGCAGGTAGCGGCACCACGGGCGAAGCAGTTATGCGCCTGAACGCCGAAGACGGCGGCAAGCGTCAATTCATCCTCGTCCAGATTCCCCAGCCGATTGACCCGAAAAAGCAAAAGGAAGCCCACACTTTTGTGACCGAAACTTTGGGCAAGCCCGAAGCGACGATTTTCGAGATCACCGCCGAGCGCCTGCGCCGCGCCGGGGCCAAGATCGAAGCCGAACAGGCCGAAAAAGTCAAAGCTGCCGGCAGCCTCTTGCCCGCCGAACACGCGCCCGTCGACACCGGCTTTCGCGTCTTTGACCTGGTGGACGACCCGGAGGCGCTCATCCTGCAAAAACCGCTGCAGCAAGCCACGCAGGCCGACGTTCAAGTTTTGCAAGCAAGCATTGCCACGCCCCAGCCGGCGCAATTGCCGCGCATCCTCTACAACCTGCTGCTGGCCGAAGGCCTGCCGCTGACGACCGCCCTGCGCCCGGTGATCGATGAACAGGTGTATGTGGCCGCCAACGTGGCGTTTGTCGTGCGCGCCCTGCCGCTGGACCTGCTCACCGACACGCTGCGCGCCTTGCAGCAAGAGGCCGTGCCGCCCGCCTACCTGACGGTGTATGCGCCGTGGATTGCCGACGACAACTTCATGCTGGGCATCAAGACGATGGCCGAGACGCTGGGCTATTCCGAAGACAAACTGCGGCTGCGGGGCTGAACCCGATGGCGGCTCAATTTCAATACACCACGCTGGCGCACCAGACGCAAGCCGTGCAAAGTATTGCCGACGTGTTCAACGATGTGCGTTTTGTCGCGCCCACCCATGCGCAGAGCAACCCGGTCATGGTGCCGGCCGAAGCAGCGCCGGTCTTGCGCGGCAACATCGCCGAAATCCGGGAACGCAACCATATCCATGCCGGCAAGGTGCAGGTTGCCGGCACAGCCACGCCCGCGCTGGGACTGGATGTGCTGATGGAAACCGGCACGGGCAAGACGTTCACCTTTATCGAGACGATTCACCGGCTGCACAAGGACAAAAAACTGTCCAAATTCATCGTGCTGGTGCCGTCCAACGCCATCCGGCAGGGTACGCTCAAAAGCCTGCAGACGACGGCGGAGTTTTTTGGCAAGCAGTACGACGGCCAGAAAATCAGCGTGTACAACTACTCCGCCCGCACCGTGCAGGGCTTCATTCACGCGGCCAATGCCGGGATTTCGGTACTGGTGGCCACCTATCAGGCATTTGCTGGCGACAGCAAGGTGATCAACAAGCGCGGAGTGGAAGCCAACCTCTTCGGCCACGCCAAGAGTTTCATGGAAGCCCTGGCGGTGATTCGTCCGGTGCTCATCATTGACGAGCCGCACCGCTTCGAGGGCAAGCAAACCCAGGAATACCTGGCCAAGTTCAATCCGCTGCTGACGATTCGCTTTGGCGCGACATTTAAAGGCGACAACGACAGCCTGAAATACAACAACCTGATCTACACGCTCGACAGCCTGGACGCCTTTCGCCAGCGCCTGGTCAAGGGCATCACGGTGGACACGGTGGGAACGGGCGCGGACATGGCGCAGGTGCTGTGCTTCATGTCGGCAAGCGGAACGGCCAAGGCGCGCACCGCGCAGGTCAGTTACCAGACGCTGGCGGGCAAGCATGCCAGCGTGGCGCTGAAGGCCAAGGACAACCTGGGCGAAAAAACCGGCATGGATTTTCTGGACGGCCATGTGGTGGAGGCGGTGACCGCCAATGAAGTGCGGTTCACCAATGATTTTGCGTTGCCGCTGGGGCAAGCCACGCCCTACGGCATGTTAGCCGACCAGATGCAGGCGCTGATCATCGAGCGCAGCATTGCCAACCATTTCGAGCGAGAGGAAGCGCTGCACAAGCGCGGCATCAAGGCGCTGAGCCTGTTTTTCATCGACTCAGTGGCCAAGTACATGCCCGAGGGCACCAAGCCGGCGGTGATCCGCGTGGCCTTCGAGCGCCACTACCGCGCGCAACTCGCCCAGTTACTGCAAAAGCCCGACCTGGACGCCGGCTACCGCGCTTACCTGGAGCGCAGCGCGGCGGACATTGGCCGGGTTCACAAGGGTTACTTTGCCCGCTCGCACAGCGAAAAAGGCGAAGAGGAAGCTATCAAGCTGATCCTGCAGGAAAAGGAAAAACTGCTGTCGTTTGAAACCGACCTGCGGTTTATCTTTTCAATGTGGGCGCTGCAGGAAGGCTGGGACAACCCCAACATCTTCACGCTGTGCAAGCTGGCCCCGAGCAATTCCAAGATCACCAAGCTGCAACAAATCGGGCGCGGCCTGCGCCTGGCGGTGAACCAGCAGCTGGAGCGGGTGCAGTCCGACGACCCGGCGTTTGACGAGGTGAATGAGCTGGTGGTGGTCGTGCCGGCCAGCGAAGGTAATTTTGTCGAGGCGATTCAAAGCGAGATTGCCGCGCACAGCGTGCAGCGGGTGGCGCGGGTGTTTGACGATGCGGTGCTGGCCGAATTTGGCGTGGCACCAAGCACCCGTGTGGCGAACCGCGTGCTGGATGAATTGGCAGCGCTTGGGGTGATTTCGCTCGATGACGTGTCGGGTCAGGCGACCTTGCTGCTGGAGCGCACCGCCTATCTTGCCCGGCGCGATGAAATTCTGGCGCGCCTGAAAACCATCAAGGGCATTGAAGACCAGAACGCGGTCAACATGCAGGCGTATCTGGACGCCTATTACGAAAGCTATGGCCAGGTCAAGCGCAAGGAAGACAAGGTCAAGCCTACGCTTCGCCTGAACACGGCGAACTACCAGAAGTTCAAGGAGTTGTGGGAAAACCTGAACCGCGATGCGGTGCTGCATTACGAGCTGGATGCGGCGCTGTTAACCGACAGGATCATGACGCGGATTGCCGCTGATTTTGAGGTGCGGCCGCTGACACTCAGCGTGACGCGCACCGAGTCGGTGCAAAGCCTGCACCAGGCCAAAAGCACGGAAACTCCGTACACCATCCTGCCGCAGTCGGTCTACACACTGTCTGAATTCGTGCGCGAGCTGGCCAACCTGACCAAGCTGAGTTACCACACCGTCGCCAGAATCCTGAGCCGCATGCCAGCGGACAAGTTTGTCCAAATCCGCCACAACGAAAACCGCGCCTTGACCGCCCTGCGCGATTTGATGCTGGGTTGCATTTACGAATTGCTGGTCAACAAGGTGACTTACGAGTTGCGTGAAGTTCGGGTGAAAACATCATTGACCGACAAAAACGGCAACTTGCTTGAATCGTTTCCGGTGTCGCTCTGCGGGGTTGAAACGCACGCCATTGGTAATTCCGAGATTCAGGCCCGGTCGCTGTATGAAGATGCCTTCATGCCGGTGGACAGCAAGATCGAACGCGATACCGTTGATGAATCAAACCAGACGCGGGTCACTGTTTTTGCCAAGCTACCCAAAATTGACATTCCCACCCCGGCGGGCAAATACAACCCGGATTTTGGCTATGCCATCACGCAAGGTGGCACGGCGCAGGCGCTGTACCTGGTGGTTGAAACCAAGGGCTACGACAGCCGCAGCGAGATTCCGGTCAAGGAAAAGTGGAAGATTGACAGCGCCAAACAGTTTTTCAAGGCCTTGCAGGATTTGCCTGAGCTGAAGGAAAAAGGCATTCAAGTCCGCTACGAAACCAAAATCAATGGCGAACGCCTGGCGCAGTTGATTTCAAGCATGAAATAAGACTTTTCCGCATACTCCACCAGCGCAAGCAGCTATCAAAAAAATAGTAACCCGACTTATGAA
>JAYVCL010000212.1:0-3660 GCA_043749975.1 Burkholderiales bacterium
GTGCCACCAGCATTGCCTTGACCGGTGGCAGCCTGGCGGCAACCCAAAGCTGCACGCTCAGCGTGGCCGTTAGCAGTGCGGCGGCGGGTGCCTACAGCAACACCTCGGGCGGTGTTTCCAGCTTCGAAACCGGCGCGGCCACCGCACCCAGCAATACGGCGGTGCTGACGGTGAACGCGCCGAGCGGCGTGCAAATCGAAGGCTTCGTCTACGCCGACCCGAACCACAACCTGCAAAAGGACGGCGTCGAAGCCGGCACCGGCTTGACGCTGTACGCCAAGCTGGTGGCCGTGGGTGCGCCTGCCGGCCCGGCCTCGCAATCCGTCGTGGTGGACCCGGCGACGGGTGCCTATCTGTTCAGCGCGGTGACGCCGGGCGAGTACTTCATCGTCATCGACGACAACGCGACGCTGGCCGACGTGACGCCCACGCAGCCTTCCACCTGGACCGGCACCGAAGCAGGCGACCAGGTGCGCCGCAACGTGGTGGTCGCAGCCGTCGACCTGCGCTACCTCAACTTTGGCCTGTTCAACGGCAACCTTGTCAGTGGCCGCGTGTTCCGCGACAACGGCGCGGGCGGCGGCACGCCCAACAACGCGGTGCAGGACGGCACCGAGACCGGCATCGGCCAGGTGGCCCTGCGGCTCACCAACGCGGCAGGCACGACGACGTACGACAGCGCCAGCACCGACGCCGCGGGCAACTACCGGCTGTGGATTCCGTTGGCGTTGAGCGGCAGCTCCCTGCGCGTGGTCGAAGACAACCCCGCCGCTTACCGCTCAGTCGGCGGCGCGCCGGCAGGCAGCTACGACCGCACCGCCGACGCCTTCACGTTCACCTACACGGCGGGCAGCAACAGCGCGAACCTGAACTTTGCCGATGTCGCCATCGAGACGCTGACGAGCGGACAGCAACGCATCGCTGCGCCGGGCGAAGCGGTGTTCTATGCCCACAGCTTCACACCGGGCAGCGGCGGCAGCGTGACCTTCAGCGCCACCAGCAACGCCGGCTGGCCGCAAACCCTGCTGCGCGACACCAACTGCAACGGCGTGGTCGATGCCGGTGAAGGCGTCGTCAGCGCGGCCATCGTCACCACAGCCGCCACGCCGGTGTGCGTGATCGTGAAGGTCTCGGTGCCGAGCGGCGCGGCCGTGGGCGCGCAGAACCTGTCTACGTTGCAAGCGCTGTTCAGCTACAGCAACGCCAGCCCGCCGCTGTCGGTGACCTTGACGAATGAAGACCTGACGACGGTGGGCGGCGGCGGTGGTTCGGGGCTTTCGCTGGTGAAAAGCCAGGACAACGCGACGCCGTTGCCGGGCGGGCGCATCACCTACACCATCACCTACACCAACCAGGGCAGCGGCTCGATCACCGCGCTGCGCATCAACGACGCCACGCCGGCCTTCACGCGCTTCGTCAGTGCCGCTTGCCTTGGGCCGCTGGCCGCAGGGCTGACCTCGTGCAGCGTGACGGCCAGCCCGGCAGCCGGTGCCACCGGTGCGATCGAATTCACCTTGAACGGCGCGCTGTTGCCCAGCGCCACGGGGCAGGTCAGCTTCGTGGTCGATGTGCTTTGAGCCGGGCGTGACGCCGGCCATCGCGCGGCGGTTAGAGCCCGCAGGTGCAGCGCTTACAGTGCTGCACCCATGCCGTCTTCTGCCTTGCAGCGATTTTTGATGCGGCGCCACTCGATTGCCTTGCATTGGCAGGTGGCGCTGGCCGGCAGCGCGCTGGCAGCGTTGCTGGTTTTCGCGGTGCTGATGCTGTCCGAGCGCCTGCTGGTTTCGCATTTCGAAGCACGCGCCGAAGCGCAGGCCGACGACGTGGCGCGCACGCTGGCGGCCTCGTTCTTGCGGGCGCTCGAACGCCGCGCCACCGAGTTGCACATGCTGTCGCGCGCGGTCGACCTGGTCGATCTCGACAAACCCGATGCGGCCCGCGCCGAGCTGCACCGACTGGCCGACGCGGCCCCGATCTACCGCACCATCGCGGTGGCCAACCTGAGCGGCACCGTGGTGGCGGCCACCGATGCCTCGCACTTGCCCGCATCGGTTGCCGACTGGCCATTGGCCACGCTCGCCGTCAACGGGCCGTGGCTGACCGACTCTCGCAAGCTGCCGGGTCAGCCCGGTGCGCCGCCAGAGTTCGGCATCGATGTCGGCGTGCCCTTGCTCGATGCGGCAGGGCGCACGCGCGGCTTGCTGCTGGCCGAACTGGACCTGAACTGGTTTCGCCGCCTGCGCGACGAAGTGCTGGCGCGCGCAGACAACGCCACCGTGCTGTCGGTGGCAGTGTTCTCGAACGACGGCCGCCCGCTGATCAACGACCAGCCCGAACTCAATTCGACGGCGCTGAAGGCTTACGCCACACGTGCGCCGAGCAACCGCGTCGGGCGCATGCGCTTCGGCCCATCGGCCACGCGGGTGCTGGTGACGACGGGCGAACTGCGTCCGCGCAATTCGGTGGCGGCGCTGGGCTGGCAAGTGGTCGTCGCGCAAGACCTGGACGCCTCGCTGCGCCCGGTGCTGCGCCTGCAGCGGCTGGTGGTCTTGGCGGGCGTGGCGCTGGCGTTGCTGTTCGCCTTGCTGGTGTACCTGATCGCGCGGCGCGTGGTGCGGCCCTATGCGGGGCTGCTGGACGCAGTGAACGCGCGTTTTCGGGCCGATGACGCTGCCCATGCCACCGGCCTGACACGCTACCTGGACGCAGTCTCTGCGCAGCTCAAGGACACCCCGGCGAAGGCCGTCGCGCAGCTCGGCGGGCAGCACGGCGTGCCGCACGCGAGGCCGGGTGCAAGGCCGTGGGCAAATCAGCCGCTGGAAATGGTCGACATGCTGGCCCTGATTGCGGGAGACGCATCGCGCCTGCAGCGCTTGCTCGACGTGCTGCCCATCGGCGTGGCGGTTTTCGATGGCGAGATGCGCGTGCTGTACTGGAACCGCGAGTGCGAAACCATCTTCGGCTGGCACGCTGCCGAAGTGATGGGCCGCCGGCCCTGGGAAAGTTTTGCTACCGAGATGACTCCGGTCCAGGCGGCGGAGTCGACTAACCGCGTGAATGAGCGGCATGAAACCTACACCGTGACGCGTGAAGCGCTGCGCCGCGACGGCAGCACCCGGCAATGCCGCTGGACCGTTTCGCCGGAGCGTGATGCACAGGGCCGGCTCGTGCGCGCGCTGGCCCTGGTGCAGGACATGACCGAGCAAGCGCGTGCCGACGCGACCAAGGCCCAGTACGCACTCGACATCAGCGCGTTGGCGCGCCAACTGCTCGACCACGAAGCGCAGGTCACGCGCCGGCTGGCGCAGACCCTGCACGACCGCCTGGGCCAGACGATGTCGGCGCTGCGGCTGGCCTTCGATGCCCTCGACGCACGCCAAGGCGACCCAGCCGCCTGGAGCGCAAGCCCGATGGGCTGGCTGATCGACCAGGCGGTGGCTCAAGTGCGCGAAGCGCTGGTCGAGTTGCGCCCGCCGCTGCTCGACCAGCAGGGCCTGCACGCCACGCTGGACAACGAAATTCGCGGCCTGTGGCGCAATCCGAACCGGGTGCGCATTGCCTTGACCAGCGAAGGCGAGGCGAGCCAGGCGCACTACCCGCCCGAGGTCGAATACGCCGCCTTCATGATCACCCGCGAAGCCATGGCCAACGCCTTGCTGC
>JAYVCL010000213.1:0-5295 GCA_043749975.1 Burkholderiales bacterium
TGGGCCAGGGCGGCCGCCCGCGCGAAGACGAAGCGGGCCTGCGCGAATCACAACGTGGCGTCGATGCGCTGATTGCCCGCGAGCGCGCGCGGGGGGTGAAGGCCTCACGCATCGTGCTGGCCGGCTTTTCGCAGGGCTGCGCGATGACGCTGATGACGGGGCTGCGCCACCCCGAGCGGCTGGCCGGGTTGACCGGGCTGTCGGGCTACCTGCCGCTGGCAGCCGTCACAGCCGCCGAGCGCAGTGACGCCAATGCCGATGTGCCCGTTTTCCTGGCCCACGGGCGCAGCGACCCGGTGATCCCGCTGGCCCGCGCCGCCGCCTCGCGCGACGCGCTGATCGGCCTCGGCCACAGCGTCGAATGGCATGAGTACCCGATGCCGCATTCGGTCTGCGCGCAGGAGCTTGCCGACTGGAACCGATGGCTGCTGAAAGTGTTGGCCTGACGCGCCAGACGGCGTCGGCGAACGTGAATTTCGCACACGCGCGCCGGTCAAATTCACTTTTTGTTACCGCAGGATTTTTCTATTCTTCGTGGGTCGGCCCCGCTGTCGCGGGGCGACGAAACGGAACCCTGTCATGGAACTTCTCGACACGCTGGAACGTACCTCGGCCAACGCCCGTGAAGATGGCGCACCGGATTCGCAGCGCGACGACGCGCCCTTCTCCCACGCACTGATGCTGATGCGCGTGCTCGACGAGGTCGACTACGGGCTGATGCTGGTGAGCACCTCAGGGGTCTTGCGCTATGCGAACCAACTCGGCCTGAGCGAAGTGCTGTGCCAGGGGCCGTTGCGCCTGTCGCAAGGCCGCGTGCAAGCCAGCCACGCGAGCGATCAGGCCACCCTGACCTCGGCGCTGGACGACGCGCAACTCGGCAGGCGCCGCATGATCAACCTCGGCGCGCATCATGGCGCAACGGTTTCGGTGGCCAGCGTGCCGATGCCGGCCGAGCCCGGCGAAGGCCCCGAGTGCCTGGCACTGCTGGTGTTCGGCAAGCGCCGCGCCACCGAGACACTGACACTGGACTTCTATGCCCGCTCGCACGCCCTGACGGCCACCGAGTCGAGCGTGCTGAAGGCCATTTGCGCCGGCGTGCAACCCAAGCAAATCGCGCGCGAGCAAGGGGTGGCGATCTCCACCGTGCGTTCGCACATCTGCAGCATCCGCCTGAAGACCAGCACCGGCAGCATCCGCGACCTGATGAGCCGTGTCTCGGTGCTGCCGCCGATCACCCTGGCGATGAAGTCAGCGTCGCTGCGAGGCGCCGCGCCGATGGCGGTGCATTGAGCCGGCGCAGCGAAGCACCTGCGAAGCTGTGCAGCGAAGCCGGCTCGCCTCAGGCCAGCTCGGTGCAGTTGCAAAGGCAGAACGTTGCGGCCTGAGCCGGCGCAGCGAAGCACCTGCGAAGCTGTGCAGCGAAGCCGGCTCGCCTCAGGCGCGTGGGGCGCTGGCGTGCTAGAGTTTTTGCGGTGTTCGGGCCTGCCTGCCCGAGCCGCAAAACCCGGTGACCTCTCCATGTCCGCTGCCCCTGCGCCTGCCGCCGATTCCCTTGCGCTGTCCGATGGGCTGCGCGGTCTGGTGGCTCGCGGCGACTCGCGCCGGTTTCGCAAGGGCGCTTTGCTGATCCAGGAAGGCGACCATGGCGACACCTTGTTCGTGGTGCTGTCGGGAAAGGTGAAGGCGTTTTCGAGCGACGAGCGCGGGCGCGAGATCGTCTACGGCGTCTACGCCCCGGGCGAGTATCTGGGCGAGATGTGCCTGGACGGCGGCCCGCGATCGGCCTCGGTCATTGCGCTGGAGCCGACCGTCTGCTCGGTGGTCACACGGCAGCGCTTGCGCGAACACATCATCGAGCACCCGGAGTTCGCGTTCGAGCTGCTGTCGCAGGTGATCCGGCTGGCGCGGTTCACCACCCAAAGCGCTCGCAACATGGCGATGCTCGATGTGTACGGGCGCGTCGCACAAACGCTGAACGAACTGGCCCAGCCCCTGTCCGTCGGCTCGCGTTCGGTGGCACAGCGCCTGACGCACCAGGAAATCGCCAACCGCATCGGTGCCTCGCGCGAGATGGTCAGCCGCATCCTGAAAGACCTGGTCAACGGCGGCTACCTCGTGATCACCGCCAGCGAAATGGAAATTTGTCGACCCTTGCCCGCGCGTTGGTGACGAGGCGCCAGCACGTCCGACTTCAACATCACCGCGCCCGCCGCAGCCCCGCGCGGCAGCAGCAGCTTGGCCAGTCGACGGGGCAACGCCGGAAACACGGTCGGTGTCTCATCAAAATTGAGGGCGACGCGCTGACGGCCCTCCACCCTTTGTCGGATTGACAAGCCACGAACGGCCCGCACAAGCTCGATGCCGACAAGGGATCTGGACGGAGCGCAGGGCATGGACATACCGGGGCAGGCTGTGACGTGTGAGTCGGAGCGCGCCCGCGCGCGGGCCTGGTTGTCCGAGGGCTTGGAGACGCTGTGGCAAGGCCCGCCGGCTGCGGATGCGCGGCCACCGTTCGACGTGCTGATCGTCGGCAGCGGCTACGGCGGCGCGGTGGCGGCGGCCGAACTGGCCGGGGCGAAAAACGGCAAAGGGGAAGCCGTCTCGGTGTGCGTGCTGGAACGCGGCAACGAATACCTGGCCGGCGCATTCCCCTCGCGCATGGCCGACCTGGCCGGGCATGTTCGCTTTTCCACGCCCGAGGCGACGGCGGCGCGCGGCGTGCGCACGGGCCTGTTCGATGTGCTCGTCGGCAACGATGTGTCGGCCCTGGTGGCCAGCGGGCTGGGCGGCGGCTCGCTGATCAACGCTGGCGTGATGCTGGCCCCGCACCCCAGCGTGTTCCAGGAGTCGCGCTGGCCGGCCGCCATTCGCGCTGAAGCGGTTGACCACGCCGCTTGGGGCACGCTGTTTGCCGACGCCACCAAGCTGCTCGGTGCCGCGCCGGTGGCCGCCGGGCCGGCGCCGTTCGCCAAGCTCGCCGCACTGGAAACGCTGGGTGCCGCGGCAAAGGCAAGCGTCGAGCTGGTGCGCCCGCCGATCACGGTGGCTTTGCGCGACGGGCCCAGCACCGACGGCGTCGCGATGAAGGCCTGCATCGGCTGCGGCGACTGCGCCACCGGCTGCAACCACGGCGCGAAAGAGTCGCTCGACCTGAACCTGCTGGCGCGCGCCAGGCGGCATGGCGCGCAGATCTTCACCGGGGCCACGGTGTTGAAGCTGGTGCGCTGCGAACGACGCTATGAGTCGCTGTGGCAAGTCCATGTGGTGCACACCGACGACAAGCTGCGCCGCCGCGCCGGCGCGCCGCTGGTGCTGCTCGCACGCAAGGTGATCCTCGCAGCCGGCACCTTCGGCTCCACCGAAATCCTGCTGCGCTCTGAAACCACGGGGGCTGACACGCCGCGGCTTTTCTCGGCCCTGCTGGGGGCGCGCTTCTCGGCCAACGGCGACATGATCGAAGCCGCCTACGGCATGCACGACGCCGCCCATTGCATCGCCGATGAAAGCCAGCAGCCCGCCGCGCGCGAGGTCGGGCCGACCATCACCGGCATGATCGACGCGCGCAGCGGCAACCCGCAAACCGACGTGGTGGCGCAGGAGCTTTCGGTTCCGGGCGGGCTGCGACGCATCTTCGAAGAATCGTTCACGCTGGCGCAGACCCTGAACACGCTGGCCAGCGCCGACACCGACACCTACGCCCGGCACGACATGCAGCGCGACCGTTGCGCGGTGGACCCGCGTGCCATCCAGCGCACGCTGGTGCTGGCGCTGATCGGGCGCGACGGCGCCGATGGCCGGCTGCGTTTGAATCGCGGCGATGCTGGCAAAAGCGGCGTCCCTGGCAAAAGCGGCGACGGCGTCGATGCCGGCGATGGCGCCGTGACGGTGGACTGGCCGAAGGCCCGCGACGACCCGCGACTGGCCGCCCACCACGACACGCTGGCGCGCTGGCTGGCGGCCTCGAAGCAGGGCGGGCAGGCCTTGTCAAACCCGCTGTGGCGCTTGCTGCCGCCGCAGCTCGAACCGCTGCTGGGCAAACAGCGCGGGCCCCTGCTCAGCGTGCATCCGCTGGGCGGCTGCACGATGGGTGACAGCGTGGCCAGCGGCGTGGTGAACCATCGGGGCCAGGTGTTCGATAGCCGCGCCGGCAGCGGCACCCACCCGGGGCTGGTGGTGCTGGACGGCTCCATTGTGCCCACCTCGCTGGGCATCAACCCGGCCTTGACGATCACCGTGCTGGCGCTGCGCGCGGTGCAGGCCTTGCGTGCGCTGTGGGGTTTCAGCGCCGTGGTGGCCGACACGCAAGATCGAGCACGGCCGATCTTTCGCGAGATCGAAACGGTGACCGCGCCGAGGCCGACGCGGGTCGAGCTTATCGAGCGCACACAGGGCACAGTCACGCTGCGCAACGACGCGGGCGAGTTGCTGCCGTACAGCGTCGAACTCACGCTGTGTTTCGCGCCGAAGAACCTGAACGAGCTGACGTTCGAGCCGATGGCCGACGAGACCCCGTCCGCACGCCAGCAGCGGCGCAGCCTGACGCTCGACACCGCGCGCAGCCGTTTGCGCATCTCCAAAAAGGGTCTCGATCGCAACGGTCAGCCGGCGCAGGTGACGCAGCTCGAAGCCACGCTGCGCGGCACGCTGGCGCTGTTCGGGCATGAAGCTTCGGTTCCCATCGGCCGCACCCTGTCGGCGCTGCCGGTGTGGTTCTTGAACCGCGGCCTGCGCGACGGCGCGCAGTGGCTGTTCGACCGGCTGGCCGGCAACGACCCGGACAAAACCCCGATGCCCGACCTCGGCAATGTCGCGCGGCTGGCCAGCCGCGCAGGCGACGCGCGGCGGCTGGACTATGCGCTGACGATCGGCAAGGTGACCACCGCACAGCATGATTTCGCCCGCGCTGCGCCGCGCTTCGAGAACCAGCCGCTGCACACCTTCAAGCGCCTCAGTTACGGCGTTATGCCGAGCCTGGCCGGACTGCGCGACCTGCTGGCACGCCAGGGCCCCAACCCGTGGGAGCAGATGACGAAGATGACCGTCACGCGCATGCCGGCGCTGCAGATCATGCCGCTGCAGCCGCCGGTGCTGAGCCTGCAACTGCCCTATCTGGCCGAACAGCAAGTGCCCTTGCTGCACCTTCTGGACCAGCAAGACCACCCGGCCGCGCTGGTCGACCTGGCCTCGTTCGCGCTGTACTTCATGCGCATCCTGATCCAGGTTCACACCTGGAGTTTTCGCAAGCCCGATGCCTCGCCGGCACGCGCGCCGCAGCGCCTACCCGGCGCGGTGCCG
>JAYVCL010000214.1:0-2639 GCA_043749975.1 Burkholderiales bacterium
GTAAGCGTCTAGCCGCGGCATCTTGAGCCTGGGCAGGCGGGCGGTCACCATGGCCGCCATGACCAAGCTGATGAACCTGATCTACGCGGTAGTGCTGGCCGGTGCCGCGCGTTGGCCGCGGGTGGTGCGCCTGGTTCGGGCGGTCTGCGGACTCGGCGGCGTTCTCATGCGGGCGCGTGGCGACTTGAGCACCCGTTGGTCTTCAGGTCGCCGGCTTCCAGCGGTGCGGGAGCAGCTCGTCGATGCGGCTGTTGAGCTGGGTGGGCAAGCGCGTGAGCACGTCCTTGAGGTAAGCCCACGGATCGGCCTTGTTGAGCTTGGCCGACTGCAACAGGCTCATGATCATCGCCGCGCGCTCGCCGGCGAGTTCGCTACCCACGAAGAGCCAGTTCTTTCGACCAACCCCCCAGGGTCGCATCTGGTTTTCGATGTGGTTATTGTCGATGGGCACAGCGCCGTCCAGGAGGAAGCGCGTCAGCGCCGCCCAGCGGTTCAGGCTGTAGTCGATCGCTTTGGCGATGCCACTGCCATCGGGCACTCGGGCGCGCTCGAGTTGCAGCCAGATGTGCAACTCCTCGCACAGGGGTCGAGATCGATCCTGCCTCATCTGCAGGCGCTGCTCGGCCGTCCTGTCCCTGGCGTCGGCCTCGATGCGGTACAGCCAGGCGATGCGCTGGATGGCTTGCGTGGCCACCGGACTGGCGTTGGCCTTGAACAGTTCATCAAATTTCCGTCTCGAATGCGCCATGCATCCAGCGTCGAAGCGGTCGTCCAACAGCAGGGCCTTCTCGTAGCCGATGTACCCGTCACGCACCAGGGTGCCGGTCCACTGGCCGAGGAAGTTGTAGGGGTATTGGCTGCCACGGCCGGTGCAGAAGTCGTAGACCACGCCGGGCTGCGGATCGAAGACCCCCCTGGCGTAGGCCCACATGTAGGCCGTCTTGGTCTTGCCCGCCCCGGGGTCGAGCAGCGCCACCGTGGTCTCGTCGCCGTGCAGCACGCGCGAGCCCAGGACGAAGTCCTTGTGCGCCTCGAACACCGGCATGAGCTGCGCGCCGGTGTGGCCGGCCCAGGCCGACAGGGTCGAGCGCGGCGTGTGCACGCCGGCGCGGGCGTTGATCTGCTCTTGCCGGTAGTAGGGCAGGGGAATCCACGAAGCGGCTGATCACGGTGTGGGCCTGCAGGCCCAAGGGCCACGCAGGGGCCCCTTCGTGGCCCATTGGGCAGGGCGTTGTCGAAGACCTGCGGGGCGGCCGGCTCCTGGAGCAGGAGCTGGCAGCACTTGCAGGCCCACTTGCCGCGGATCTGCCGCTGCACGAAGAACTGCGCCGGAATGATGTCCAGCCGCTCGCTGACGTCCTCGCCCACGCGCTGCATCGCCTGGCCGCATTTGCACGTCGTGTCTTCGGGCTCGACGCGATGGTCCACGCGTGGCAGATGATCGGGCAGCGGCTCGCGCTTGGGCCGGCGCTTTGGGGCCGGCTCGCCCGACTCTGGGATCGAGCCCGTGGCCTGCTGCAGCGCCACAAGCTGCGCCTCCAGGCTGGCCTGGTCGGCGGCCAGGGCTTCGGCGAACAACTCCCGCTGCTCGGCGCTCATGCGCTCGGACTTGGCACCGAACTTCCAAGCCTTCAGTCGGGCAAGCTCGAACATGAGCTTCTCGATCTTCGCGTCGCGCCACTTGATGGCCTGCTGCGCTGAGTCGAGCCGTTTGCCCTGCTCGCCGATGTGCCGATCTTGCTCGTCAATATGCGATAGTAATTGCGGGATCATCGCATCCAATTCGGTCCGACTCAGGCCTTTGAGGCCCTGGACTTTGATGGACTGCGTATCGAGCATGTTTCTATTGTGCGGGGCCAACTTCCATAGCGCCATCGGTGCATTTTCCTATTGCTTTTGGACGCCACTTGAGTCGTATTTATAATAATTACAATAACGTATGATAGCTGAGCCGTTACGCCCTGCACGGCAGCCATGCAAGGTCCCGCTTCGTGAGCCCTGATATGCCCAGAGTGAGCCCGTTTCGCATTGAGCTGTCGGCCCAAGAGGCGGCGGAGTTGAACCGGCGGGCGGTGCGATATACGTTGCCCTATTTCGAAGTGGTTCGAGCCAAGATGATCCTGATGGCTGCCCAAGGCATCGGCAACGATGAGATTGCCGCTCGCCTGGATACGCGCCGTGAGATCGTGAGTCAATGGCGCAAGCGCTTCTTCAAGGATCGGTTGGCGGGCCTTGATGAGCGCGCCCGCCCGGGTCGTCCCAGGGCAAGTCCGCTCAGCGCCGAGCGTTGAGTTCAAGACGCTCTCCTGCGAGCTGCGATCGGCCTGCGTGTCACATCCGCGTGATCACCCGCATTTGCTCCAGGCGCTGCCACGGCAGTCCGAGCACCAGGGCGTCGAATTGATCTTTGGTCAGCGCCAGCGGTGCGGCCTCGGCTGCGACGTTGCGCGGCCACTCGAAGCCACCCTTGTTCAGTCGTCGAGCGGCGCACCAAACACCGAAGCCATCGTGCACCAAGAGCCTGATACGCGATGAACGTGCGTTGGCGAAGAGGTAGCCGTGGTGTGCCTGCGCGGCGCCGAAGACCTGCACCACGCTGGCCAGCAACCGATCGACACCGGTGCGCATGTCGATGGGCT
>JAYVCL010000215.1:0-3159 GCA_043749975.1 Burkholderiales bacterium
GGCGACCACGGCTGCGTTGCCGCCGGTGTGGTCGTGGTGCTCGTGCGTGTTGAGGATCTGCGTGATCTGCCAGCCTTTCGCCTTGGCGGCGGCCAGGCACTTCGCGTGGTCCAGCGGATCGATCGCGAGCGCTTCGCCGCTCTCGGGGCAGGCGATCAGGTAGTTGTAGTTGCGGTAGGCGTTGCCGGTCCAGATGCGCTCGACGATCATCGCTGGCTCCAAAGGGCGAAGAGGCCATTGTAGGAAGCGCGCCACATGGCGGGGCAGGCATCGGCAAGGGGTCGGTCTGGCGGCGCGAAACGGTCGACCGGTGTTGAGGGTGCTGCACCGCCTGATCGATGGCGGGCCACAGCGTGATGGTGATCGAACACGACCTCGACGTGATCGCCGAAGCCGATGGGGTCATCGACCTGGGGCCGAAGGCGGCTTGAAGGGCGGGGCGGTGATGGCGCGTTGATTGCGTCCGTCACAGCAACTCGGGCTTGTGATTCACAAGCCACGCCAAAACGTGCGCCAACAAGTCCTGCGCGGCGGCCAGACACTCCGCAACGGCCGCGTCGGGAATCAAGTCTCCTGAATAGTCCGACAGGTTCCGCAGCTTGCGCATGGCGTCGAGCAGACGCACTTTTTCAGGTGCAAGGATGACGGTCAGCGTCAGCGCCTGAATGGCGGTTTGATGGTGTCCCGGCTTGCTGGTGAGTGTTCGGTAGCCGTTTGCATTGAGCGCGAGCATGGCGAGTTGCATGACCGCTTTGTACGCAGCGTCGAACTTGTTTTCCGTGCTCAAGTCAGCAATTTGCGCGTCGGCAAGGTTCCTTCGCGCAGCCGCCAAGAGTTTGGCCGTTTGCGCTTTGTCAGGTGCCACACGGTCAAGGCTGATGCCCAACAAGTTCTGCAAGCTCACGGTCGTTTCCGATCACAAAGACTTTCGGCTTGGCCAACACGTCGCGAAGAAAGGGTTCGGTGGTGGCCTTGGCCGCGAATTCGGCGGCGTTGAAGATTTTCGGGTTCACCTCGCGGCCCAAATCTGCCTGGGCGAGGTGCAGCGCTTCCACCGCATCGCCAAAAGTCATGTCGCCGATCAACATCAAGTCGATGTCGCTGCCCGCCGTTTCACGCCCTTGTGCAACCGAGCCGAACACAAAGGCGATGCGCAATTGCCGCGCCGCGGGAGCCAAAGCCTGGGCCAACACGTCGGCCAGGCCTGAGGTTTTGCGCAGGATGCTGGCCAGCTCAGTGAAAATCGGGCTGGATGTGTTGGCGCTGTAGACCTGCTGGTTGCCTCGCTTTTCCCGGTTCAGCAGGCCCACCTCGGCCAGCTTGGTCAGCTCGCGTGTGATGGTGCCGGCAGCCAGACCTGTGCGACGCGCGATCTCGCGCCCGTGCCAGGCTTCATCAGGGCGCAACAGCAGCAAACCGAGTACTTTTCGACGGTACTCGGGCAACAAAACGGATGCGAGAGAGTGATGCATTTTGAGCGTCAATTGTCGCATCTGAAGCATCGAATATCCAGATTACGGCGGTCTCGCATGCTCTGCGTAACCCTGTCCGTCATCGCGCGCCAAGGCCTTCAAGAAACGCCTGAGCCGTCACGATTCGTTGCCCAAAATCTGATGCAAGCAGCAGCAAATCCATGTCCCCCGTCAGCAGAAAATCAGCCTTCCCCGCCGCAGCGAGTTGAAGAAACATCTGATCGTTCACATCGCGGCATTGCGGCAGTTTGGGCAGGCGCGCCGGGATGCGCACGCTGCGGCAATACGGCAGGTAGTCGGCAATCAGCTCGTCGCGGTCATCGGCCGAGAGCTTGAATTTCGGGTAGCCCAACACTCGCAACAGCTCGGAGGCAGTTGCCGTCGATGTCAGCGGGATGCATCGGCCGCTCTGCCAAGCCGTGCGCAACGACGCGAGCCGGCCGCTGGCGAAAACCAGCGCTGACAAGAGCAGGTTCGTGTCGAGCACGACGAGCGGCGGGATCGCAGGGCTTTTCGGCATTCGCGGTGTCAACGCCGCTTGCGAGTCCAGGTGACCGCTGCCGCGACATCGGCTTCACTCAAATCGAGCTCCGCCAACTTGGCTCGCACAGCGTCGCCGCGCTGGATGCGAACCGGCGTCAGGATGATCTGGCCGTCGCGCGCGACAACATCGAAATACTCGGCTTGACCGATGGACGCGGTGACGCTCTTTGGAAGCGTCAGTTGATTCTTGGCGGTGAGTTTCGCGAGCACGTTCAACGCTCCGACAAAGTAAGGAATCCTTACTTTAGCACTTGCTGCATTCGTCGCTGTCAGGCACCGGACACCTGTACGGGCTGGCCTTCGCGCTCCGTTGCAGGTCAGGCGTCAGCCGCAGGGCCCGAGCGGCTTGGCAGTGATCCGCTGGAAGAAGGTCATGTTCTTGCCACCCAGCCGCACATTGAGCGTGCCGGCAATCGCAGCCGGCCCCAATTGCCAGGTCGCGTCGCCCGTGGTGCCGTGGCCGCCGCGGCATTCAAGCAGGTAGCGTGATTCAGCCGCTGATTGAGTCGCCTTGACCAACTGGCAATCCTGCAGCGACACATGCTTGAGCATCCAGAACGCGCCCGACAGATCCTCGGTGTTCAAGCACTTCTGTTCCGTCACTGTGGCGTAGCGCAGGTTGGCTTCAAGATGCGGCATGCCGGTTTCGGTCGTCACTTCGTACTGGCGCAGCGACGCGGCCTCGGTCGCCGGGGCGCTCGAGCCGCAGGCCGCCAGGATTTCGAGCGCTGCAAGAACAGCAGTCAGTGTCTGAATCTTCATCACGTCGCTCCACCGAATCGGTACATTGAGCCTTGTGCGTTTGGCCGTTGCGCGCATTGCGGATCTTGCGACGAAATGCTGCAAGCCCGGCGCGCGGGCGGTGCTTCGTCCCCTTGACCACCGGAGAGCACGATGACCGTTCGACTTGACCACCTCATGGTTCCGTCACGCGACAAAGTGGCTTCGGCGAAGCTGTTGGCCGAATTGCTCGGGGTTGCGTGGTCGGAAACAGGTGTGGGGCCGTTCGCCCCCGTCTACGTGAACGATGAATTGACCATCGACTTCCAGTAGTGTCCGGTTAATTTGAAGTCAGCCAGCCGCAAAGCCAATGCTGGAGTGGGTTTCGAGCGATTCATGGGTGTCCACGATTTGAATTTCTGGC
>JAYVCL010000216.1:0-5612 GCA_043749975.1 Burkholderiales bacterium
AAATGATGAAGCGCATGGGTGGCATGAAAGGCATGGGCGGGATGGGCGGCATGCGTTGATGCCGTGCCGGCGGGCTCGCCGCGGCCCGGCCATGCCGCCGACCGCGCATTGACTGGCACACCGCCCATCGCCATGGTCAGATTTTCACCATCAGGATTCAACTGACTTGAGCTTCGACCCGCTGTTGCTGCTGAGCCTGATCCCGCTGCTGCTGCTTTTGTGGTGGGCGGCGCGGCGCATTCGGCTGGCCGAAGGCGATCGCCCGCTCGATGGCCTGGACACCCTGTTGGCCTGGGCTCCCGAAGCCACCCGCGTGCTGAAGGCCGCTGAGCGCAGCGCATACGTCACGCTGCGCCGGGCCTTGCCGCAGAACATGATCCTGGCCCAGGTTCCGCTGGCACGTTTCATTCGCGTGCGCACGCGCTACTCGTATGCCGAATGGATGCGCCGGGTGGGCCAACTGTGCGCCGATCTGGTGGTGTGCGACCGCAACTCTCAGGTGATTGCCGTGGTCGAGGTGCACGCCGTGCCCGAACTCACCGGACACCGCACGCGGCGACGCCAACTGAGACTGGCACGCGTGCTGGAGGCGGCGCAGATTCCCTTGCATGTCTGGATCGACACCGCCCTGCCATCGCCCGAAATGGCGCGCAACGCGATCCTTCCGCGCCTGCGCATCGATGCCGTGCGGCCTGAAGCAGCGCCCGCCGCAGACCCTCCCGCGCAGCCCGACGATGGGCCAGACACGATGGCCGACGACGGACCGGCCTGGGACGCAGATGAAGTGATCGACATGCCCGAGCCGCCGGCTTCCACATGGTTCGACGATTTCGACTCGGCACCGACTGCGCCCGGCGCGCCCGAAGTGCCGCGCACGCGCTGACGCGCTACCTCAGCGGCTTAACCGATCATTGCGACGGCAAACTCGCGCGCATCGAAGGTCTGCAAGTCTTCGAGCTGCTCGCCGACCCCGATGAAGTAGACCGGCACAGCGCCGCCCGGCCGCTCGCGCGCCCACAACGCAATCGCCGCCAGCACGCCGCCCTTGGCGGTGCCGTCGAGCTTGGTGATGATCAAGCCCGTGAGCTGCAAGGCCTCGTCGAAAGCCTTCACCTGCGTCAACGCGTTCTGCCCGGTGTTGCCGTCGACCACCAGCAGTACCTCGTGCGGTGCGCCGGCCTGCGCCTTCGCGATCACGCGCTTGATCTTGCGCAACTCTTCCATCAGGTTCAACTGCGTCGGCAGACGGCCTGCGGTGTCGGCAATCACCACATCGCAGCCGCGCGCCTTGCCGGCAACCACCGCGTCGAAGGTCACCGCCGAGGGGTCGCCGTTGGCCTGGCTGACGATCTCGACGTTGGTGCGGCCGGCCCACACCGCGAGCTGTTCTTTCGCGGCGGCGCGAAACGTGTCGGCCGCCGCCAGCAGCACCTTGGCACCACTGTCCGCCAGGTGTCGCGTGAGCTTGCCGATGCTGGTGGTCTTGCCAGCACCGTTCACGCCCACGACCATCATCACGGTGGGCGAAGCCTCACCCACGCTGAGAGCTTTCTCCAACGGCCTGAGCAGGTCGGTAACGGCATTGGCGAGCAGGGCCTTCACCGCGCCCGGGTCAGCGGCACGTTCTTCCTGCACGCGCCATTTCAGGTCGGCCAACAGGTATTCGGTGGCCTTGATGCCGGCATCCGCCATCAACAGCGCAGCTTCCAGCTCCTCGTACAAGGCGTCGTCGATCTGGGTGCCGGTGAACACCACGGCAATGCTCGACCCGGTCTTTTTCAAGCCCGAGCGCAGCTTGTCGAACCAGTTGCGGCGCTGCGGCGCAGTCGGCGCCATCGCCTCGGTCACGACGGTCGGCGCAACGGGTTCGGCGACTGCCTGCGGGGCCGGTGCAGCGGTGGGTTTCTTCTTGAAAAAACTGAACATGCCGTCGGGTTCGGTGAAGAGAACTGATGCTGCCAGGACCCGCCCAGCGCGATGCTGTGAGGCAGGCCTGCCACCTTCCGCGAACGCTATAATTTACGGTTGGCGCTTTAGCTCAGTCGGTTAGAGCGACGGAATCATAATCCGCAGGTCCGGGGTTCGAATCCCTGAAGCGCCACCAACGATCGCAAGCCCCTGATTTTTCGGAAGAAAAGCCAGGGGCTTCTTCTTTCGGTGAGCCAAGCAGTGAGCCGACCGCCGTCGTTGCACGGGCACTGTCCTTTTCGATTTCATCTTTCATTTCACAGGTCTCCTTTTCTTTTTTGGTATTGCTGTTAGCACCGCAGACCGAAGCGCTTTTCGATCTGGCGGGCCGCCGCCTCAGCTCGGCGGAAGTCGTTTGCGTCGCGTACCACGTTCCCCTTTTGGTCTATCCGTAGAGTAGCCATGTGAACATGGGCATGGCTGGTGTGGTCAGAGACGGGCGCAACCAATGAAGCCACCGTGGCAATGGCGGCTTAGCCTGGAAGAAGGAGGGTACCGCTCGGGCGGTACCCTCCTCTAGATTTGAGTTGAGTAGCCCCGAACCGGCGAAAAGGTCTTGTTCTTTCTAGATGGACCAGTTAAGACGATTTCAGAGGCCGGGTTAGCACAAGCCTTAACCTTGGCTGTCATTTAAATCGCTACGATGCCGACTCTTTTGCCAACGACGTCCACGAATATCTTATTTAGTTCGGCTTCAGGCAACGCATCCAGAAGTCGAAAGCCGCCGATCGAGTTCAGCTCCATCATTATTTTCCGGAAAGCCGTACGTTCGAATAGGGCCTTTTTCCCAGCCGCAGACTGAATGAGACCCTTTAAAATAACCGAGAAGACATTAGTCGACTGCGCCACGGTCGGTCGCTCAATAATATTCGCTCGGACGTCGGCACGAAATAGAAACGCTTCGAGCGCAGTCCTTTGACTGACCCCGACGACGCGCGTGCAAAGGTGAGCCATCCACCATAATCGCGAGACCAAATTGTCCCGCTCCACCTGTCTATTTGTTCTCGCGAAGAAGTGTGTCGCTATGTGCGCGATTGCCTTTTCATCGTCGTTCGGAATCGGCCATCGCGCCCGCCCGTATTGTAAAAATATGGTGTGCGCAAGATATACCCACAATCTCTCATCGCGCGCATCATAGGGTGCCAATCGAACCAAGTAATCATGCACCGCGACGCAGTTGTCTACTTCGTAATCTTCCTCACCCTTAGGGAATTTAAGATTTTTCAGTGCATCGTCGTTCGTATCGACGGGCAACTCTAGATGCTGCGAAGAGTCCAAATCCAGGTCTGAAAAATCACCAGATCGATACCGATCAATGTTATCTCCTATATTCTTGCGCAAACTTGAGACGGTTACGTCCCTCGCGATTCTTATTTTCATGCCTCGCCTCCCTTGAAAACATAAGCATCGACAAGCCGGAAAGGACTCTTCATCAGCCGCTCTGCGACGAGATACTCATCGTGATCTTCGAGGTTTATGCCTTCATTATGGCATTTCTGACTGATAACCTTCCCCCATCTTGTTTCGCTCACATCGACTCCGCCGTGCTTTAACAAAGTAAGGCATTGCATTACCGCAGCGAAATAGATAGAGTTCATCAAGACGGCACGGTGCGCCTTATTGTTGCGAGCTTGATCTATCAGCGCCTTTAAATCCGGACTGACAACGAGGTGAACCTTATCGTCCTTTGGACGTACTTGCCATTCGTGGCCAACAATATCGTCGTCTTTTTCAAGTACAAATATTGAAGACAGGGGTTTAAAAACATCTCTGTCGATGTAGACGACCTGAGGACGGTCAACGGCGAGTACGGCCCCGACGGGGTACTTAAAAGGACCGTCACCGAATTCTGGGTTTATCCAGCTTGACTTATACTTATTGATGGCTTTCACAGCCGAGATATATGGGTAGACCTGAACCTCGCCTCGCAAACTTCCTGCGGGAAATGTTACTTCAAACTCGGTCTTCTTAACAGAAGCAACGTGGCGAAAATAGGTGTCTCTGCAAGCAAAAACCACGACATACTGCGCGCGTCCAGCAGCGACCTCGTCCTTCAGTTCGTCGACACTAATATGGAATGAGACACTGGCGCGCACTTCTCGTCCGTCGTCTGAAGGTGAAAATTCCACGGTGACCTGCATATCCCCGTCTATATAGTCGTCGACATCCGGTCGCAAAACCGGATAAGGAAAAGCCCTCAGCGAATCAAACTGCATTTGCTTTCACCCTTATCGTCCCGTCGAACGGTCGATCCAGCAGTAAGTCAAAGCTGACGCGCTCGCCAGCTTTGCAGGCGATTCGTAAGCGGCCGTCTACGACGATGCCTTCCGAAGATTCGAGCAAACGCAAAATGCGGTTCGTATCGGCACCGGAATCTTCCAGTTCCACCTTCACCTCTCCGCTAATTTCGGGCGTGAAGCTAATGCGACGACGGTCTGCCGTAGTCACTACGGCGCGAACATTACGGAGCGCGAGTGTCGCGGCTGGCGCTGCCTTGCCTCCAGCGCCTCCGTCACTGTCGTTCTCGGCCTCGCTTCGAATGCCCTCGCCCTCAACCTCACCACCCTCGCCGTCGCCTTTGCCCGCGCCTTCCCCTTCCACACCAGCATCGCCTTCCGTTCCTTCTCCGGCAACGACGTCACCAAGTGCACCGTTTGAACTGGTCGGCTTTTTTGAAGGGAGCGGACGTGCACGAATCTTGATGTCCCCTCTCGGGTTCTCATCTCCGTCCCGGGAACCCGAATCGCCGGTGCTCTCGTCGTCTCCGAAAAATTCAGCAAGCTCGTCAATTTCGGTAACCTCGGCCACCGGGTCTTGCGCATGGCGCCGAAGCATCTCTCTCACCCAATCGGCAACTTCGCGCAGAGCATTGCGCGCCACCCGCTGCTGGTCAATTGTCAGTAACCGCGATGGCTGAAAGTCGTCGTGAGCGGGAGGCTCCATGTCACGCAGAAGAGCGTTGCCCCGGTCGCTGAGGCACTCGAGGACTGCGGCGAACTCTTTGAACTCGCTGAAACGACGGAGCCTCTCCAACTCGGACGTAATTAGCATGCCGTTGCGAAGAACAGCAACCTTCTTCGGCAGACCCTCTCCCACCAAGATGTGCAGTCGGCATCTCCCGAGGCCACCGTTCTCCGTCTCCTCGATCTTGCTTTCCCCACTAGTCAAGGCGTGGAGAAAATGCCCGCTATTTACGAACGTATCTGGCTCATCCTTTTGATCCTGAATGGCACTAACGATAGTTGGATCTTCAAATATAGCTTTGAGGCCCTCTGAATTGAGAGTGGGACCACCCTCGATATCGACTTGCAACTGGCCTCGAGATATCGAAGCGAAAAAACTCTCACCAATACTTGCGGCGAGAATTTTTCCCCAATCTCTGGTGCTCGCGAATCCGAGGATATGAAGCGTCGTTCCAGTAACCTCAGGCCCAGAAACGTCTCTTCGCAGCCAGTCAGGCAAAGACTTTGTGTCGTCGATTACTGGAAGGCAGCTTTTCTTCAATCCCCAAAATCCGGTCCCACGGTATGTCACGGCCCCCTTCCGATGGGACATGAGGATCGACTTGCCTTGAACATAGTGCTGCAAGCCACCTAAATCATCCTGCCAAACTGTTGTGAGGAAAGTGGTTCGCAAGCCAGAAA
>JAYVCL010000217.1:0-3576 GCA_043749975.1 Burkholderiales bacterium
CATGGACGCGATGACGCTGCGCTATGAAGACACGCTGGGGCCGATGGCACTGTTGACGCCGGTGCACCCAGACAAAGCCATTCGCGACGCGACCGAAGCCTGCGACTTGAAGTACACGGCCTTCAACACCGCTTTCCTGCAAAACGCCGCTGTCTACTCGCGGCTCAAGCAAGCACAACCGACCGACGCCATCGACCGGCGTTTCCAGCAAGACCTGCTGGACGCGTTTGAAGACTCCGGTGTCGGCCTGCCCGCAGAGCAACAAAAACGCGCGCTGGACATCAGCACCGAGAGCACGCGCTTGTCACAAGAGTTCGATCGCCGCATCCGCGAAGACAAGACCCTGGTGCCCTTCACCCAGCGCGAGTTGGCTGGCGTGCCGGTGGCTGTCTGGAAGAACGCCAAGCGCGACGCGCAAGGCCGCTACCTGCTGGGGCTCGACTATCCGTCTTCGTTTCCGGTGATCGAAAACGCGGTGAGCGCGGCAGCGCGCGAGCGCATGTGGCGCGCCTTCCACAACCTGGGCGGGGCAGACAACTTGAAGCTGCTGTCGCAACTGGCGGCACTGCGTCGTGAATACGCAGGCTTGTTCGGCTTCGCGTCTTATGCCGACTTTGTGCTGCGTCGACGCATGGCAGGCACTGAAGCGAAGGTGCAAGACTTTTTGGGTGCCGTCAAGCGGGTGGTGTCGCAGCGTGAGTTGACCGATCTGGCCTTGCTTCGCGTGGCCAAGGCGCAGCACTTGAAGCAGGGCCTGCGGGCGACCGTGGTGCAACGCTGGGACGTGGCCTTCTACACCGAGCGCGCGCGCCGCGCCAAGTACGCCGTGGACCAGGAACAGTTGCGCACTTACTTTCCTCCCGAGGCCAGTTTGCAGTTCGTGTTCAGGCTGGCGCAGCAACTGTTCGGCGTCAGCCTGAGCCCCGTGGCGCAAACGCTCTGGCACCCGGACGCGCGCGCCTTCGAGGTGCGCGACACCGCTTCGGGCAACGCTCTCGGAACGCTGTACGTCGACCTGTATCCGCGTGCCGATAAATTCAATCATGCGGCAGTGTGGGGCTTTCGCGGTGTCTCGACGCTGGCCGGTCGCTTGCCGGCAGCCGGGCTGGTGGTCAACTTCAACCGCCGGGGCTTGACGCTGGACGAACTGGAAACGCTGTTGCACGAGTTCGGCCACGGCGTGCATTCGCTGCTTTCGCAAACGCGCTATGCCAGCCAGGCCGGCACCAACGTGCAGCACGATTTCGTCGAGGCCCCGTCGCAGATGCTCGAAGACTGGGTCTACGACCCGCGTGTGATGGCCCTGTTCAAGCAAGTGTGCCCAGCTTGCAAGCCGGTGCCGCCTGCGCTGCTGGCCAAGGCCAAGCGAGCGAAGGAATTCGGCAAGGGCATCCAGGTGTCGCGTCAACAGCTCTACGCCAGCTACGACCTCGCGTTGCACGGAAAACAGCCGCAAGACCCGATGGCACTGTGGGCGCGCATGGAAGGCGAAACGCCGCTTGGCCATGTGACGGGCAGCATGCTTCCGGCCGGGTTCGCCCACATCGCCGGTGGCTACGCGGCCGGCTACTACGGCTACCTGTGGAGCCTGGTGCTGGCCGAAGACCTGCGCACCGCCTTTGCAACCGACAAGCTCGACGCTGCCGTAGGCCGCCGCTACCGCGCGACCGTGCTGGCCAACGGCGGGCAGGTGGCACCCGAGGAACTTCTGCAACAGTTTTTGGGCCGGCCCAGCGACAGCAAGGCCTTCTTCAAAGCGCTTGAAAAGCAATAACGCGATCACACCCCACGGAGACAAGCTCATGAGCACACCCATTCATCAACTGTTCGACCTCAGCGGCAAGACCGCCCTCGTCACCGGCGGCTCGCGCGGCCTGGGTCTGCAAATCGCCGAAGCGCTTGGCGAGGCCGGCGCAAAAATTTTGCTGACCTCGCGCAAGGCGTCCGACCTGGAGGAAGCCGCTGCCCACCTGCAAGGCAAGGGCATCGACGCCCGCTGGGTGGCGGCCGACGCCAGCGATGCGCTGCAGATCAAGCGCGTCGCCGACGAGGCCATGCAGCGCCTGGGTCAGGTCGACATCCTGGTCAACAACGCCGGGGCCACTTGGGGTGCGCCCGCCGAAGACCACCCGCTGGAGGCCTGGGACAAGGTGATGAACCTCAACATCCGCAGCATCTTCCTGATGAGCCAGGCCATCGGCAAGCTCAGCATGATTCCGCGCCGGGCCGGTCGCATCATCAACGTCGCCTCTATCGCCGGGCTGTCGGGTGCCTCGCCCGAAACGCAGTTCATCGCCTACGGCACCAGCAAGGGCGCGGTGGTCAACTTCACGCGCACCTTGGCCGGCGAATGGGGACGCTACGGCATCAACGTGAACGCGCTGGCGCCAGGCATGTTCCCGAGCAAGATGACGCGCGGCACCTTCGAAAAACTGGGTGCCGAAGCCATCGCCCGCACCGCGCCGCTGAACCGCGTGGGCGACGACGACGACCTGAAGGGCGCGGCGGTGTTGTTCGCCAGCGCGGCGGGCAAGCACATCACCGGCCAGATTCTGGCGGTGGATGGCGGCGTCAGCGCGGTGCACGGCGTTTGAGCGCGACGGGTTCGCGATGCAGTTCCTGACGCGCCTCCCTTTCGTCGAGATGCTGGGCTTCGAGCTGATTCGCATCGAAGGCGGTGAAGCGCAGATCGATGTCGAGTTGCGCGACGAGTTGTGCAACTCGTGGAGTGTGGCGCACGGCGGCGTCACCATGACCCTGCTCGACGTGGTGATGGCGCACGCGGCGCACAGCCCCGACATGCACTTGCCCGACGGCGGCCGCGGCGTGGTCACCATCGAGATGAAGACGAGTTTCATGCGGCCCGGCATCGGCAGGCTGCGCGCCATGGGCAAACTGCTGACACGCACCACGACGATGGCGTTTTGCGAGGGCTCGGTGTTCGATGCCAAGGGCGTGCTGATCGCCCACGCCACCGGCACCTTCAAGTACCTCAAGGCCTTGCCCGTGGGCGGCCGGCTGCTACAGCGATCGAATGCATCGGACTGAGCGTCTCGTCTCAACTTCAACCGGAGACTCCATGCCTGAAACCTCTATGCCTGACACCACCATCATCAACAAGCAGATTCATCTCGTCTCACGCCCGAAAGGCGAGGCGGGTGTCGAAAACTTTCGCCTCGTCGAAGCGGGCGTTCCGGCGCTTGCGGACGGCCAGGTGCTGGTGCGCAACCACTTTCTGTCGCTCGATCCGTACATGCGAATGCGCATGAACGACGCCAAGAGCTATGCGCAACCGCAGGCGCTGAACAGCGTGATGCTGGGCGGCACGGTGGGCGAAGTGATGGCCTCGCGCCACCCGAAGTACGCAGCCGGTGACCGCGTGGTCGCCGGTGGCGGCTGGCAGCAGTTCGTCGTGCTCGACGCGACCCAGGCGGGCGTGATGCGCAAGGTCGACACCAGCCACATTCCGCTGTCGGCCTACCTCGGCTCGGTGGGCATGCCCGGTGTCACCGCCTGGTACGGATTGACGCAGATTTGCGAGCCCAAGCCGGGTCAAACGGTGGCGGTCAGCGCGGC
>JAYVCL010000218.1:0-9487 GCA_043749975.1 Burkholderiales bacterium
GCGGCCACTTCGGGCACCTCCAGCCACAGTTGGCGGCTGGCCCGCGGCAGCGCCATCAACAGGGCCCGCAAGCGGGCAGCGAAGCCGCTGTCGGCGAGCGAGGCAACGCTCAGGTTCACACAGCGCGGCACGCCGTCGCGCACGATGTCGGCCAGAGCCAGACTGACCGCGCGCTCGTCTACCGCAGCCGTTGCGCGGCTGCGCAAGGCGAGCGGCAGCCAACGGGCGGCGGCTTCGAACGGGCCATTGGCCTCCAGTTGCAGGCGCAGCGGGCATTCGAGGTGCACGAGTTCGTGCGCCACATTGATGAGCGGGAAGCGCGCCAGGTGCAGCCGTCCGATGTGCAGCGCGTCGTCGATGTCCTGGCGCCAGGCTTCGGCACCCCGCAGGGTCACGCCCAGTGCGGGCTCGGCACCCAGCTCGACCGAGAACGCGCCTCGGGCCTCGGCGCGGGCCAGAGCCCCGTCGGCGCTGCTCATGACCTGCGCCACCGGGCGCAATCGCTGCATTTCCACCGCGCCGACCGCAACGCCCATGCCGACCCCGAAGCTGGGCAACAGCAGGCCCAGCGCATCGGCCAGCGACCGCGCCGTTTCATACGCCATGCCACCCACCGGCAGACACAGCGCAAAGTCCGACCCGTTGAGGCGGCCCAGGTGGCAGCCTTTGACCTGCTCCGCATACCCCTGCAAGGCATTGGCCACCGCGACGATCATGCGGTCGGTGGCCTCATGGCCGATCTGCCGGTTCACACCCGACAGGTCCATCACGCGCAGCAGCACCAGACCGCTGTGCGTGGGGCCGTCTTCGCGCTGCAGCGTGGCCGAGAGCTGGGCCATGAACTGCTTGCGGTTGACGAGGCCGGTCAACGAATCACAGGTGGCTTGCTGGCGAAGGCTTTCAAGCTGGCCGGCCTGCGCCTCGAAAATCAATTTCAGTCTTGCCACCATGCCGTTCATCGCGCGTGTGACGCGGCGCAGTTCGGGCACACGGGGCTCGGGCACGGTCACGAACTCGCCGGCAACCAGCTTCTGCGCCTGGTTCACCGTGTCGTCCAGCGGCTTCTGGATGCGGCGACGAACCACCGTGTGGGCCAGCAAGCCCGCCAGCAGCCCCAACACCAGCATGGCGCCAGCCGAGCGCAGGCTGCCCAGCCAAAGGTCGTCGTGCGCGAACGCCGTGTGGCTGATCACGTCGATCGACCCGATGGCGCGCCAGCCGTCCGACACCTGGGCGACCCCCGTCGCAGCGTCGATGGGCAGGGCGGCGACGAACCAGTCGGGCGCGTGCCTCGGTGCCGAGACAGCCTCGCGCAACAGCAGAACGTGGCCATCGGCACCCAGCAGCCGAATGCGGCGATAGAAGCCACTGTCGAACTGCGACGACACCACCAGCCCCATCAACTCACGGTCGCCTTTTTGCTGCGAGAGCACCAGGGCCAGCGAGTTCGCGTTGTCGCTGTTCGTCAAGCTGAGTTGCGTTTGCAGCGTGTCGCGAGCCGAGCCGACGGTGACCACGACGCTGCCGGCAAACGCGAGCAGCAGCACACCCAACAGCAGCAGCCAGATTTGCCGGATCAGCGACATGTGTATTCCTTCAAGACTCGGGACGCACGCAGCGCGTCGCACCCGATCGTAAGAGGCAGCCGCGCAGCGCGGTGAAGAACTGCGCGTTGCGCCTGGCCACGTGCCGGGTTCATCATCACAAGAATCCTTCTGCTCGCGCCTTGGCCAGCAACTCGCGCCAGCGAGACAAACGCACCATCGGGTCGCCGGCAGTCGTGCTGCCCACACCTTGCCACAGCCCATCGCTGTTGAAGCTGAACACGGGCGTCAGGTCGGGCCGCCGCGAGGCCGGCCTCAGCTCGGAGATCAGGTTGTCCAGGATCAAGGGTTCAGCTTGCGGCTGCGCATAGTAGGCCAGCACCATGTGCGCCTGCACCACGCCGCCCGGCCCGCCCAATTGCGCGCGAACATAGACCAGACGCAGCTTGGCGGTGGGCATTCCGAGCGACAGCAGGCTGAAGTATTTCGCCATCGCGAAGTCTTCGCAGTCGCCCTGGCCTTTGTCCAGCATCTCCACCGGACTGGCCCAGTAGTCCTCCTGGCCCCAGACCTCGATGTCTTCACGAAACTGGATTCGACGGTTGAAGAATTGGTTGACTGCCTGCAGGCGGCCGTCGTCATCCAGATCGACGGCTGCCGTCAGCACGGCCTGCAAGGCTCGCACCCCGGCAACCGCTTTCGGTCCGTGGCGCTGCGCCGCTTGCAACATGCGCTCGGTGTCCCATGCGCGCGGCTGCATCATGCACAACAGCGCCGAGCAAGCCAACAGCCAGGCCAAGGCACGCAACAGTCGGGCTGACCATGCGACAGGCGGGTGCTTCCACCATCGCGTGCAAGCCCCCGCACCCTTGGCCGCAGCGTGAAGCGTCAGAGAGTAAGAGGCGGCGTGGGACACGGTTTGAACGGGAAGCAACCCAACGTCAGGTTTTCGTCCCCGTCGACCACAACTTGAGCAGCCGCGAGGCCACGTGCACGCGCACCTCAGCCCGGTGCCGCGGCCCTTAAACGGCTTGCAAGTGCCGACACAACTGTTTCAAAAATGTGAAGTCGGCCACGCAAGGATTGAAATACGGTCGGTTCGCACGCCTGCTGCATTCAAGACAGGCCCCGGCTCTCATACACTTCGCGCCGGTGACGACAACACCGGTGAATGGCAGAACCATTGCTGCTCTCGATGCCCGTCGAAGCAGCGCTGCACGAACAATCAGGAACATGATGCGAATCAAAGCCCCAGCCACTCTGTGTGCGCTACCGTTGCTGTTGACCCTGGTCGGTGCCTCGGCTCAGTCTTCCGATGCCTTGAAACTCGCCGCCGAGAGGGCGGTGACGTCCAACCCCGAGGTCACCGCACGCTTCAACGCCTACCGCGCCGCCATCGACGGGGTGGATGTGGGCCGGGCCGCTTACCGTCCCCGGGTCGACCTGACGGCCAGCATCGGACACGACAACGACCGCATCACTTCACGCAACCCCGAGTCGCAGTCGCTGAACCGAACCGGCGTGGGCTTGAACCTGACGCAGGTGCTGTGGGACGGGTTGGGCACACGCCACGAAGTCAGCCGTTTGGGCCACGACAAGCTGACGCGCTACTTCGAGTTTCTCGACATCACCGAGCAGACCGCGCTGGAGGCTGCGCGCGCTCACTACGACGTGCAGCGCTTCCGCCGCCTGGTGCAGCTCGCCGAAGACAACTATGTGCAGCACAAATATGCGTCGGTGCAAATCCAGTCGCGCTTCAAGGCGGGCGTGGGCCGTGGCGTCGACCTGGAACAAGCCAACGCGCGGCTGGCACTGGCCGAGTCGAACCTGACCACCGAAATCGCGAATCTGCACGACGTGACAGCGCGCTATCAACGCATCGTGGGCGAGTCGCCGCCGAAGCAGATGCCGGTGTCAGCTCCGTTGTCAGCAGGCGTGCCGACGAACGCCGACGAGGTGGTGGCCGCCTCAATACGCCAAAGCCCCGCCGTCAGTGCCAGCGTTGAAGGCGTGCGCGCGGCGCGCAGCACGTCTGCGCTGCGGCAGTCGGCGTTTCAGCCGCGTGTCGAAGCCCGGCTTCGCGCCGGGGCCGGCAACAATTTCGATGGTGTGCGCGATCAAAAACACGACAGCAGCGCCGAGATCGTGTTGAACTGGAACCTGTACAACGGCGGCGCAGACCAGGCCCGTGTGCGCCAACAAGTCAGCGTGATCAACCAGGCCAGCGACCTGCGCGACAAAGCCTGCCGCGATGTGCGTCAGACCTCGGTGATCGCCTATAACGATACGCGCAAATTGACCGAGCAACTGGTCTACCTCGACCGCAACACGCTGGCCATCGAAAAAGCACGCGACGCCTATCGGCAGCAGTTCGACATCGGGCAGCGCAGCCTGCTCGACCTGTTGAATTCCGAGAACGAGCTCTACACCGCCAAGCGTGCGTTCGCCATCGCCGAATACGACCTGGGCATTGCCTACGCGCGCACGCAGGCGGCGATGAACCAACTCACCGTACAACTCGGCATCGCACGCCTCGATTCCGCCGCGGCCGAAGGCACGGGCTGGGCCGAGGCGCACGAGGCACCGCAACGCTGCACGGTTCTGGCGGTGGAAGCGGCTGGTGTTGCCAAGACCGAACTCGACCAACGCGCACAACGCATCTCGGCCAGCGTGCCTGCATTGCCAGCCGCGCCAGCGCCCGTGAAGAAGCCTTGAGGCAACCCGCACAGCCCATGAAAAATGGCCCAGTGGGCCATTTTTTTTGGGTGTCGATTCAGCGCCTGGGCGGCGGCAAGTCGGTGCACACGCCTTCGAACGCCTCGGCCGCCAAACCGATGCTTTCGCCCAGCGTGGGGTGAGGGTGGATGGTCTTGCCGATGTCCACCGCGTCGGCGCCCATCTCGATGGCCAGGGCGATCTCGCCGATCATGTCGCCCGCGTGCGTGCCGACGATGCCGCCGCCGACGATGGCATGGGTGGCTTCGTCGAACAGCAGCTTGGTGAAGCCTTCGTCGCGGCCATTGGCAATCGCGCGGCCCGAGGCGGTCCACGGGAACAGGCCTTTGCGCACCTTCACACCCTGCGCCTTGGCCTCGTCTTCGGTGATGCCGACCCATGCCACCTCGGGGTCGGTGTAGGCCACGCTGGGGATCACGCGGGCATCGAAGGCACGTTTGCTCATGTGTACATCGCCCAACTGTTCGCCGGCTGCCACCTCGGCCGCCACATGGGCCTCGTGCACTGCCTTGTGCGCCAACATCGGCTGGCCCACGATGTCGCCGATGGCGAAGATGTGCGCAACGTTGGTGCGCATTTGGATGTCTACGGCGATGAAGCCGCGATCGCTGACCGCCACACCGGCCTTGTCGGCCCCGATGCGCTTGCCGTTCGGCACGCGGCCCACGGCCTGCAAGACCAGGTCGTACAACTGCGGTTCCTTCGGCGCACCCTCGCCCTCGAACTTCATCAAAATACCGTCTGCCGTGGCCTCGCCGCCAACCGTCTTGGTCTTGAGCATGATGTTGTCGAAGCGCGGTGCATTCATTTTTTGCCACACCTTGACCAGGTCGCGGTCGGCCCCCTGCATCAGACCGTCGAGCATCTCGACCACGTCGAGCCGTGCGCCGAGCGTGGAGTACACCGTGCCCATTTCCAGGCCGATGATGCCGCCGCCGACGACCAGCATCCGCTTCGGGCTCTGGCGCAGTTCGAGCGCGCCGGTGCTGGTGACCACGCGCGGATCATTTTTGGGGAGGAAGGGCAACTTCACCGCTTCTGAACCCGCCGCGATGACGGCGCGCTTGAACCGGACGGTCTGCGTTGCGCCGTCCGCCGTCGCCACGCTCAGATGGAACGGATCGCTGAATTCACCCGTGCCTTGCAGCACCGTGACCTTGCGCATCTTGGCCATCGCCGCCAGACCGCCGCTCAATTTTCCAACGACTTTTTCCTTGTGGGTGCGCAGCTTGGCGAGGTCGACCACAGGCGCGGCGAAGGTGATGCCCATCGCGTCGAAGTGCTTGACCTCGTCCATCACCGATGCGACGTGCAAAAGCGCCTTGGAGGGTATGCAGCCGACATTCAGGCACACACCGCCGAGCGTGGCATAGCGTTCGACCAACACCACCTTCAAGCCAAGGTCGGCCGCGCGGAATGCCGCCGAATAACCACCCGGCCCGGCACCTAGAACCAGCAGGTCGCACTCGGTTTCGAAAGCGCCGACGTGGGTGGCTGCGGTGGGTGCGGCGGCTTGTTCTCCAGGCCCCCTCCCCGACCCTCCCCCAGCGGGGGAGGGAGCCAAAAGCCCGCCGCCCCTGGGGGAGGGTTGGGTGGGGGTGGCCACAATCAACACGTCGAGCGACAAGATCACCGTCCCCTGGTTCACCACATCGCCGATCTTCAGCTTCAGTTCCTTCACCACCCCGGAATGCGACGACGGGATCTCCATCGACGCCTTGTCGCTCTCCACCGTGATCAGCGATTGCTCGGCCTTCACGCTGTCGCCAGCCTTGACCAGCAGCTCGATCACGGCCACGTCCTTGAAGTCGCCGATGTCCGGCACCTGAATGTCGATTGCGGCCATGGTCAGCCTTTCGATGCTTTTAGTTTGATCGTGTGAACCCGAATCGGGCCGTCCGAGTTCTTGTCGAATTCGCAACCGGCGCGCACGCCGATCTCGGCCAGTTCGCGTGCGGTCCTGGTTCTGTCGCAGGCGGCGTGCATGGCACCCAGCGCAAACGCGCGGCCGGTGCCGATGCCCCAGAAACGGTCGAACTCGAACACTTCTCGGTACGAGTACACGCCGAAGATGCCCGCCGGGTTGGCGATGACGGCAGTGAACTGCATGCTTTCGTAGGGGTCGGCGTCTTCTTCCTTGGCGTTCATGAAAAAGGTCTCTTTCAGCTTCGGGTGCAGCTTCAGAAAAGTGTCGAACACCTCGTCGCGCGTATGCAGCTTCAACTCGTCGGGCGGCAACGCATGCAAGGCACGGCGCAGCACCGGAAAGTGCGCCACCGTGCCCGCCATGCCGATCCACGAATCGCCGGCCTTGAACAGCTTTTCGTTGGCCTCGTAGCCGTGCGGCAAACGCGTGTCGCCAAACGTCACCAGGCTGTCGGCCGCGATCGCCACCGTGCCTGCCTGGCGCACCACCACCACTGTCGTCACAGCAACACGCGGCGGAAGTCGCCGAGGATGGCACCCAGGTAGGCGTTGAACCGCGCCGCCGACGCGCCGTCGATCACGCGGTGATCCCAGCTCAGGCTCAACGGCAACATCAGGCGCGGCTGGAACGTCTTGCCGTCCCACACCGGTTCGGTGCTGCTCTTGCACACGCCCAGAATCGACACCTCGGGCGCGTTGATGATGGGCGTGAAATAGCGCCCGCCAATACCGCCCAGCGAGCTGATCGAGAAGCAGCCACCGCTCATCTCGGCCGGACTCAGCTTGCCCTCACGCGCCTTCTTCGCCAGCTCGCCCATCTCTTGCGAGATCTGCAGCACGCCTTTCTTGTCGGCGTCTCTGATCACCGGCACCATCAGGCCGTTCGGCGTGTCGGCCGCAAAGCCGATGTGGAAGTACTGCTTCAGCACGATCTGCTCGCCGTCGAGCGAGGCATTGAACTCCGGAAACTTCTTCAACGCCGCCACGCAGGCCTTGATCAGAAACGCCAGCATCGTGACCTTGACGCCAGACTTCTCATTCTCTTTGTTGGTCTGGACGCGGAAGGCTTCGAGGTCGGTGATGTCGGCATCGTCGTGATTGGTGACATGCGGAATCAGCACCCAGTTGCGGTGCAGGTTGGCACCACTGATCTTCTTGATGCGCGACAGGTCTTTGCGCTCGACCGGGCCGAACTTCGTGAAGTCGACACTCGGCCACGCCAGCAGGCCGGGGAACGCGCCGCCACTTGCAGACGCGGGTGCTTTGGCAGACTGCGCCTGCGTTTGCGCGGTGCCGGCCATCACGCTCTTCACGAAGGCCTGCACGTCGTCTTGCGTGATGCGCGCTTTCGGTCCGGTGCCTTTCACCTCCGTCAGCGGCACGCCCAACTCGCGCGCCAGCTTGCGGATGCTGGGCGAGGCATGCGGCAATGCGCCTTTGCCGACGCCGGGCTCGTGCGCAGGCAGCGCCGCGGTGGGCGCCACGCGCTCGGCGACCGCTGGCGCGGGCACCGCAGCAACGGCGGGCGATGGTGGTGCTGCGGGTGACGCGGCGGCGGGTGTCGCCACGCTGGCCCCGGTGGCATCGACAACGGCCACCAACGTGCCCTTGGACACCTTGTCGCCGACCTTGACGCGCACTTCCTTCACCACACCAGCGTGCGACGACGGAATTTCCATCGACGCCTTGTCGCTCTCGACCGTGATCAGGCTTTGCTCGACCTTGAGCACGTCGCCGACCTTGACCATGACCTCGATGACACTGACCTCGTCGAAGTCACCGATGTCGGGAACGAGGACTTCGACCGGGCCGGCGCTGACTGCGACCGAAGGCGTGGCCGCGGCCGGCACCGGCGCGGCCGCAGTGGGCGCTGCCACAGCGGGCGCGGCGGCGGGTGCGGTTGGCGCGGCTGATGCGGCAGAGGCGGCGGGCGCAGCAACCGATGCGGCCACCTCGAGCATCAACACCAACGAACCTTCAGCCACCTTGTCGCCGATCTTGACCTTCAGCTCTTTCACGACGCCCGCATGCGAAGACGGGATTTCCATCGACGCTTTATCCGACTCGACCGTGATGAGTGATTGTTCTGCCGCAACTGTGTCGCCGACCTTCACCAGCAGTTCGATGATTTCCACTTCCTTGAAGTCGCCGATGTCCGGGACCTTGACTTCCACCAGTGCCATGTTGTGCCTCCGTCGAATTTCGTTTTTTCTTGTTCAGGCGTACAGCGGATTGATCTTGTCGGCGTTGATGCCGTACTTCGCGATCGCCTCGGCCACCTTGGCCGTCGGCAGCGTGCCCTCGTCGGCCAAGGTTTTCAGTGCGGCCACCACGATGTAGTGGCGGTCGATCTCGAAGTGCTCTCGCAACTTGCCGCGAAAGTCGCTGCGCCCGAAGCCGTCGGTGCCCAGCACCTTGTAGGCGCGGCCCTTCGGCAAGAAGGCGCGAATCTGCTCGGCGTAGTTCTTCATGTAGTCGGTCGACGCAACCACCGGGCCGGCGAACTTGTCGAGTTGCTGGGTCACGAACGGCACCCGCGCCTTTTCCAGCGGGTGCAGCAGGTTCCAGCGCTCGGCATCCTGGCCGTTACGCGCCAGCTCATTGAAGCTCGGGCAGCTCCAGATGTTGGCCGACACGCCCCATTCTGTTTCGAGCAAGTTCTTTGCGGCAATGCTTTCGCGCAGGATGGTGCCGCTGCCCAGCAGGTTCACGCGCGGCGCGGATCCGGTGGAGCCTTTCGATATCCCTTTCTTGCCTTCTTGCAGCAAATACATGCCTTTGATGATTTGCTCTTCAGTGCCGGCTTGCAGCCCGGGCATCGGGTAGTTCTCGTTCAGCAGCGTCAGGTAGAAATACACGTTCTCCTGCTTCTCGACCATGCGCTTCAAGCCGTGGTGCAGGATCACGCCCACCTCGTGAGCAAAGCTCGGGTCGTAGCTGATGCAGTTCGGAATCGTGCCGGCCAGGATGTGGCTGTGGCCGTCTTCGTGCTGCAGCCCCTCACCATTTAAGGTGGTGCGCCCCGAGGTGCCGCCCAGCAAAAAGCCGCGCGCCTGCATGTCGCCGGCGGCCCAGGCCATGTCGCCGATGCGCTGGAAACCGAACATCGAGTAATACACATAGAACGGAATCATGACCCGGTTGTTGGTCGAGTACGAGGTGGCCGCAGCAATCCAACTGCCCATGCCGCCGGCCTCGTTGATGCCTTCCTGCAAGACCTGGCCCTCTTTGCTTTCGCGGTAATACATCACCTGGTCCTTGTCGACCGGGGTGTAGTTTTG
>JAYVCL010000219.1:0-10101 GCA_043749975.1 Burkholderiales bacterium
ATGAAGGCCACGCCGCGCTCGACCAGTTCATCGGAGCCGCACAAGCGTTGCGGCGTCAGCACTTTTTCACTAGGCATGCCGGGCCAGCCAGGCGCTCAACCCGGCCACCGAATGGGCAATGTGAACCGGTTTGAAGACGGAAAACGCGCTGTGCTCGTGCGCCCCGTAGCTGACGCCAAGGCTGGCCACGCCCGCATTCGCGGCCAATTGCAGGTCGTGCGTGGTGTCGCCGATCATCAGCGTGCGCTGGGGTGACGCACCGAAATGCGCCATCAATTCGAGCAGCATTTGCGGGTGCGGTTTGGACATGGTTTCGTCGGCGGTGCGGGTGGCGTCGAACACGCCGCGAAGCTGCACGCTGTTGAGCGCCTCGTCCAGGCCGCTGCGCGACTTGCCTGTCGCCACGCCCAGCCCGTGGTGGCGCGCCTTCAGCGCCTTCAGCATCGGCAAGGTTCCCTCGAACAAGCTGAGCTCGTGCTGGCGTGCGGTGTAATGGTGCCGGTAGCGCAGGCCCAATTCGGGGTAGCGCTCGCGCGGCAGGCCGGGCGCGGCGTGTTGCAGCGCTTCGACCAAGCCCATGCCGATCACGTAGCTGGCGTCGCGGTCGCTCGGCACCGCCACGCCCAGGTCGGCGCAGGCCGCCTGGATGCAACGCGTGATGAGTGCAGTGGAATCGAACAGCGTGCCGTCCCAGTCGAAAACGATGAGGTCGAAATTGCGTGGACGCGTCATTTTTTCAGAGCTTCAATCAATTGAACACATTCTGGCGGCAGCGGCGCTTCCAGCGCGATGACCTCGCCGCTGGCGGGGTGCTCGAAACGCAGCCGACGGGCGTGCAAAAACATGCGGTTGAATTTTTGCCCCGGCACCGCCTCGCCCTTGGCCAGAGCCTTGTTCAGCGCGAAGTCGCCGTACTTCTCGTCACCGGCAATCGGGTGGCCGACGTGCAGCAGGTGAACCCGGATCTGATGCGTGCGGCCGGTCTTGATGGTCACATTCAGCAAGCTGAAATCGGCAAAGGCGCTCACCACCTTCACCAAGGTGATGGAGCGGCGACCATCCCGATTTTCTTCGCTGACCGTGCGCACGCGCCGCTCGCCCTCGGCCGTCAAGAACTTGTGCAGCGGCACGTCGATGATTTTCTGGCTGGCCGGCCAGGCCCCCAGCACCAGCGCGGCGTAGGTCTTGCCAGTTTCGCGCTGCCGAAACTGTTCTTGCAGCGCCAGCAAGGCCGAGCGCTTTTTGGCGATCAGCAGCAGGCCCGAGGTTTCTTTGTCCAGCCGGTGCACCAGTTCCAGGAACCTGGCGGTCGGCCGCGCCCGGCGCAACTGCTCGATCACGCCGAAGCTCACGCCGCTGCCGCCGTGCACCGCCACGCCGGCCGGCTTGTCGATCGCGAGCAGGTGTTCGTCTTCGAACACGACCGGGAACTCGCGCGGCGGTGCGGGCGGCTCTTCACTGCGATCGGCTGCGTTTGCCGACGTTCGCACCGGCGGCAGGCGAACCTCGTCGCCCAGCGCCAGCCGGGTGTCGGCGCTGGCGCGACCCTTGTTGACGCGCACTTCGCCGGAGCGGATGACGCGGTACACGTGCGTCTTGGGCACGCCCTTGAGCAGCTTGATCAGGAAGTTGTCGAGCCGCTGCCCCTCGGAGCCTTCATCGACCCGCACCCGGCTGGCTGAGGGCGGCGGCGCACTGGCAGGCACGCGTTGGGGCAATGAAACCGGAGCGCTTTTGCCCCCTATAATCCGATGCTCCACGTTTGCGCTGTAAGTGTTTGATTTTCTTGAGTTTACTCGGGCCGATTTCAAACAATCAGCTCAGCAAATGTGGCGGCCGGTGCGAAAGCGCCGGCCACAAAGGTGATGCAACGCACCCTGCGTGCAGCGGGCCCCGTCCCAGCGAGACCGGGCAGCCCACAAGCGGGTGCGGAAGAGCAAACGTAGAACGATCCGCCAGGGCATGGTGCCCTGGAGCAAACAAAGGTTTCAGGTTGCAGACGGGTGTCAGCGGCAGTTCACGCCGAGGTGCCTCGCCTTCAACCCGCGTTCAGTGACCACGCGAATGTTGTCTCCGACCCCACGCCCCTCGCACATCCCGCACACACGGCGCATGCCGGCCCACTCGGCCATTGGCATGTGCTCGCACGCGACCGGGCGCAGCAAGCAGACACCGCCCACCGCAGCCAGCGCGCCCTCGCCCACCCGGCGACCCCACGCGCAGCGCAGAGCGGGCACCGCTTCACTCACTGCCACGCACGCGCCAACGCTGCCCCGCTGACCGGCAACGGCCAGCAGCAGTCCAGGGCGATTCCTTCCAGGTTCATTCACGTTTCTCGTGCATCGATGGGTCGCCGCTGAATTCAGCGGCGGCATGTTGAACCCGCAGCCACCGACACGGTGGCGGCAAAGGAGTGCACATGAAACGCATGTTGATCAACGCGACGCAACCCGAAGAGCGTCGCCTGGCCATCGTCGATGGTCAAAAACTGCTCGATTTCGAGACCGAGATCGAGGGCCGCGAACAGCGCAAAGGCAACATCTACAAGGCCGTCGTCACACGCGTCGAGCCATCGCTGGAAGCCTGCTTCGTCGATTACGGCGAAGACCGCCACGGCTTCTTGCCGTTCAAGGAAATCTCGCGCAACTACTTCCGTGAAGGTGTGGACGTGCGCACCGCGCGCATTCAAGACGCCATCAAGGACGGCGACCAGTTGCTGGTGCAAGTCGAGAAAGAAGAGCGCGGCAACAAGGGTGCGGCGTTGACCACCATGGTCAGCCTGGCCGGGCGCTACCTGGTGCTGATGCCGAACAACCCACGCGGCGGCGGTGTGAGTCGCCGCATCGAAGGCGAAGACCGCGAGGAGCTGAAAGAAAACCTCGACCAGCTCGAATACCCGAAAGGCATGAGCCTGATCGCACGCACCGCCGGCATCGGCCGCAGCGCGCCCGAGCTGCAGTGGGACCTGAACTACATGCTCAAGCTGTGGGACGCCATCGACGGTGCGTCCAAGGCAGGCAAAGGCGCGTTCCTGATCTACCAGGAAAGCTCGCTGGTGATCCGTGCGATCCGCGACTATTTCACCGCCGATGTCGGTGAAATTTTGATCGACACCGACGACATCTACGACCAGGCGCAACAGTTCATGAGCCACGTGATGCCCGAGACGGCACACAAGGTGAAGCGCTACCGCGACGACGCGCCGCTGTTCAGCCGCTTCCAGATCGAGCACCAGATCGAGACCGCTTTCTCGCGCACGGTGAACCTGCCTTCGGGCGGCGCCATCGTGATCGACCACACCGAAGCGCTCGTATCGGTGGACGTGAACTCGGCCCGCAGCACGCGCGGCTCGGACATCGAGGAAACCGCCACTCGCACCAACCTGGAAGCCGCCGACGAGATCGCACGCCAGATGCGCTTGCGCGACCTGGGCGGCCTGATCGTGGTCGACTTCATCGACATGGACGAGTCGAAGAACCGCCGCGAAGTGGAAACCCGCCTGCGCGACGCGCTGCGCCCCGACCGCGCCCGCGTGCAGTTCAGCACCATCAGCAAGTTCGGTTTGCTCGAACTCAGCCGCCAGCGCCTGCGCCCGGCCCTGAGCGAAGGCAGCCACATCACCTGCCCGCGCTGCAACGGCACCGGCCACATCCGCGACACCGAGTCCAGCGCGCTGCAAATCTTGCGCATGGTCCAGGAAGAGTCGATGAAGGACAACACCGCCGCCGTGCACGTGCAGGTGCCGGTCGAGGTGACCAGCTTCTTGCTGAACGAAAAGCGCACCGAAATCACCAAGATCGAACTGAAGCAGCGCGTGACCGTGCTGCTGGTGCCGAACAAGAACCTCGACACGCCCAACTACCGGCTGGAGCGCCTGCGCCACGACGACCCGCGTCTGGAAAACCTGCAAGCCAGCTACACGATGATCGAAGAGGCGGATGAAGAAAGCGGCCCGACGCGGCGTGAAAAGACAGCGCCCAAGCAGCAGCCGGTGATCAAGGGCATCTTGCCGGAGACCCCGGCTCCCGCCGCGATACCGAAACCGGCGCCGGTGGCGGTGGCTCCTGCCCCCGTGGCGATGGCACCGGTGGCTGCGCCTGCGGCCGGTGGCGGCTTCTTTGCTTGGGTGGCGCGACTGTTCGGTGGCGGCGACAGCACGCCGGCAGCGGTCAAGCCGGCAGCCACGGCGGCAGCCGCATCCGCATCGGTGGTGGCCAGCGATGGCCGTGGCGAACGCGGTGGCCGAGGCGGTCGTGGTGGCCGTGACAGCAAGCGAGGCGAAGGCCGCAGCGAGCGTGGTGGTGAGCGTGGCGAGCGTGGTGACCGTGGCGAAGGCCGGGGCCGCAGTGAACGTGGTGAACGTGGCATAAGAGGCGGCCGTGGTGAACGCGCCGACAAGCCCGAAGAAGGCAGCAGCGCCGAAGTCAGCGCCAGCCGCGTCGACGAACGCGGTGCCAGGCCTGAGAGCAAGCCTGAAGGCCGAGGTGAAGGTCGGGCTGAAAGCGGCCGTGGCGAAGGCCGTCGCGGACCGCGCCCTGAGCGCGAGCCGCGTCGAGCTGCGGCAACGGATGAGACGGCGGGCGTCGATGCCGCAGTGCAACCACAAAGCTTTGTCGACACCCTGCCCGCGGCCGAGCCGACGGACGGCGGCGAGGCCCGCGAAGGCGCCCGACGCCGCCGCCGTGGTCGCGGTGGCCGCGACCGCGACGAGTCGCGCCCGGGCGATGCGCCAGCCGCCGAGATGAACGGCGACGGCGTGGCCGGCGACCGTGCCCCAGTCAGCCGCAGTGAGCCGGTCAGCGACAACGAGCACGACAACAGCGAACGCATGGCGTCCCCGTTGCCGACCGCCGCGATACCTGGTGCCGACGACGGCGCACCGGTGGCTGACACCGGCGAACGCGACAGCCGACGCCGCGGGCGGGGACGGGATCGCAACCGTCGCGAGCGCGGTGCCGACGAGGCAGCACCGGCAGCCGACGACGCACCGGTCGCACGCAGTGAGTACGCCGCTGCGCCCGCGACAGCGCGTTTCACCGACGAGCCGACCCCGTCAGCCCTGCTGGCGAACATGGCCGACGCCGCCGTGGTCGAAGCCGCAGCACCCGTCGCGCCCGCACCGGTGCACGCAGCACTTGTGGCACCGGGTCCGGCCGCGGCACCTGCCGTTGCACCCGCAGCGTTCGTTGCAGCGGTTGCAACTGTTGCGCCCATCAGTGCTGCGGTGCAACCCGCTGCGCCGGCCCAGCCTTTTGTGCTTCCGCTGGATCAACTGAACAGCGTGGCCGAGACGGCAGGCTTGCAATGGGTGAACTCCGACGCCGAGAAGATCCGGGCGGCGCGCGCAGCCATGGCCAGCGAGCCGGCACCCGCGCGCGTGATGCGCGAGGCCAAGCCGGCGGTCAGCCTGGACGAAGGCCCGCTGGTGCTGGTCGAGACCCGCAAGGACCTGTCGCAGTTCAAGCTGCCGTTTGAAGTGGCCGACCCAGCCTCGCGGCCCGCACCCTGAGCGCACCCTGAGCGCACGCTGCCTGATCCACGCCGCCGCGGCTCACGTCCGGCGGCGTTTTTTATTTTGATCGCACTGCGCGTGCATCGAGCGGGCGCAACTCCGCAGGCCAGCGCCCGACTTCAGAGCCCGTCCACGCCAAATCGATCGATCAGGTAGCTGTAGCCGTGCTTGCGAAAACCCAGGCTCTCGTAGAACTGGTGGGCATGACTGCGGTTGACATGGCTGGAGAGAACCAGCTTGTAGCAACCGCCACTCGCACATCGCTGCATGGCGAAACGCATCATCTGCTTGCCGACTCCGGTGCTCTGCATTTCGTGCGCGACACAAACGTCTTCGACGATGCACGAGTCACGCGCGCCGTGCGAGATGCCGCCGATGAAGACCAGGGCGAACGTGCCCACGATCTGCTGCTCGAACTCGGCAACATAGATCTGGTGGCCGGGACGCAACGCCAGACCCTGAAAACGCGCCTGCGCCTGCTCGATCGGCATCTCGGGTTCGGGTGCCAGGTCGAGCAGCTTGTACAGCGCCAGCAGATGCGGGACATCGGCCAGCAAGGCGGGGCGGATGGCGAGGTTCACGTCACCGACCTCGCACAGCCATCTAGACGTCGAGCTTCAAAACCCGCTTCGCATTGCCGTACATCACGTCGTCGATCACGCTCTCGTCGAAGCCCAACATGCGGTAGTCGTTGATCGACTGCGCCATCGGGCGGAACGGGTACGAGCTTCCGAACAGGATCTGATGCCGCAGGCAGCCGTTCGCCGCTTCGACGTACAGACCACCGCCGGGGGCGAAGATGTACATGTCGGGAACGATGACCACATTGGTCCAGCGAAACGCAACGCCGATGATCTCGTTCACGAACGGGTAGAAGCCGTGGTAACAGACGATGCTCAGGTTCGGGAAAGCGCGCGCCACATGACCCACCGCTGCCGGACGAACCATGTCCAGGCTCGGCGCCGTCGGCCCGGACATGATGGTCACGGGAACGCCGAGCTGGTCGCAGGCATCGTAGATCGGGAACAGCAAGGGGTCGTCGGCGGGGCGCGGCGGGCTGCCGAAGCCGGGCTCGACATTGATGGCCTTCAGGCCGAGCACCTTGACCGCACGCTCCACCTCGAGCACGGCCGCCTTGATGCCCACGCGATGCGGGTCGATCGAGCCCACGCCGACCAGCTCTTTCTGGCCCTTGACCATCGCATGGATTTCGTCGTTCGAGTGCTTGATCCCCGGCGTGTCGCGGCCGACGATCACCGACGCCGTGATGCGCGTGTCCTTGATCTCGCGCACGAAGGACTCGCGGTCGCGGGATTGGGTGAAGTGCTCGACGTTCTTCGCCCCGACGCGCCCGTTCAGCCATTTGACGACCTCGAATTCCGGCGTGCCGGGCGTCTTGCCGTAGAAGTCGTGCAGGTACGCAGGGCGGCTGCGCATGTCGATCACTTTTTTAGCCATGTCGAGTTCTCCTTGTTGGATTTCTTCAGCGTTTGGTCACGGCTGCCTGCTGGCCGCCGGGGCGTCGCTGCTGCGTTTTGAGTAGGCCTCGACGAAGTCGGCCGCAGCGCGGCTGCCACCCGAGAACGACTTCATCGCTTCTTCGTGCAGTAGCGAAAGGGCCTGCATCTTCACCTGGTTGGCGTGGTCGTTGTCGAAGGTGTTGGCCAACTGGCGCGGTCGCGGAATGTTCACCTCCAGGGTCGCCCTGACCTTGGTCGGCGTGTTGGTCATGACGATCAGCCGGTCGGCGAGAAAAATCGCCTCGTCGATGTCGGTGGTGACGAAGAAGTTGGTGCGGTGCGACTCCTCGAACAGCCCCGCGTAGTACTCCCACATCAACTCTTTCGACATCGCGTCGAGGCCGCGAAACGGCTCGTCCAGGATCATCACGTCGGGGTTGTTGATCATCGCGCGGGCCAGCTCGGCGCGGCGCTGCATGCCGCCCGACAACTGCGGCGGGTACTTTTTGCGGAATGCTTTCAGGCCCACTTTCTCCAGCAAAAACTCGGCCTGCTTGCGCGCCTCGGGCGTGTCTTCGCCGCGCGCGCGCGGGCCGTACATGATGTTGTCGTAGGTCGTCATCCACGGGAACAGTGCCGACTCCTGGAACACCACCAAACGGTCTTTGCCGGGGCCGGTGATCGGTTTGCCGTCGATGGTGATGGTGCCGCTGGTGGGCTTCTCGAAGCCCGCCAGCAGGCGAATCAGCGTGCTCTTGCCGCAGCCCGACGGGCCGATCATCACGGTGAGTTTGTTGCGCTCGATGGTGAACGAGCAGTCCTGCACCACCGCCTTGGCGAACTGGCCGCTGCCGTAAGACTTGGTGACGTTGGAGACGCGGATTTCGCCGGCCGTGGCGGGCGCTTTGCCGAAGGATGCGGCGGCATCCGAACGCAGGGATGTGGTGTTTGTCATGGCGGGCCTTCAGCGTTTTTGCAGCCAGGGAGTGGCCAGCCCGCCGAGCGCTCGCAGCACCTCGCTGCAGGCGAAGCCGGCGATGCCGATGCTGATCATGCCGACCACGATCTGCTCGTAGGAGCCGCCGACATACGAGTTCCAGATGAAGAACCCAAGGCCGCCGCCCGAGCCGCTGCCGCCGCCGCCGGAGATCATCTCGGCTGCCACCACCACGTTCCAGGTGATGCCCATGCCGACCGACGAGCCGACCACGATCGACGGCAGGGTGGCCGGCAACACCACGCGCCGAAAGATGTCCCACTGCGACGCGCCCATCGCCTGCGCGGCCTGGAAAAAGCGCCCGTCGATGGACTTCGCGCCGCCCACCACATTGATGACGACGGTGAAGAAAGCGCCGAGGAAGGTGACGAAGGCGATCGACAACTCTTGTGTCGGCCAGAAGATGATCGAGATCGGCACCCAGGCCAGCGGCGGAATCGGGCGCAGCACCTCGAAGCTCGGGAACGACAGACCGTAGAAGGTCTTGCTCACCGCCATCAGCAAACCGAGCGGAATGCCGACCAGCATCGCGGCGATGAAGCCCGCCAACACGCGGCCCAGGCTCAGGTACCAGCTCTGCCAGTAACCGACGTCGCCAAGCAATCCGCCCCAGACACGCAGCACGCCGCTCGGTGCCGGCACCTGGCCGATCCACGGGAACGAGAAGCCCAGCCATTGCTTCGAGCGCGACCCGGCCTCCCACAGCAGCACGAACACCACCAGCGAGATCAAGGCGCGCAGCGTGGCACGGCTCATCAGCTTCTTGCGCAGCCGGGCGATCGACTTGCTCATCGGCGAAGGGCTAGGCGCAGGCGGGGACACGGGCATAGGCGTGGGCGTGGGCGATGAAACAGACACGGAAGCAGACATGGCTCAGCCTTCTTTCTCGCCGGCGGCGAATGATTTTTTCGCCTCCTCGTGCACGACGGCACTGGTCTGCTCCATCAGCTCGCGAAAGCGCGGACTGGTGAGCACGCTGTAGTCGCGCGGATGCGGTATGTCGACTTCTAGAATCTTCTTCGGCTTGCATGGCCGCGAGGTCATGATGACCAGCCGATGGCCGAGGAAGATCGCCTCTTCGAGGTCGTGGGTGATGAAGAAAATGGTGACCTTGTTCTTGTAGTAGATCTCGAGCAAGGCCTCGTGCATGACCGACTTGGTCAGCGAGTCGAGCGCGCGGTAGGGCTCGTCGAACAGCAGCACCTTGGGGTCGTTCATCAGCGCACGAACGATCTCCACGCGGCGCCGCAGGCCTGATGACACCTCACCCGGAAAGTTGCTCTCGGTGCCGCTCAGGCCCGCGTCGGCCATCATGCTGCGGGCCTTCTCGTAGATTGCCTTCTTGCTCATCTTGCCCTGCATCAGCGGGCCGAAGGCGACGTTCTCGAGGTTCGATTTCCAGGGGAACAGCGCGCCGTTCTGAAACACGACGATGCGGTCCGAGCCGGGCTCGGCGATCGGCTTGTCCGGGCCGCACAACAACTCGCCGTCGAGGTAGATCTTGCCGGAGGTGATGCTGTGGAAACCGGCAATCGCGTTCAGCAGCGTCGTCTTGCCGCAGCCCGAAGGGCCGACGATCATGCAGATCTCGCCCGCCGGAATGTCGAGCGAACAGTGGTCGACAGCCATCACGGCGGCACCGTCGGGGTCGTAGATCTTGACCACGTCTTCGATGCGAATGGCACCTTGCGTGGCACCTCGGGGGGCAGCCTGGTTGGCAGTCATCGGCGAATGCTTATTCGCCTCAAGAACGGTATTCATCACCTTCCTCCCAGAGCCATTTCACGCACCCGCCACTGCATCATGTAATCGCCCACCAGGCGAACCAGGGCGCTGGTGACGTAGCCCACCGCGCCGAGCGTGATCATGCCGATCACGATGGTCGGGTAGCGCACCATCGTGTACGAGGTGTTGATCACATAGCCCAGGCCGAATTCGCCCGACACCATCTCGCCGGCCACCAGCGAAAACCAGGCCACGCCGACCGAAATTTGCAGGCCGGTGAAGATGAAAGGCATCGCACCCGGAACGATCACTTCGCTGAACACCTGCCATTTGCTGGCACCCAGGCAGCGCGCTGCCCGGCTGTACGACTCGTCGATCGATTCGACACCCAGCATGGTGTTCAGCGC
>JAYVCL010000220.1:0-3784 GCA_043749975.1 Burkholderiales bacterium
CCGGCCACCGTGCTCGCCAAGGCCACCGCCCGCGCTGCTGCGCTGCTGGGCTTGACGGGTGCGGCGCTGGCCAAGGTCATCGGCGTCAGCGAAGCCACGGTGTCGCGCGTCTCGCGCGGCGAGCGGCCGTTGGCACCCGACTCCAAGGAAGGCGAGTTGGCGGCCTTGCTGGTGCGCCTGTACCGATCCCTCGACGCCCTGGTGGGCAACGACGAACAGCGCCGACTGGCCTGGATGCGCAGCCACAACGACGCGTTGAACGGCACGCCGGGCGCGCTGATCTTGAGTGCGCAGGGCCTGGTCGCCACGGTGGCTTACGTGGACAGCATGCGCGCACCGATGTGATCGATGTGAAGGCGCCCTGGGAAGAAGCCTGGTTCGAATCCGAGCTCAAAGCCGCGAGCGGCCTGCTGTGGCGCGGCGTCGAGGCGCAACACCTCGTGGCCACGATGCGCCTAGTCGACAGCCTGGACGAGCAGGCCGAACTCGAGCGAATTCTCGAAGCCAGCAAGCCGCCCCTGCCGCCCCTGCGGCGCGTTGCCGGCCCTGCGCGAACGGCGGCGCGGCCGCAGCACTACCTCTTGAACACGCCGTTTCGCTATCGGTCACTGCACCCGTCGCGCTTTCGTGCAGCCGGCGACCCGGGGCTCTGGTACGGCGCCAAAGAGCGCGACACGGCCTGCACCGAGGTGGCCTACTGGCGCTGGCGCTTCCTGATGGACAGCGCCGGGCTGCGCGACGGCGAGCTGGTCACCGAGCACACGCTGTTTCAGGCGCAGGTGCGCGGCATGGGCATCGACCTGATGCGTACTCCCTGGTCGGCCTCGTCAAGCGCGTGGACGCACCCGTCCGACTACGCCGCCTGCCACGCGCTGGCCGCGGCGGCGCGCGGCCACGGTGTGCAGTGGATTCGCTACGCATCGGCGCGCCGGCCGGGCGGTCACTGCGCGGCCGTGCTGGCGCCCGAATGCCTGTCGCTGCCCGAACCCGCGCGGGTCGAAACCTGGCTCTGCAAGGTCACCGCCACGCAAGCCCTGATGCTGCACGACGAGGATCGGTTGACGGTGCTGCTGGTCGGCTGAGCCCGACGAAGCGAAAGACCGGCGAAGCTGTCCAGCGCAGTCGGCTCGCGAAGGCCAGCAAGACCGTCGATCAATCACGCGGGTGCAGGCCCGAGCCGGCCGGCAGTTGACGAGTCAAAGCTGCTTCAAATGCCGCGTCGTGGCGCCATGCACGCTGGCCAATCCAATGGCTTGATCGAAGGTGGTCAGGCAGCCGCCGCGATGCACGGCGAGCGCCAGCAAGTACAGATCGGTGATCTGGTTGTGACCCTGCACACGGGTGAAATTCACCCGTTCGTCGTCGCGCAGTGAAATGTCGTCGGGCCAGAATTCATGGTCCAGCGCGCCGCAGGCTTCGCGCAGCCGCTCTCGAACGACGTGAATCGGCAGGCCGCCCCGACGGCCATAACTCGGCAGGCTGAGAACTCGAATCACACCGTTCTCCACCAGTGGACAGGTGGCGATCTTGACGCCGCGTGTCTCGATGAAGGCGTTGGCTCGGGTTGAAAACTGGTGGGCGTCGTCGAACAACGCCACCCACACATTCACGTCCAACAGTGCGCGCATAGCGGCGCTAGATGCCCTCGCGTTCCATCAGCGCCCGCACGTGCTGAGGCGTGATGACCTCGTCGCGCGCAGGCAGCAGAGCGAAGCGTCCGCGCATCGGTTGCACCGCCTTTGTCGGCGCACCGTCGATGCCGGCGGTGGCACCGCGCCGGATCAGCTCCGAGATCGCTTCACCCAGCGAGACCCGCTCGCGCTGCGCCAGGTTGCGTGCCGCCAGGGCAGCGTCTTCGGCCAGGTTGATGGTGGTTCGCACGATGGAAATTTTCGGAGGTGATTTGGCATCCTAGCATCAAACTCGCATCAACGCATCAGTCAACGCTTCACCGCTGCGAGGGCTTGTGAAGCACCGACCCCAGGTTCAGCGCAACACGTTGATCAGCGGCTTGCCGGCTTTGTCTCGATAGACATCGAAGTCCGAATCGATGGTCAGCACCTGGCGAATGCGAAGGCGAGCGGCCGCTTCGGCCACCGATGCATCGGCCAGATCGAATGGCAGATCCTGAAATCGCTCGCTGATGCCCAGCATGTCGGCAAGCGCGGTATTGGCAGGGGTGTCGATCTCGATGCCGCCTCGCAAAGCCCAGCGCAGGAAGTCGAGTGCAGCCGGGTTGCCCACACGCCGCGCCAGCAGCGCACACACTTCGGTGGCCACCGACCATGTCGTGACCAGGCGAACCTGCATGTTGCGTTGCAGCCATTTCACGATGGGCGTGTGCCAAGCGTCCCGCCCATTGAACAGCGCCAGCAGCGGCCCGCTGTCGACCAGCACCGGCCCGCTGATGGCAGCGGAAACCTTCGCCGCAGCCTTCGCCATGTCAGGGCTTTGCGGTTCGGCGGTCGTGCTTGTCGCCCCAGATGTCGACCACCGCTCGTTTGCGCCGCGTCGACAGATCGGCCGGCCCCAGGTGCGCGCCGAACAATTCCTTGCCCAGCCCATAGGCCGACGCGTCGGGTGCTCTGGTGTCGGCCAGATAGGCTTGCAGTGCTTCGCGAATCAGTTCGCTCGCCGGTCGGCCCAGGGCCGCGCTGCGTTGCCGCAAACTGTTCTCCAGAAGGGCCGGGAGCTTGACGGTCATCGTCATGATGGACTCATTGAGGCGGGTATTACCGACATTATTACTCAAGCTGCGCTGATGCGTGTGCCGCCGCTCCCGGTGGCGGTGCTGGCGATCACAGGCCGCCTACCGTAGTAGCACCCGCCGCCGCGAGGTGAGTCCGATATGCTCGGTTGAGCAAGGTTGAAGCCAATGTCCATCAAATCATCCGGGAAGTGAACTTGAAGCCAACACTGGTTGATGTGATCGCGCAGTTCGGCAAGTCCGCCAAAGCCAAGCTCAGTAACCCGTCGGTGACAGGAGAACCAGAGGACCAACTCCGCGCGCCGTTCGAGAGTTTGGTCAACCAGATGGCGGCGCTTTGCGGCTTCGCGCCGGGTGCTGTTGTGGCGGTAGGCGAAACAAGCCTCGCGTCCCTGCATACGCGGCCGGACTACGCAATCACGGTAAAGGGCGCGTTGGTCGGGTTTGTCGAGCTCAAGGCTCCTGGCAAGGGTGCCGATCCGCGCCGCATGAGGGGCGCGCACGACAAGGCGCAGTGGCAACGCCTGCAATCGTTGCCCAACCTGATCTACGCCGATGGCAACGAATTCAGCCTTTGGCGCAACGGCGAACTTGCAGCGTCGTTGGTGCGCCTGGACGGCGACATCGAGACCTCTGGCGACAAGCTCGCCCCGGGTCACGATCTTCAAGCCTTGTTCGATTTTTTCTTCGGCTGGAACCCCATCGCGCCCGCTACGGCCAAAGAACTGGCCGAGGTCAGCGCGCGCTTGTGCAGGCTGCTGCGCGATGAAGTCGCCGAAGCGCTGGCCGAGAAGAGCGACGCGCTCACGACGCTCGCTGCCGACTGGCGCGACCTGCTCTTCCCGCAAGCAACCGACAAACAGTTCGCCGACGGCTATGCACAGGCCGTGACCTTCGGCTTGCTCACGGCGCGAGCGCGCGGCATCCCCATCGGCTCGGGTATGCATGTGGTTTCACAGGAGTTGAAGAAGACCTCTTCACTGATCGGCACAGCCTTGCAGCTTCTGACCGACAGCGAAGAGACGCGCCAGGCACTGTCCACCTCGCTGCTGACCTTGGAGCGGGTGCTCGATGTCG
>JAYVCL010000221.1:0-17460 GCA_043749975.1 Burkholderiales bacterium
GCGCGTTGGCACCCGTCGTCAGACCCAGCTTGTCGCAGCCGGACAAGACGGCTGCAGCACTCAGCAACAAGAGTCGGCGTGAATTCACAAGAGCGTTCATAAAAGCGGATTCAGGTAGTGGTCCAGCAGCAGCGCGGCGAACAGCAGCGACAGGTGCCATATCGAAAAACGAAACGTCTTGCGGGCCAGCGCATCCGAATAATTGCGCCACAACTTCCACGCATAGCCGGTGAAGCCGATCCCCAGCGCCACGGCACACACGAGGTAGACGACGCCGCTCATGCCCGAAATGAAGGGCAGCAAGGTGGCGGCGAACAGCACCAATGTGTACAAAAACACATGCAGCCGGGTGAATTCCGAGCCGTGGGTGATGGGCAACATCGGCAGGCCCGAGCGGCGGTAGTCCTCTTCGCGGTACAGCGCCAGGGCCCAGAAATGCGGCGGTGTCCACAGGAAAATGATCAGGCAAAGAATCAACGCCTCGGGGCCGACCTCGCCCCGAATGGCGACCCAGCCCAGCACCGGCGGCATGGCCCCGGAAGCACCACCGATGACGATATTTTGCGGCGTGGCGGGTTTGAGCACCACGGTGTAGATGACGGCGTAGCCGACGAAGGTGGCCAGGGTGAGCCACAGCGTCAACGGGTTGACGAAGACGTACAGCAGGACGCCGCCCGCTGCGCACAGCACAGCCGAAAACGCGAGCGTTTGCACATTGCTGAGTTCGCCCTTGGCCGTGGGCCGCCACGCCGTGCGAGCCATCTTGGCGTCGATGCCCTGCTCGACCACGCAGTTGAACGCAGCGGCAGCCGCCGCCACCAGCCAGATGCCGGCCGTGGCTGCCAGTACCAGCCTCCAATCCGGCAAGCCGGGCACCGCCAGCAGCATGCCGATGACCGCGCAGAAGACGATCAACTGCACCACGCGCGGTTTGGTCAGCACGTAGAACTGCCGCATGCGCGATGCGCGCGAGCGGTGGACAACCGGGGTGACGAGGGTTTCAGACATGGGGGTTCGAAGCGCGGATTCTACGGAGCCGCGTCGTCACACAGCAGGCACGGCCTGGCGCGCCGCTGACAGTCCGGCTTGCAAGCGCGGCCTGGCCTGATGCGCGCGGACCAGCATCAGCGTCAGCAGCGTGACGAGTGCGGCCGCGCCTGCGGTGTGCGCCAGTGCCGCGACCAAGGGCCAACCCAAGACCACGTTGCTCAGGCCGCTGGCGAGTTGCCATGCCGCCACCGCGGTGATCGCCCAGGCCCATCGGCGCTGCGCAGCCCCGCCGTCGGCGTGCAATCGCCACACCAGCGCAGCCATGGCGATGAACACCCCGGCTGCGCCAAGGCGGTGGGTCAGGTGGATGGCCGTGAGCGCCGCAAACGGCAGGTACCCACCGTCTTTGCCGGCACCCAGTTCGCGCAGCACGGTGAAGCCCTGGGCGAAGTCCGCCGCCGGCCACCAACTGCCCTGGCAGGTCGGGAAATCGCTGCACGCCAGCACGGCGTAGTTGGTGCTGACCCAACCCCCGAGCGCGATCTGCACCACGCTGAGCGCGAACAGCGCCAGCGTGCCGACGTACAGGCCGGGCGACAACGCCAACGGCGCACGCACATGAGCCTGGCTTTGCGCGGCCAGCAGCACCAGCAAGCCCATGCCCCCGAGCAGGTGGGCGGTGACGATGGCGGGATAGAGCTTCATCGTCACTGTCAAGGCACCGAAGGCACCTTGCAGGCAGACCCAGGCGAGCGTCGCCGTGGGCCACCACGGTGATGGGGCAGACAACGCCATCGCGCCGGGCCTGCGGGCTTGCAGCCAGCTTGCCGCGGCCAGCACGGTGATCAACACGCCCACGCCGGTGGCCAGGTAGCGGTGAACCATCTCGACCCAGGCCTTGCCGTGCGTGACGGGCCCGGTGGGCAGCGCCGATTGCGCGGCGTCGATGGAGTCGCTCGCTCCGAGTGGGCTGGCGCTGGCATAGCAACCCGGCCAATCGGGGCAGCCCAGGCCCGAATCGGTGAGCCGGGTGAAGGCACCGAACAGCACCAGATCGAAGGTCAGGAACAGGGTCAACAAGGTCAGGGCGCGCAGCCGGGAGCCCGGCGCTGCATCGCGGTGGCGCAGCCACACCCAGGCCAGCGGGCCGATCGCCAGCAGCCCACCCAGCAGGGCCATGCGGGCCAGCGGGGCGAAGTCGTAAAGCACAGGAGCGTCCATTGCCGATGCCTGCGCTCAGCGGCCCGGCAAGTCCCACGACGACGACGCGCGCAGCAGCTTTTCGAGATCGCGTTTGAGTTTGCCGGGCTCGGGGTTCACGGGCGTGCGCATCATCCACTGACCCATCGGGTCGACGAGGTACAGGTGCGCATCCAGCGCCTCGCCCGCAGCCGGTGCCAGCCAGTTCGCCAGCGCCTCGCGCGGCACGCGCAGCACGGTGGGCGGGGCGCCGCCGCTGGCGATGGCTTGCAGCACTTCGGGCCGCGGTGCGGCGTCGTCGGTGACGAGCCAGAGCTTGTCGACACGCTCCTTCTCGCGGCCCAGGGTTTCGCGCAACTGGCGCTGCAGGTAGAGCTGCTTTTCGCATTGGGCGCTGCACGCCGCGTCTCCCACCACGATCAGCAACCATTGGCCGCGCAGGCTTGCAGCGGCCACCAGCACGCCGGCGAGGTTTTTGAGGGGCAAGCCCGCCGGCAGTTCACGCGACGGCGAAATGATGTCGCTGTAGTTGTTGCGGCCCTCGGGTCGGATCACGAAATACGTCAGGTACGAGGCGACCACCGGTGCGGCGCACACCGCCAACACGAGCAGCATCTTGAGGCGGCCGCTGGATGTGCGGCGCCGGTCATCGGTCAGCGCGGGGCTCGGCTGCGAATGCACGGTGAAGCTCACAGGGTCAGGCATGGCGCTGGAGCCTTGGGCGGACGAGTTGAAACCAGACATACAAACCTGCCATCAGCGCACACAGGGCAAACCATTGAAAGGCGTAGCCATAGTGCTTGTGAACATCGACCGCAGGACGCGGCCACTGGCGGAGCAAGCCGTCCGCTGCGGCGGCTGCGTCGTCCTGCTGCACGGACAGCGGCTTGAGCGGAACGCCGACCTCGCGTGAAAAAGCATCGAGATCCAGATTTTGCCGGATCGGCCCCGACGCCGACCCGGCAAATTCGTACAACCGCGCCGGAGGCGGGGCGATGTGGCCTGCAACCTCGACCTCGCCCGAAGGCGTGGGCACGGCGGGCACACGGGCGCGGTCGATGAAGTCACGCGGCGACCAGCCCCGCTGCACCAGCACGGCCTCGCCCGACCCGGCCAGTCTCAGCGGCGTGACGACGAAAAACCCGGGGCGGGCGTTCATTTGACGGTTGTCCAGAAACACAGTGGCATTGACCACCCACTGCCCGCGCAAACGCGTTCGCCGGTACTGCTGCGCAGCCGCGTCGGCAGGCGTGGCGGCAAGGGAGGCAACAGGCAACTCTGGCAGCGCCGTGCGGGCTTCGAGCATGTGCTGCATCGACTGCTTTTGGGCCGCCCGATCGAGCTGCCAGGTTCCCAAGGCAGCGGTGCTGGCCACCCCCGCAATGGCCGCGAGCAGAACCGCCACCGATCTGCGGCGAGCGCCCACGAATGTTGCCGTCATGGGCAGCCGCGCCAAGTACAGCGTGGCCACGCGTTCAATTGATAATGAGCGGCCATGACCTACATCATCATCCTGGCGCTGCTCGCCATCATCGGAGCGCTGGTTTTCGCTGGCATCTCGATGATCCGCGATGGGCGCGACGGCAAGCCGAAAAGCAACGCGATGATGCGTGCGCTGGCGTTGCGGGTCGGCATTTCGGTGGCGCTGTTCTTGTGCATTCTGGCTGCCTACCAATTGGGCTGGATTCGCCCGACGGGCCTGCCACTGGGCGGTTGAAAACGCAACGAAAAACGCCGCATGAAGCGGCGTTTTTCTGGAGCCTGCGTCGCGATCAGAGCCAGTACACGACGATGTACAAGCCGAGCCACACCACGTCCACAAAGTGCCAGTACCAGGCGGCTCCTTCAAAGCCGAAGTGTCGCTGTGGCGTGAAGTGGCCCTTCATCAAGCGGATGGTGATGAACATCAGCATCAACATGCCCACGAACACGTGAAAGCCGTGAAAGCCCGTGAGCATGAAGAAGGTGGAGCCGTAGACACCCGAGCTGAGCTTCAGGTTCAACTCGCTGTACGCATGCGAATACTCATACGCCTGCACGCCCAGGAAGGTGGCCCCTAGCAAGACGGTGACCCACATGAAGGCGATGGTCTTGGCACGCTGGCCCGCCAGCAGGGCATGGTGGGCGATGGTCAGCGTGACACCTGACGACAACAGCAGCGCGGTGTTGATGGTGGGCAGCGGCCACGGGCCCATGGTGGCGAACGGCTCCACCACACCGGCCGGTGACGCCGTGATGCCGGCTTGCGTGCTGGGCCAGATGGCTTTGAAATCGGGCCACAGCACGGCGTTGTCGAGGCTGCCCAAGTTGGGCACGGCATGCAGGCGCGTCCAGTACAGGGCACCGAAGAAGGCACCGAAGAACATCACTTCAGAGAAGATGAACCAGCTCATGCTCCAGCGAAACGAGCCGTCGATGAGGTCGCCGTACAAGCCGCCTTCGCTTTCGCTGATGGCCTGGCGGAACCACATTTGCAGGGTGAAGGCCCACAGGGCAAAGCCGAACATCAGCGCGTACGCGCCCCAGCCGTGGCCATTGACCCACTGGCCGGCACCCAGAATCACGAAGAACAAGCCGAGCGCTGCCATCGCCGGAAAGCGCGAAGGGGCGGGAACAAAGTAACGGGGCGGGTGCCCGGGCGAAATCGCAGCCGACATGTTTTCTCCTGAATCACCAACTATTTTGAAATCTTTTCGCAGCATCCAACGCCTGTGCGCAGCGCTGCTTTCTAACTACTCTGAACTCGTTGCCGTTTACTTCGCAACCCCGCTGGACAACACCCAATTCACCAGCGTGAGCAAGGCGATGATGAACAGCACCGCCCCCAGAACACCGGCGATCACCACATGCACCGGGTTCAGTTGGCTGACATCTTTTTCATAGTCAGACGACTTGCGCACACCGAAAAACGACCAGCCCACCGCCTTCATGGTCTGGAGGAACGAGCCCTTGCGCCGAACGGCTGATTTGAGGTCGGACGGCGGCTCGATCATGAGCGTGTTCCAGCCTGGCTCAGCAGCGCCTGTGGCGCGGCCGGCACTTTGCCGCCAACCTCGAAAAATGTGTACGACAGCGTGATGGTGGTCACGTCTTTCGGCAGCTTTCGATCAATGTAGAAGACCACGGGCCAGCGCTTCGTCTCGCCCGCCTTCATCGTGTATTCGTTGAAGCAAAAGCACTCGACCTTGTTGAAATGCGCCATCGCCTGCATTGGCGCGTAGCTGGGAATGGCCTGCGCCGCCATGGTGCGGTTCTGGATGTTCTTGAACTCGTACATCACGGTGGCCATCTCACCGGGGTGGACCCGCACGCTGCGTTGCGCCGGCTTGAAGTCCCACACGCCACGCGCGTTCGCATCGAACTCGACCGTGATGGTTCGCGTCATGTCGATCTGCGTGTTGCCGGCTGCCTTGGTGGGTGCACCCGCCGCAGCACGCTCGGCCAGCGACAACACGTTGATGCCCAAGGCCGAGCAAATCGCACGGTAGATCGGCACCAGCGCGTAACCGAAGGCGAACATCAGCGCGGTGACTACCAGCAGTTTGCCGACCATGCGGGCGTTGTCGCCCCGCAAAGCCACATTGCCGCCAGACAGAAACGGGTGCTCGGCCATGTACTTACAAGCCGAACAAGGCCGCCTTGGCGAAGAAGCCGATGAAGAACACCACCGCGATCGACCCGAGGATCAGCGCCAAGCGCAGGTTCTGTCTCTTTTGTTCAGGCGTCATGGCAGATTTCGCTGATCGTCAGGCGATGATCTTAGTGGCATTCGCGTTCAGCTTCGGAGGCGTCTCGAAGGTGTGGAACGGGGCTGGCGAAGGCACTTCCCACTCGAGCCCTTCGGCCCCTTCCCAAGGCCGCTGTGGTGCAGGTTCGCCCTTGCCACGCATGCACGGCAGAACGACGAAAAAGATGAAGTAGACCTGCGCCAGACCGAAACCAAGTGCACCGACCGACGCCACCATGTTGAAGTCGGCGAACTGCATCGGGTAGTCGGCGTAGCGGCGCGGCATGCCGGCCAGGCCGAGGAAGTGCATCGGGAAAAAGGTCAGGTTGAAGAACACCAGCGACAACCAGAAGTGAATCTTGCCGCGCGACTCGACGTACATCACACCGGTCCACTTCGGCATCCAGTAGTAGGCACCGGCGAACATGGCGTACAGCGAGCCGGCCACCAGCACGTAGTGAAAGTGCGCGACCACGTAATACGTGTCTTGCAACTGAATGTCCACCGGTGCCATCGCCAGGATCAAACCAGTGAAGCCGCCCATGGTGAACACGAAGATGAAGCCGACCGCGAACAACATCGGCGTCTCGAAGGTCATCGAACCACGCCACATGGTGGCGATCCAGTTGAATATTTTCACGCCCGTGGGCACCGCGATCAGCATCGTCGCGTACATGAAGAACAACTGACCCGTCACCGGCATGCCGGTGGTGAACATGTGGTGCGCCCAAACGATGAACGACAGAATCGCGATCGACGCGGTGGCGTACACCATCGACGTGTAGCCGAACAGGCGCTTGCGTGCGAAGGCCGGGATGATGGCGCTGACGATGCCGAAGGCCGGCAAGATCATGATGTAGACCTCGGGGTGGCCGAAGAACCAAAAGATGTGCTGGTACATCACCGGGTCGCCGCCGCCGGCCGGGTTGAAGAAGCTGGTGCCGAAGTGGCGATCGGTCAAGGTCATCGTGATGGCCCCGGCAAGCACGGGCATCACCGCAATCAGCAGGTAGGCGGTGATCAGCCAGGTCCAGCAAAACAGCGGCATCTTCATCAGCGTCATGCCCGGAGCGCGCATGTTCAGGATCGTGACGACGATGTTGATCGAGCCCATGATCGAACTGGCGCCCAGGATGTGCAGCGCGAAGATGGCGGCGTCCATCGACGGGCCCATTTGCAGCGTCAGCGGCGCGTAAAGCGTCCAGCCTGCGGCGGGCGCGCCGCCAGGCATGAAGAACGAGCCCACCAACATCACCGCCGCAGGAATCAACAACCAGAAGCTGAGGTTGTTCATGCGCGCGAAAGCCATGTCGGGCGCACCGATCTGCAACGGAATCAGCCAGTTCGCAAAGCCCACGAAGGCCGGCATGATGGCGCCGAACACCATGATCAAGCCATGCATCGTGGTCAACTGGTTGAACAGTTGCGGGTTGAAGAACTGCAGGCCCGGCTGGAACAACTCAAGCCGAATCAACAACGCCAACACGCCTCCGACCATCAACATGGTGAGCGAGAACAAAAGGTACATCGTGCCGATGTCTTTGTGATTCGTCGCGTAGACCCAGCGCCGCCAGCCGTAGGGCGCACCGTGGTCGTGAACATGGTCGTGTTCGTGTTCGTGGCTGTGACCGTGGTCACCGTGCGGGTCGAGTACTGCACTCATGTCGAATCCTTTTCTTGCGTCACTGCGGGCGGTCTTTGTCGGCTTGTTGGCTGGCGCGTTGCGGGCCTACTTGCGAGCGGCAACCACATCGACGGGTTGCACCACCTGGCCGGTCTTGTTCGACCAGTTGTTCTTGGTGTACGTGATGACTGCGGCGATTTCGGTGTCGCTGAGTTGTTTCCATGAGGGCATGGCACCGTTGTTCTGGCCATTCAACAGCACCGCGATCTGCTTGCCCTTGTCGGCGTCCAGCACCACGGCAGCGCCGTCCAACGGCTTGATCGGACCCCCGCCCTTGCCGGTGGGCAGGTGGCAAACGGCACAATTGGCGCTGTAGATTTTTTCACCGCGAGCCGACAGGGCGGCCAGCTCCCAGACCTTCGCCGGATCGTCGGCCTTGGCCGCCGCTTCCTTCTTCTTGCCGTCTACCCACCGGGTGTAGTCCGGTTGCGAGACCACCTTGACGTGGATCGGCATGTAGGCGTGTTCCTTGCCGCACAGCTCCTGACACTGGCCGTGATAGTCACCGATCTTCTCGGCACGAAACCACATGTCGCGCACAAAGCCGGGAATCGCGTCTTGCTTGATGCCGAAGGCTGGCACCGCGAAGGCGTGGATCACGTCATTGGCGGTGGTGATGATGCGAACCTTCTTGTCCACCGGCACGACCATCGGGTTGTCCACCTTGAACAGGTAGTCGTCGCCCGAAGGCTTGCCCGAGTTCGACATTTCGCGATGCGTCGGGTCCAGCGTCGAAACGAAGCCGATGCCTTCGCCCTCACCGTTCAAATAGTCGTAGCCCCACTTCCACTGCATGCCCGTGGCCTTGATGGTCAGGTCGGCGGAGCTGGTGTCTTTCATCGCCACCACGGTCTTGGTTGCGGGCAAGGCCATGCCGATCACGATCAGGAACGGTGCCACCGTCCACGCGATTTCGACCTTCACGCTTTCATGGAAGTTGGCTGCCTTGGCACCCTTCGACTTGCGGTGCTTGAAGATCGAATAGAACATCACGCCAAACACCGCGAGGAAAATCACGGTGCACACGATCAACATGAAGTAGTGCAGCCAGCGCTGCTCGCGCGCAATTTGCGTCACGGCTGGAGGCAAATCGAGTTGCAATACCGCCGGGCCGCCTGGCAGGTCGTTGACCGCCATGGCCGCCTGGGTGGCGATCAATGCGCCAAGGCCGAGGCCCCATTGCCCGCCTCTGGTCCAAAGTGCTTTCATCATCTTCATCATCGTCACTTCAGTTTCAAAATCGGTTTCACAAACTAGTTTGCGCCGCTTGCCGGTGCGACGCTTGCAGCGCCATTCGCAACTCGCGGGCCAACTGGCTTCGCATCTCCGGCCGCACGAAGCGGCCGACCACAATTCTTCTTCCCTGGCCCGACAACGCCACCAGCGACTGGCTCCCGCTTTCGGGCTCTACCCGAACCCACGCGGGCTCGAATTCGACTCGGTTGAGGCGGTTGCCAGATGCGTGCTCAACCGTCAGGCTGCCGTGGCGCAAGGCGATTCTTTCTGCGTCTGCCGCATGGCGCGCGTACATCAACATCGCCACACCGACCGCCAGCACCTCGAGCCACGCAAACGGCATCACCATTCGCGCGCCCTGCCACCACCAGAAGGAGCCGACGGCCAGGGAAAAGGCGCTCATCCCCAAATAGAACATCAGAAGCTGACTCGGAGCCATCGAACAGTTGCGCTTCAGCGTCCATACAACAGCCCACTCTGGTTCACCCGCCGCAGACTCGTGGCCGAAACGGAACCCGCCTGCCTGGGGTGAAATGCTTGCCGACATGCTGCTGGTACTGCTCTGAAACGCATGAGTTTTCGTTCGCCGTGGACTTCGAGGATCGCCGAAAATCCACTGCGCGTCACCCCTGTTCAGAGGCACGCGTGCGAAGCCTTGAAGTTTACCGCAGTGCACGAACAACCCTCAGCCCCGCGTGCGCCCGGAACGTGCCATCGAGCGCATGTCGTCGAGCGAGACATTGGTTTCACCCCCCGCCCGGGCGCGTGGCAAGGCCTTGAAGGCGTGCCCATAGGCCACCTCGAAGCTCAGGTGAAGCCGCCCATCGGCCACCTTCAGTGCCATCAGCTCGGCTTCGAGCCGGGCCTTCCAGCGCGGGGTGCGCAAGCCTGGGCCGCGCTCGGGCAGCGCGTTGCAGCCCAACAGACGCAACTCGCGCAGCAGCGCCTGCGGATCGCTCCAACTGAGCCTGATGATTTCCTGGTCCATCACCGGGTCGGCGAAGCCGGCCTGCACCAGCATGTCGCCCAGGTCGTGCATGTCGACGAAATCGATGGTCGGGGCCGGCCAGCCGAGCCGACGGTACAGGCCGCGCAACTCGCGCAGGGTGTCAGGGCCGAGACACGAAAACATCACGAAGCCATCGGGACTGAGCAACTGTTGCCAGCGCGCCATCAATGCGGGCGGGTCTTCGACCGCATGCAGCATCATGTTGGCCCACACCAGTTGCGCGGCCTCCAGCACGCCGGAGGCTGCCGCCGCTTCGGCCATCACCTCAACGCGCCCGGTGCCGGGCCGCAGCAGCGACCACCACGGCGTCCGGTTGACTTGGCGGCTGCGCCGCACCAGCGCGTCGACCGGCTCGACAGCAATCCGCTGCGCCTTCGGATAGGCCGCGCTAAGCACCTCGGTGCTGCCTCCCAGAAACGATCCCCAGTCGATGATGCGTTCGGGTTGCAGGCGAATCAGCGCCAAGCGCTCGGCCATCCGACGCGCCACTTCAGAGTGCAGCCACGGCGCGGCAGGCTGGGCTGCGAGGCGGCGCAGCACCCCGGACACCGCGGCCGCGTCGATTCGGCGCAGGTCTTTGGATTGAATTTTGGAGGCAAGGTCCGGCATGCGCGGCAGTATATTGAGCCGGTGTTGTTCACCCGTGTGTTGAATCAATTGGCCGTGTCGCCGCTGCCCAGCCAATGCGCAGTTTGTCGGGCTTGGGGGGCGACCCGGTTGTGCAGGGCCTGCAGCCACCGCTTTGCAGCACCAGCCCGGCGCTGCGAACGCTGCGCGCTGCAGGTGCCCGAAGGCGTGGCGGTGTGCGGTGCGTGCCTGCGCAGGCCGCCGAACTTCGACGGTGTGCTGGCCAGCGTCGACTACGGCCACCCCTGGGACCGGCTCATCGCCAGCTTCAAGTTCAACGCGGCGCTCGACCTGTCGAGCGCACTGGCTCGACTGCTGGTCGACACGCACCTCGCCAGCGCGCAACCGCAACCCAGCCTGCTACTGCCGGTTCCACTGAGTCGCCAGCGCTTGCGCGAGCGCGGCTACAACCAGGCCTGGGAGCTGACCCGGCGCGCCGCGCGAACGCTGCGCTGCCCGGCCGATGCGCACCTGCTGCTGCGGGTGAAAGACACGCCGCATCAGCTCGCATTTCCGCCGGCGCAGCGGGCTGCCAACGTGCGCGGCGCGTTCGCGGTCGAGCCGACACGGTTGCACGAGCTGCGAGGCCGCAGCGTGATCGTGGTCGACGACGTGATGACGACCGCGTCCACCGCCGCCGAAGTCAGCGCCGTGCTGCGCCAGGCGGGAGCCTTGCAAGTGCACTTTTGGGTCGTGGCGCGCACGCCGCGCCCGGGCTCCTGAGCGCGCCCCGGCCATGTTCAACATCGTTCTCGTCAACCCCGAAATTCCGCCCAACACCGGCAACGTGATTCGGTTGGCCGCCAACACCGGCTGCGCCTTGCACCTGATCGAGCCGCTCGGGTTTTCGATGGACGACAAACTGCTGCAGCGGGCCGGGCTGGACTATCACGAACACGCCAGCGTGCGCTGCCATGCGTCGTGGCCTGCCTTCATGCACGCCGCGCAACCGGACCCGGCGCGCCTGTTCGCGTTCACGACGCGCGGCAGCGCAAGCTTTGCCGCGCTGCGATGGCAGGCCGGCGACTGGCTGGTGTTCGGCTCGGAGACGGCCGGCCTGCCCGCAGCGCTGCGCGACAGCCTGGAGCCGGCGCAGTGCCTGCGTCTGCCGATGCGTGCGGGCCAACGCAGCCTGAACCTCAGCAACGCCGTGGCCGTGGCGGTGTTCGAGGCGTGGCGGCAGTGCGGCTATGAAGGGGCAAGCTGACGGGCGCCCCCAGGCCGACGACATACGTCGTCCGCCCCCCGTGGGGGTGAGAAACACTTGGGGCGGCCCGGCGTTTGTTTCTCATGAGGCTGTCAGCGTTCCGCCCGTGCCTGCCGGCCCATCAGGTGCTCGAGCGCCTGGGCCGGCGTGGCCAGGCCGTCGAGCACGCGCACCACCGCTTCGGTGATCGGCATGTCCACCCCGCGCGCCTGCGCCCGCCGCAACACCATGGTCGCGCTGTGCACGCCTTCGGCCACATGACCCAGATCATTCAGAATTTGGCGCAGCGGCAAGCCCTGCGCCAGCAGCAGACCGACCCTGCGATTGCGCGACAGGTCGCCGGTCGCGGTCAACACCAGATCGCCGAGGCCGCTCAGGCCCATGAAGGTCTCGGCGCGGGCACCCAGCGCCACACCGAGCCGCGTCATCTCCGACAGGCCGCGCGTGATCAGCGCCGCGCGCGCATTCAGGCCCAGCGACATGCCGTCGGCCAGGCCGGTCGCAATGGCCAGCACGTTCTTCACCGCACCGCCCACCTCCACCCCGATCGGGTCGCTCGATGTGTAGATGCGCAAGCTGTCGCTGTGCAGCGCAGCCACCGCGGCTTCGCACAACGACGCATCGGTGCTGGCGGCGACAAGGGCCGTCGGCTGGCAGCGCGCCACTTCGATCGCAAAACTGGGGCCCGACAACACGCCGACGCGGGCGGCAGCCGGGGCCGCAGACCGCGCCACCTCATGCCCGAGCCAGCCGGTGACCTCCTGGAAGCCCTTGCACAACCACAGCACGCCCACGGTCGCGTTGGCAGCGATGGTGCCGACCCGGCGCAGCATTTCGCTCAGCGCCGCCATCGGCGTGGCCACGATGACCAAGCCCGCGCTGGCGTGGGCCACAGCCGCGTCGAAATCCGGCGTGATGCGCAGCGCCTGCGGGATCGCCGCGTCACCCAGGTAGCGCTGGTTTCGGTGCAGCGACTGCATCTGTGCCACCTGGTTTGCGTCGCGCGCCCACAGCACGGTGGGGTGGCGCTCGCAAACCTGGATCGCGATGGCGGTTCCCCATGCCCCGGCACCCAGCACCGTGATGTTCATGGCCGCCGGGCCAGGGTTTTCAGTGGGTGCTGCCGACGCCGCCCGAGCCGTTGGTGGGTGCACCCTGGGCCGCTTCGGCAGCCGACGCAGCAGCAGCGCGTTGCTGCTCGAACATGGCCTGGAAGTTCACCTCTGACAGCAGCACCGGCGGGAAGCCGGCGCGCGTGCACACGTCGGACACGACGGCGCGCAAGTAGGGGTAGACGATGCCCGGGCAGGCGATGCCGATGATGGGTTGCAACTGGTCTTCGGGAATATTGCGAATCTCGAAGATGCCGGCCTGTTTGGCTTCGACCAGGAACAGCGTCTTGTCGTTGACCTTGGTGGTCACGGTGGCGGTAACGGTCACTTCGTAGATGCCTTCGGCCACCGGCTCGGCCCCCAGCGCGAGGTTGATGTCGACCTGCGGCTGCGATTGCTCGAGCAGGATTTGCGGTGAGTTGGGCTGTTCCAGCGACAGGTCTTTCAGGTAGATGCGCTGAATCTGGAACACGGGGGTCAGGGTTTCGTCGGCCATGGAAATCTCGCAATCAAAACAAAGCCCACAACGGTGCAGGCGGCAGGTGGAATTATCGCCGAGTCGATTGCTCAGGCGGCAATCGAAAGCAGCGGTGCCAGCGCGCCACGCTGGTCGAGCGCGATCAGGTCGTCGCAGCCGCCGACGTGGATGTTGCCGATGAAAATTTGCGGCACGGTTCGCCGGCCTGTCAGCTCGACCATGGCGTCGCGCTCGGTGGGGTTCAGGTCGACGCGAATCTCTTCGATCTTCGACACACCGCGCTGCTGCAACAGCATCTTGGCGCGGACACAAAACGGGCACACCTGGGTGGTGTACATCTTCACGTGAGTCATGGACTGAAACTCCAAAAGCAGTGCCAACGGTTCAGGCAGATTTTTCGACCGGCAGGTTGGCCTCGCGCCAGGCGCTCAAGCCGCCCGCCAGGGCGCGCGTGTTGGCATAGCCCAGTTTTTGCAGCATTGCCACTGCCTTCGAGGCGCGCGTGCCGGTGGGGCACAACACGACCAGGGGCAGGCTCTTGTTCTTCGGCAGGTCAGCCGAGGTTTCAAGCTTGGACAGCGGCACGCTGCGGGCCCCCGCGGCGTGGCCCGCAGCGTACTCGGCCACCTCGCTCACGTCGATCAGCACCGCTTTTTCGCGATTGATCAGGGTGACGGCCTCGCTGGCGCTGAGTTTGCCGCCGCCGGTGCCACGAGACAGCATGGGCCACAGCAGCAAGCCGCCAGACACGAGGGCCGCAAGAATCAAGAACCAACTGTCGATGAAGAATTTCACAAGGGAGCCCGAGGTCGTCACAGTCTTTGGCAAAGCCGCGAATTATAGAATTGTCGAAACCGCCGCACTCAACCGACCACGCGCCTTCATCGCGCCCTTGCTGCCATGTACACACTCGTGCTGATACGCCACGGCGAATCGACCTGGAACCTTGAGAACCGTTTCACCGGCTGGACCGATGTGGAGCTCACCGCCACCGGCGTCGAACAGGCCCGCCAAGCCGGCCGCTTGCTGAAGCAAGCGGGCCTGGATTTCGACGTGACCTACACCTCGGTGCTCAAGCGCGCGGTGTGGACGCTGTGGCACGCACTCGACCAGATGGACCGCACCTGGCTGCCGGTGGTGCACGCATGGCGGCTCAACGAGCGCCACTACGGCGCGCTGCAGGGCCTGAACAAGGCCGAGACCGCAAAACAGTACGGCGACGCGCAGGTGCTGGTCTGGCGGCGCAGCTACGACACGGCGCCGCCGCCGCTGGAGCCCGGAGACCCACGCAGCGAGCGACAAGACATTCGTTACGCCAAGCTGAAGCCCGGCGACGTTCCACTGACCGAATGCCTGAAAGACACGGTCGAGCGGGTGATGCCACTGTGGGACGACAGCATCGCGCCGGCCATCAAGGCGGGCAAGCGGGTGCTGATCGCAGCGCATGGCAACAGCATCCGCGCGCTGGTGAAGTACCTCGACGGCGTGGGCGATGCCGACATCGTCGGGGTGAATATTCCGAACGGCATTCCGTTGGTCTACGAGTTGGACGCCGACCTGAAACCGATTCGCAGCTACTACCTGGGCGATGCCGAAGCGGTGGCGCAGGCAGCGGCTGCGGTGGCGAACCAGGGCAAGGCCTGATCGAGCGGTTGTTGGTTGAGCTTTTGGGTGCCTGACTATTCGGCGTCCAACGCGCCGCCAATCTCGTCGCGCAGCTTCTCCGACAAGGCCCGCCGATCCAGGTGGCGCGTCGCCTGCGGCGGCAGCATCCGCACGTGAGCACACAGATCCGTCGCCATCACCACTTGCCAGAACGACTGCGCCAGCGTCGTGTCGCCCAGGAAAGCCACCGCCGGGCTGACCGCGTGCTGCGCGTCCGAGAAGCGCAGGGCAATCGCCTGCACCGGCGTCCCGGTGGCGATCGCGGCCTGCAACAGATTGGCGTGGAACGGCAGCAGCGCATGACCACCGCCGGTCGTGCCTTCAGGGAACACCGCCACCTTCTCGCCGTGTTTCAAAGCGTCGGCCACCAGGTGCACCACCCGCAGCGCGTCGCGCTTGCGCTCGCGCTCGATGAACAGCGTGCCGCCGCAGGCCACCAACCAGCCGAGCAGCGGCCAGTGGCGTACGTCGGCCTTCGACACGAAGCGAACCGGCTGCACCGCGTTGACAGCCAGGATGTCGAGCCATGAAATGTGGTTCGACACGAACAGCGTGGCACCCGGGCGCGGCGTGCCGCTGACGCGCAGCGACACACCCAGCGCGTTCAACATGCGGGTCGACCAGCGGCCCACCGTCTGCATCCGCTGCGCTGGTTTCAAAAACGGAAACACCAAGCCGCAGAGCAACGCGCCTTGAAACGTATAGGCCACGCAAGCCAGCAGCCGCCAGACGGCGCGCAGCGTGCGCAAGCTCAGAGCGCCTCCCGCGCCTCGTACGCGACGTGGCCCGAGACCAGCGTGCACTTGACGCGGCCGGGCAACTCATGGCCCGCGAACGGCGTGTGCTTGCCCTGGCTTTTCAGCATGCCGGGCTGCACCGGCCAGTGTTCGTCGAGCTTGAACAAACACAGGTCGGCGACACCGCCTTCGACCAGTTGGCCGGCGCTGTGCGCCAGCGAACCCAGCACATCGCCCAGCACCTTGACCGGTCCGTGGGTCACGGTGGCCAGCGTCTGCGGCAGCGGCAAGCCCATCTCGTCGCCCCACTTCAGCGCCAGGCCGAGCAGCAGCTCCAGGCCGGTTGCGCCGGGTTCGGCTTCGGCGAAGGGCAGGTTCTTGGCGTCGGCGTCGACCGGCGTGTGGTCGCTGACCAGCGCGTCGACGGTGCCATCGGCCAGGCCGGCGCGAATCGCGTCGCGATCGCGTTGCTGGCGCAGCGGCGGCGTCAGCCGCATGGCGGCATTGAAGTAGCCGATGTCGATGTCGGTCAGGTGCAACTGGTTGATGCTGACATCGCAAGTGATCGGCAGCCCTTCGGCCTTGGCGCGCCGCACCAGCTCGATGCCGGCGGCGCTGCTGAGGCGGCACAGGTGAACGCGGGCACCGGTGTCGCGCACCAGCTCGAAAATGGTGTTCAGCGCGATGGTCTCGGCAATCACCGGCACGCCCGACAAGCCCATGCGCGTGGCCAGCGCGCCTTTGGCGGCCACCCCGAAACCCAGAAAACCGTCTTGCGGGCGCAGCCATGTGGCGTAGCCGAAGGTGCTGGCGTATTGCAACGCGCGGTGCAGCACCAGGGTGTCGTTCAGCGCCACCTCGGCCTGCGAGAAGCCGACACAGCCGGCCTCGGTCAGCTCGGCCATCTCGGTCAACGCCGTCCCGGCCAGGCCGCGCGTGAGCGCCCCCAGCGGGTACAGGTGCGACTGGTTCAGGTTGCGGGCGCGGAACTTCAGCATCTCGACCAGGCCGGGCTCGTCCAGCGGCGGATCGGTGTCGGGCAGGCACACCAGGCTGGTCACGCCGCCGGCCACGGCAGCGGCCATCTCCGACTCGAGCATGCCTTCGTGTTCGTGGCCGGGTTCACGCAATCGCACGGCCAGGTCGACCAGGCCGGGGGCCACCACCAGTCCGCTCGCATCGATGACGCGCTTGGCACCGAAATCAGGGTTGACGCGGCCCAGCGCCACGATGCGCCCGGCCGCGATCGCCACATCGCCGATGCTGTCGAAGCCCGACGCCGGGTCGACGATGCGGCCGTTCTTGATGAGGATCTTCATGCTCGATGGGGCTCGGCCCGCGCTGGTTGAAGATGGCTCATGCAACATTCCCCGCAATGGTCGACATCACCGCCATGCGCACCGCGATGCCGAAGGTCACCTGCGGAAGGATCACGCTTTGCCTGCCATCGGCCACGGCGGAGTGGATTTCAACGCCTCGGTTGATCGGGCCGGGGTGCATCACGATGGCGTCGGGGTGGGCCAGGGCCAGCTTCTCCGGCGTCAACCCGTAGTTCTTGAAGAACTCGCCGGCCGAAGGCAGCATGGCACCGCTCATGCGCTCGTTTTGCAGCCGCAGCATGATGACCACGTCGGCCCCTGTGATGCCTTCGGTCATGTCGTGACACACGCGCACGCCCATTTCCCGCAGATCGCCGGGCACCAGCGTTTTCGGGCCGACCGCGCGCACCTCGGGCACGCCGAGCGTGGTCAGCGCGTGGATGTCGGAACGCGCCACCCGCGAATGCAC
>JAYVCL010000222.1:0-3239 GCA_043749975.1 Burkholderiales bacterium
CGGCACACCAGGCCGCTGGTGTCGGCGCCCTCGACGATCACGCCCAGGTCGGCTTCACCGCTGCGCACGCTGCGCGCCGCGTCCTCGCTCCAGCATTCCTGCATCACCACGCGCACGTCGGCGTGCGCGGTTTGGAACGCCGCGATGTCGCCCGGCAGGAACTGCGTCATCGCCGAGGTGTTGCCGTGCAGGCGCAGCACGCTGCGCGGGCCGCGCGCGTAGTTGGCCATCTCGGCGCGCATGTGGTTCACGCCGGCAATCACCTCGCGTGCCAGTTGCAGCAGCCTCTCGCCCGCGGGCGTCAGGTCCAGGCCCCGCGAATGGCGCTTGAAGAGCTGGATCTTGAACTGGTGCTCTAGAAGCGACAGCCGGCGGCTGGCGGCCGGCACGGTGATGTGGCTGGCTTCGGCGGCGCGGGTCAGGTTGCCCATTTCCGCCGCGCGAACGAACAGCGCGAGCGAGTCGATGTCCGGGAGCATCCTGGCATTGTCGACGCCGCACGCCGGCATGTGCCTTGGGTCAATCCCGTCTTGCATGCGCGTCAAGACCCCGTTGCCGACATTCCAATGCCGCGGCCGGACGCCGCAGCCTAGAGTGCGATGGTCGCGAACCGTGGCCGACGTGGCCGAAACCGGCACGGTCTCGCATGGCAGCCATTCGACGCAAGGAGAGCTCGACGTGAAGAAGATGTTCATCGGCGGCCACTGGGTCGCGGCCCGGGACGAACGCACGCTGCCGGTTGTTGCGCCGGCCGACGGTGCGGTCTTCGACCAGATCTCGCGCGGCGGCAGCCACGAGGTCGATGCTGCCGTGCAGGCCGCAGGCGCGGCGCTGACCGGCCCGTGGGGGCGCATGAATGCGACCGAGCGGGGCCGCGTGCTGATGAAAATCGCCCAGGCCGTGGCCGACCACGCCGACGAACTGGCACGCCTTGAAGCGCGCGACACCGGCAAGCCGATGACCACGGCGCGCAACGACATTGCAGTGCTGGCGCGCTACTTCGAGTTCTACGGCGCGGCCGCTGACAAGGTGCACGGCGAAACCATCCCGTTCCTGGCCGGCCACCAGGTCAGCCTGCTGCGCGAGCGGCTGGGCGTCACGGCCCACATCATTCCGTGGAACTATCCGGCGCAGATGCTCGGCCGCACCGTGGCACCGGCACTCGCGATGGGCAACGCCGTGGTGCTCAAGCCCGCAGAAGACACCAGCCTGTCGGCGCTGCGCATCGCCGAGATCGCTGCCGCAGCCGGCCTGCCAGACGGCGCGCTGAACATCATCACCGGCACCGGCGAAGAGGCCGGCGCGGCCCTCGCCGCGCACCCGGGCATCGACTTCATCTCGTTCACCGGCTCCAACGAGGTCGGCACGCTGGTGCAGCAGGCCGCAGCGAAGAACGCGGTCAAGTGCGTGCTCGAACTGGGCGGCAAGTCGCCACAGATCGTGTTCGACGACGTGGATGCCGACCGTGCGGTGCCGATCATCGTGCGCGCGATCATCCAGAACGCGGGCCAGACGTGTACCGCAGGCAGCCGCCTGCTGGTACAGCGTTCGATTCACGACCGCTTCGTCGCCCGCGTCGCGGAGGCCTTCGCCAAGGTGCGCGTAGGCTCCCCCGAGATGGACCTCGATTGCGGCCCGCTGATGAACCCGACGCAGCTCGCGCGGGTGAACCGCTACATCGCGCAGGCGCGCAGCAGCGGCGTGCCGGTGCTTGCCGAAGGGCGCATCGCCGATGGCACTGCGGCGAGCGGCTTCTATGTCACGCCGACGCTTTTCGGCCCGGTGCCGCGCAACCATGCGCTGGCCCGCGAGGAGGTGTTCGGCCCGGTGCTCGCCGTGCTGCCCTTCGACGACGAGGCTGACGCGATCGCGCTGGCCAACGGCACCGACTATGGCCTGCTGGCCGCCGTGTGGACCGAAAACGGCAGCCGCCAGCAGCGCGTGGCCAAGGCCGTACGCGCCGGACAGGTGTTCATCAACTGCTACGGTGCCGGCGGCGGCGTGGAGCTGCCCTTCGGCGGCACCAAGCGCAGCGGCCATGGCCGAGAGAAGGGCCTGCTCGCCCTCGAAGAAGTCAGCACGACCAAGACGCTGGTCCACTACCACGGCTGAAGCGCAGGGGAGCGAACCCTGCAATCCCCTGCATGGCCCCATCCCCTTTTAGGGGAAGGTTGGGAAGGTTGGGAAGGTTGGGAAGGGGGAGGTGCGCAGGAACAGACCTTGTCATGCCGGCCCCCACATGCAGCGCGCACATCGGGGAAACCGACGGCTCACCAACTCGGCACCGAAAAGCGATAGGTCAAGCCGAGCGCCAGGTAGGTGGACCTGAAGTTGCCGTTGTCCGACGACTTGGCTATCGTCTTGCCGGACGAGGCATGGATGGCCAGCCGATCGCTCAGGGTGTAGTTCATGCCGATACCGGGCTTCAGGATCAGGCCGTGGACGTTGGTCCCGCCCAGCAGTTGACCGAAGAACTGGAATCGGTCGCCCCTGTCGTACTTGTTCTGTAGTCCCACGCCGACGAGCATCTCACCATAGCCGGGATAGCCCAGGTAGGCGTTGTAGGCCACGCCGGCGCGGATCGGGATGTAGAAGTGGTCGCTGACCATGGTGTCCAGTTGTGCAGACAGCATGTTGATGTCGGACCGGTCCAGGCCACGGACTCTGACGCCGGTTTCGGTCTGCTGCAGCAGGCTGAATCGATAACCCCTGAAAACAGCGCCGTCGGGCATTCCGCTCGCACCTGCGCCCTGGCGCTGCGACTGCAGGTGGTAGTTCAGCGCTGCTCCGAAGGTGTAGTTCTTCGACGAACCGTTGGGCGCGAACAGATACCCTGTCGTCAAGGCCAGGCCGACGTTCTTGGTGATCGCGTATTCGGCCGAGAGCTTGGGGTAGACGAGCAGCCCGGCACCGGTGTCGATCTTGTCCGGCCCATAGCCGCCCGACCCGAGGCCCATCTGCGCATGAAGGCTGACGCGCGGCGCGACGTCGAACCGATACCCGAGGCCGCCGATGAAATGGTTGTAAAGCGGCAGGCCGCGGTAGCCCACGCCAAAGCTGGCGTACCAGTAGGTGGTGTTGCTCATGGAATGCGCAAACTGCAGGTCGACCAGGTGAATGGTGGACTTGTTGGATCCCCGAGGGTCGATCTGCTTGAAATTGTCCAGCCCCAGCGTCAGCGTGTTGGCCGACGAATCCGCGAAGGCGGCCTCGGCGTCTGCGGCGCTGAGCCTTTCTCC
>JAYVCL010000223.1:0-5299 GCA_043749975.1 Burkholderiales bacterium
ATTGCGCACTCAGTGCGTTTCGACCCGGTGCGCAAGGAGGTGACCGGCTACAAGATGGACGCCACCGCGCATCACTATTTCGACAAGGTGGATTTGCCCACGAAGTGACCCGCTAGTGAGCACGGCGGCGGGCCGCAACGCCGACTGCCGCCAGTCCGAGCAGCATCAGCGCGTAGGTCGCGGGCTCGGGCACGGCCGCCGTGATGCCCTCGAGCGAGAACGCGGCATTGAAGGGGCCTTGGTGGGTGATGTCGGTGCCGATGCGCAGCCAGTCCGGCGCCAGGGCGTCATTGCGTATCCAAGTCTGCAGGTCTGGCGCGAAGGGCGTGCCGGGCGCCACGATCGGCTTCGGCGCCGAAAGCCACAGGAATTCACCGCTGCTCAAGAGCGCTTCCGGCCGGAAGAAATAGTGATCGGCCGGAAGGTCGACGGGCACGGCAAAGGTCACGCTGATCTGAACTTCCCGTCCCGTGACCGCACCTTCGCCGCCGGTGAACACGCCGGGCAGCGGATGGATGCCGTTGACCACCGAGTTGCTGGCCAAGAAGCTCGGATTCAGGGCGGAGACACTGAAGCTCAGCGAGGCGTTGGCCGAGTCCCGGGTCGCAGAACCGATTTCGACATCCCCTGGCGATTTGTCCCTTACCGGCACCTTTCCCGAGGGAGGATTGGCCGAATCGCCTGGGAAGACATGATAGAACTCGATCTCCACTTGGCTGACGCTGGAAAGCGGTGCGCCCAGCGGGATCAGTCCGATGAAGGTTGCCTGGGTGAGCTGGGTCGCCTTGCCAAGGACGAAATCGTCGGCCGTTTCTGTTTGGATCGTTCCGCCGCTGGCCAGACGGGAGAGGGTCGCAATCCGGCCGTCCGGATTGCCGGTACTGAACTTGAAAGAGTCGGCCCGTGCCGGCGTGGGGACCATCGCAAAGGCGCACAGTGCCGCAGCGCAGGCGAGAGAAGTCAGATGCAGAGTCTTCATGAAATTCCTCCTGGGGTGGATGAATGAAGTGGCTATGCTCGCGACGCCCATAGGACGCCACCGCGCATCATTGTTTCGACAAGGTGGATTTGCCCGCCAAGTGATCCGCTCAGTGAGCACGGCGACGGGCCGCCGCGCCGACTGCCACCAGTCCGAACAGCATCAGCGCGTAGGTTGCCGGTTCGGGCACAAGCGCCGCACTGCCGGCCAGCGAGAACGAGGCGTTGAACGGCCCCTGTGCGGTGATGTCGGTGCCCAGGCGCAACCAGTCGGGCGCGAGATTTTCGTTGCGTATCCAGCTTTGAAAATCCGGGCTGAACGGGCCGGTGCCACCGGTGATCGGCTTGGGCGCCGACAGCCACAAAAATTCGCCGCCCGAGACTTCGACCTGCGGGACGAAGAAGTAGTGGCCGGCCGGAAGATCGAATGCGCTCGACAGCGTGATGTCGAAACGCACCTCCTGGCCTGTCACGGCACCTTCCCCGAGAGTGGTTTGCTTTGGCTTCGGGTTGATCCCGTTGAGCACCGAATTCGACGCGGTAAACGACGCGTTGAGTACCGTGGTCGCGAACGTGAGTTCCGAGGCGCCGGTGCTGCGCGACCCGAAGGCAACGTCCGACGGCGAGTTCAGGCGCGTGGGCACCCTGCCGCTGGGAGGATCCTTCGAATCGAGCGGAAAGACCCGGTATATCTCGAGCACGATGGGACCGATGCTCCCCGCAGTCAGCAGGCCGGTGAACGAAGCGCTCGAGATGCGGGTCTGGCTGGCGAGGATGAAGTCGTCAGCGGACTCGATCTCGATCTTGCCGGTGCTCGACGGGCGCGACGCGGATGCGAGCTTGCCGTCGGGGCTTCCGGTGCTGAACTCGAAGGCGGTAGAGGGAGCGGCCCGCGCCGGTGCGGCGGCCATGGTGAATGCGCACAATGCTGCGGCGAAGGCGAGAGAGGTCGGGCGCAGAGTCTTCATGACGTTCCTCCTGGGGTGGACGAAGGCAGTGGCTATGCTCGCAACAATGCAAGGCATCGGCATGACAACGGTCATTGGCACCATCCCGTCAACGTCACGACATCACAACGTTAAAGAACCGGCACCAACGCTGGTTGAAATTCCTGGTGGAAATATTGCTCCCAGCTCGCAGTCGCCGAAATCCCCTGTTGTTGCCATGTGTTTCGGCAGCGCCGGGGCGCTCACGGGCTGTTTCAGATGGGCGCGCTGAGGGTCGTCACCGATGCTCGCCTTTCTTCTGAAGCGCCTGGGGCTTGTGCTGCCCACCTTCGTGGGCATCACGCTGCTGGTGTTCTCGCTGATCCGCCTGCTGCCCGGCGACCCGGTCGAAGCGCTGTCGGGCGAGCGTGGCATGGACGCCGAGCGCTACCAACGGCTGCTGCACCAGTTCGGGCTGGATCGGCCGCTGCCGGTGCAGTACCTCGACTACCTGTGGAGGGCCGTGCACGGCGACCTGGGCCTGTCCACCATCACGCACGAGCCGGTGTTCAAAGAGTTCATGACCCTGTTCCCGGCCACCATCGAACTGTCGGCCTGCGCCATGTTGATCGCCCTCGTGCTCGGCCTGCCCGCCGGCATCGTCGCGGCCGTCAAGCGCAACACCGTGTGGGACTACTCGGTGATGGGCGCGTCGCTGACCGGCTATTCGATGCCCATTTTCTGGTGGGGCCTGCTGCTGATCCTGACCTTCTCGGTCAGCTTGGGCTGGACCCCGGTGTCGGGCCGCATCGCGATCCAGTTCGACATTGCGCCCGTCAGCGGTTTCATGCTGGTCGACTCGCTGCTGTCGGGCGAGCGCGGCGCGTTCAAGAGCGCGCTGTCGCACCTGGTCTTGCCGTCGATCGCGCTGGGCACGATTCCGCTGGCCGTCATCGCCCGCATGACGCGCAGTTCGATGCTCGAAGTGCTGCGTGAAGACTACGTGCGCACCGCGCGGGCCAAGGGTGCCTCAAACTTTCGCGTGGTGGGCATCCACGCGCTGCGCAACGCGCTGATCCCGGTCGTCACCACCATCGGCTTGCAGGTCGGCACCTTGCTGGCCGGCGCGATCCTGACCGAAACCATTTTCTCGTGGCCCGGTATCGGCAAGTGGCTGGTCGAGGCCATTCACCGCCGCGACTACCCGGCCGTGCAAGGCGGCATCCTGCTGTCGGCCACGGTGATCATCGCGGTGAACCTGATCGTCGATGTGTTGTACGGCGTCATCAATCCGCGGATTCGGCATGGTTGAGGCCGCGCCGATCAGCGCCGCGCAGCCGTCTGCGACGGCCGAGTTGTGGCGCGACTTCCGCCGCAACCGGGGCGCCGTCATCGGCTTGGCTCTGGTCATCGCCCTGCTGTCGTTCGCGCTGCTGGCCGATGTGATCGCGCCGTATTCGCCGAGCGAGCAATACCGCGACGCCACGCTGAAGCCGCCGTCGCTGCAGCCCATCGGCGGACATCTGTTTTTGCTCGGCACCGACCCGGTCGGGCGAGACGTGTTGTCGCGGCTGATCCACGGCACGCGCCTGTCTCTGCTGATCGGCCTGGTGTCGGTCGGGCTGTCGATGTCGGGCGGCGTGCTGCTGGGGCTGCTGGCCGGATTTTTTCGCGGCGGCATCGAGTTCACGATCATGCGACTGGTGGACATCATGCTGGCCCTGCCGAGCTTGTTGCTGGCGGTGGCGGTGGTCGCCATCCTCGGGCCGGGGCTGATGAACGCGATGTACGCGATCGCCGTGGTGATGCTGCCGCACTTCGTGCGCCTGACGCGCGCCGCAGTGATCGGCGAGATGGGCAAGGACTACGTGGCCGCGTCGCGCCTGAACGGTGCCAGCACCGCGCGGCTGATGTTCGACACCGTGCTGCCCAACTGCGCCGCGCCGCTGATCGTGCAGGCCACGCTGGGTTTTTCGGCGGCCATTCTGGATGCCGCGGCGCTCGGATTTTTGGGCCTCGGCGCGCAACCGCCGACGCCCGAATGGGGTTCGATGCTGGCCAGCGCGCTCGAGTTCATTCAGAGCGCCTGGTGGGTCGTCACCCTGCCGGGGCTGGCAATTTTGATTTCGGTGCTGGCCTTCAACCTGATGGGCGACGGGCTGCGTGATGCGCTCGACCCGAAGCTCAAGCGATGAGCCACCCGCCTGCCTTGCTCGAAGTCGAGAACCTGACGGTCGAGTTCGGCCCCGAGGCCGCGCCGTTCAAGGCCGTCGATGCGGTCAGCCTGCGCGTGAGTGCCGGCGAGGTGCTGGGCATCGTCGGCGAATCGGGCTCGGGCAAGAGCGTCACCGCGCTGGCCTTGATGGGCCTCGTCGACGAGCCCGGCCGCGTGCGTGCACAGCGTTTGATGTTCGATGGCCGCGACCTGCTGACCCTGCCGCTGAAGCAGCGCCGCCAGATGCTGGGCAAAGACATCGCGATGATTTTCCAGGACCCGATGTCCAGCCTGAACCCGTGCTTCAGCGTCGCCTTTCAGTTGATGGAAACGCTGAAGATTCACCAGGGCGGCTCGCGGCGCGAGTTGCGCGCCCGCGCGCTGCAACTGCTGCGCGATGTGGAAATGCCCGACGCTGAAGCGCGCCTGGACGCCTATCCGCACCAGCTCTCCGGCGGCATGAGCCAGCGCGTGATGGTGGCGATGGCGATTGCGTGCAAGCCGCGCCTGCTGATCGCCGACGAGCCCACCACCGCGCTCGACGTGACCATCCAGGCGCAGATGCTGGCGCTGTTGTTGAAACTTCAACGCGAGCGCGGCATGGCCTTGGTGCTGATCACGCACGACCTCGGCGTGGTGGCCGAAGTGGCGCAGCGCGTGCTGGTGATGTACACCGGCCAGGTGGTCGAAACGGCTGCCGTGCCCGAGCTCTTCAACACACCGCGCCACCCTTACACCGAGGCGCTGTTGTCGGCCCTGCCCGAGCACAACATCGGCCAGCGCCGGCTGCGCTCGATGGCCGGCGTGGTGCCGGGCGCTTTCGACCGGCCCGCCGGTTGCCTGCTGGCGCCGCGTTGCGCTTACGTGCAAGCGCGCTGCCGCAGCGAGCGGCCCGAGTTGATGGGGGTGGACGGCGCGCAGGCGCGGTGCTTTTTTCCGCTCGGGCAGCGCGTCGGGGCGGTGGCGTGAATTCAGCCTCGCTCGATGGCGTCACCGTGCTCGATGCCCAAGCGCTGGCGAAGCACTACCCGGTCAGCCGGGGATTCCTGAAACCCAAGGCCGTCGCGCGCGCGCTCGACGGCGTTTCGTTCACGCTGCAGGCCGGCAAGACGCTTGCCGTGGTGGGCGAATCGGGCTGCGGCAAGAGCACGCTGGCGCGGCAGCTCACGCTGATCGAAAC
>JAYVCL010000224.1:0-4326 GCA_043749975.1 Burkholderiales bacterium
CGGCGTGATCGCGCAATACGTGGCCCTGATCGACCCCAAGGCCATCGGCCAGCCGGGCACCAGTTTCACGATCGTGAACCTCGAAAAACTGACCCAGGCCGCGATGGCGGCGTTCGAGCAGGCGGTGCGCGCGGTACCCGAGATCCTCGACTGCTTCTACGTCGCCGGCAGCAACGACTACCTGCTGCGCTTCACCTATTGCGACGCCGGCGACCTGGAGCGGTTCCACACCGTGGTGCTCGAGCACCTGCCTGGCGTGGTGCGGTCGAACTCGATGCTGGTGTTGCGCACGGTGAAGAAGACCACGGCTTTGGAGGTGCGGTAAAGCAAATCAAGCCCTCTTGAATTCTGAGTGGGTTGGTGCCGCCGCGTTCAAGCAAAAGGAGTTTCACCGCCCAGGCGCAAAGAATGCCAAGTTCGCAAAAAAAGACAGCGCGAACACAGATCCCGAGCACGCCTTCAGTTTTCTCCGCGTACTTTGCGTTCTTTGCGCCTTGGCGGTTAGAAAATGCGGGGCACCCACTGCCAAGTCCATCACTCCTCATCTCCTCTGAAAGGCACCCCGATGTTCAATGCCCTGTTGCTCGAAAAGTCCGACGCCGGTTTCAGCGTGGGCGTCCGCTCGGTCGATGAAGCCGACCTGCCTGAAGGCGACGTGCTGGTCAGCGTGGCGCATTCCACGCTCAACTACAAAGACGGCCTGGCCATCACCAACAAGAGCCCGGTGGTGCGTGCGTGGCCGATGGTGGCGGGCATCGACGGGTCGGGCACGGTGCTGGAGAGTTCACACCCGGGCTGGAAGGCGGGCGACGCCTTCGTGCACAACGGCTGGGGCGTGGGCGAAACGCGCTGGGGCTGCCTGGCGCAGAAGGCACGATTGAAGGGCGACTGGCTGGTCAAGCGGCCTGCCGCATTCAACAGCCGGCAGGCGATGGCGATCGGCACCGCTGGCTACACCGCCATGCTGTGCGTGATGGCGCTGGAGCGGCGCGGCCTGAAGCCTGGCAACGGCGAGGTGCTGGTGACCGGTGCAACCGGCGGCGTCGGCAGTGTGGCGACCGCGCTGCTGTCCAAGTTGGGCTACCAGGTCACAGCGGCCACCGGCAAATCAAGCGAGGCCGACTACCTCAAAGGCCTGGGCGCCACCAGCGTGATCGACCGTGCCGAGCTGTCGGCCGCCGGCAAGCCGTTGCAGAAGGAACGCTGGGCCGCAGTCGTCGACGCGGTGGGCAGCCACACCCTGGCCAACGCCCTGGCGCAGACCCGCTACGGCGGCGTGGTGGCGGCGTGCGGGCTGGCGCAGGGCGCAGACCTGCCGGGCACGGTGATGCCCTTCATTTTGCGCAGCGTCACGCTGGCCGGCATCGACAGCGTGATGGCTCCGCTGGCGCTGCGCCAGCAGGCCTGGGACCGGCTGGCGCAAGACCTCGACCTGGCGCGCCTGGAGACCATGATCGACGACGTGGGCCTGGACGGCGCGGTGGCCAAGGCACACGCGCTGATGGCCGGCACGGTGCGTGGCCGCGTGGTGGTGACGATCTGAAAAATCAGCTCAGCCAACAAGATCAGCGAATCAGGCGTGACAGGGTTCTGAACGACGGGTGCTGGCTGGTTGCCAGCCACTCGAACAGCACCATCTCGGTGGTCACCAGATCAGCGCCCAGCACGCTGGCCCGAGCGATGGCGGCCTCGCGGTTGTGCGCGTGGCGTGAGCCGATGGCGTCTGTCACCAGTTTCACCTCATAGCCGGCCTCGAGCAGGCCGATCACCGTTTGCAGCACGCACACGTGCGCCTCGCAGCCGGCCACCACCAGCGTATTGCGCCCGTTCGGCAGCAGTTCCATGAAGCCCGGCTCGGCGGCCGCTGAAAAGTGAAACTTGCTGAAGGTGCTGTCGCACAGCGCCTTCAGCTCGGGCACGTTCGGGCCGAGGCCCACCGGGTTCTGTTCGGTGCCCAGCACCGGCAGCTTCAACTCGCGCGCAGCCGTGGCGAGCTGCCCGCAGCGGCGGATGAGTTCGTCGGCCTGATGGACTGACGGCATCAGGCGCAATTGCGGGTCGATGATGAGCAGGGTGGAATCGCTGCTGCGGCAAAGGGCGGTGGTCATGGTGGTGCTTTCAGTTTTTGACTCCCTCCCCAGCAGGGGAAGGGGCGAATCCAGTGGCGTCGGGCCTGCGTCAGCGGCAGCACAGGCAGAGTACATAAGATGCGGCGACACGCCCATCACCGAGGATTCTCCATGTTCATGTCCGCTGAAGAATACCGAGAGTCTCTGCGCCGCTACAAGCCGCGTGTGTTCGTGGACGGCGAGAGCATCGCCAGCGTGGCCGACGCGCCCTCGCTGCGGCCCGGCATCAACGCGCTCGGTGTCAGCTATGACTTCGCCCTGCGCCCCGAGTTGGCCCCGCTGATGCAGGCGGTGCAGCACACCAGCGGCAAGACGGTGAACCGCATGCTGCACATCAACCAGAGCAGCGGCGATTTGTTGAACAAGCTTGAAGCCGTGCGCCTGCTGTGCCAGGAAACCGGCTGCGCGCAGCGCTACCTGGCGCACGACGCCTTCAACGCGCTGCACCAAGTGACGAGCCTGATCGACGCAGACGCTGGCGGCAAGAACGGCACACGTGTCAACGAGCGCTTTCTGGCCTATCTGCACGACGCGCAGGAGCGCGACATTTCGATCGGCATCGCGATGACCGACGCCAAGGGCGACCGCAGCCTGCGCCCGCACCAGCAGGCCAACGTCGACAGCTATGTGCACATCGTCGAGCGCAATGCCCGCGGCGTGGTGATCTCGGGCACCAAGGCCATCGTCACCGCGGCGCCCTATGTGCACGAGTTTTTGGTCATGCCCTGCCGCAACATGAATGAGGCCGACGCCGAGTTCGCGGTGTGCTGCGCGGTGCCGATCGATGCCGACGGCATCACCATCGTCGCGCGCCCGGCGGGTCGGCCCGGTGAGAAGGCCGCGCTGTTCTCGAACCGCTACGGCCAGTCGACCGGCGTGGTGGTGTTCGACCGGGTTTTCGTGCCGTGGGAGCGGGTTTTCGTGGCCGGCGAATGGCAGCAATCGGCGCACCTGACTTACAGCTACGCCACTCACCACCGCCACAGTTGCATCGGCGCACGCGCGGGCTTCGGCGACCTGCTGATCGGGGCCGGCGCACTGATGTGCGAGGCAAACGGCTTCGACCCCGGCAAGGAAACCCACCTGCGCGAACAGATGGTCGAATTGATAAAAATCACCGAAGGCTTCTATGCCTGCGGCGTCGCCGCCAGCGTGTACGCCAAAGTTGATGAGCACGCCGGCAACTTCATGCCCGACGCGGTTTTTTCCAACATCGGCAAGCTGCTGCTGGCCACGCAGATCTATGACATGCACCGCATTGCACACACCGTGTCGGGCGGCCTGATCGTGGCGCTGCCGGGGCCGGACGAAGACCACAACCCGGCGACCAGCGCGGTGCTGGCCGACGTGCTGCGTGCCAACCCGAACGTGCCTTACGACAAGCGCATCGAGGCGGCGCGCTTCATCGAAGACCTGACGGCGTCTTATCAAGGTGGCTGGTACTCGGTGATCAGCTTGCACGGCGGCGGCTCGCCGGCGGCGATGAAGCAGGAGATCTATCGCAACTACCCGGTGGGCAACAAGGTGCAACTGGTGGAGCGCTTGCTGAACCGGGGCGTGCTGAACGACCCGGGTCGCGCCATCACCGCCAACAAGCAGCCGGGCAAGTGCTGCGACACGGGTTGCACACCGGCCGACAAGCCGGTGATGGTGAACATGCCGGTGTCACGCACGCGCTGAGTCGCCGACTTCCTGGCGCGTTTCAAAATCCAGACCACGAAACATCCATGGGGCTTCCGATGACCACTTCATACGCTGACTTCTATCGCCGCTCCATCACCGACCGCGACGCCTTCTGGGCCGAGCAGGCGGAATTGATCGACTGGCACCGCCCGTTCGACCAGGTTTGCGACAACAGCAACCCGCCGTTCACGCGCTGGTACGTGGGCGGGCAAACCAACCTGTGCCACAACGCGGTGGACCGACACCTGGCGGAGCGGCCAGACCAGAACGCGTTGATCTGGGTTTCAACAGAAACCGACCAGGAAAAGGTCTACAGCTTTCGCGAACTGCACCGCGAAGTTCAGTGCATGGCGGCCATCTTGCAGAGCCTGGGCGTGAAGCAGGGCGACCGCGTGCTGATCTACATGCCGATGATCGCGCAGGCCGCGTTCGCAATGCTGGCCTGTGCGCGCATCGGCGCCATTCACTCGGTGGTGTTCGGCGGCTTCGCCAGCGGCAGCCTGGCCAGCCGCAT
>JAYVCL010000225.1:0-6154 GCA_043749975.1 Burkholderiales bacterium
CACGGTGCGATCCTGCGCATCTACGAGAAGAACCCGCTGATCGCCGACCAGCTCGCGACCAATTATTTGAAGGCCGACATCACGCCGCGCCAGACCGCGATTCTCGACTTCGCGATGAAGGTCTGCACCGACTCGGCGTCGATCGTGGAAGCCGACTTCAAAGCCCTGCACGAACACGGCTTCAGCGACGAAGACGCCTGGGACATCGGTGCCATCACGGCCGTCTTCGGCCTGTCCAACCGCATGGCCAACATGACGTCGATGCGTCCGAACGACGAGTTCTATTTGATGGGCCGGGTGCCGCGCCCAGCCAAATGACCTGGTGGGTCGAATCGACCGGCGCCCGCTCGCGACGAGCCGAAAATTGAAGATCGCGATCGTGCACCCGAAGTTCGGTGCGCTCGGCGGTGCGTCGATCGTGATGCGCGACATGGTCCACGCTTTGGCCGCCGACGCCGCCAACAGCATCACGGTGTTCGCCCGCGAATGGCGTGGCGACATTCCGGCAGCGGTGCGCTTTGAAAAAATGAACCCGTTCTATGTCGGCTCGCTGATGCGCGCCTGGACGTTCGAGCGAGCGGCCCGGCGCATCGACCGTTGCGCGTTCGACCTGGTCCTGTCGGATCAGAAGATCGCCGGCATCGATGTCTACTTTGCGGGCGGCGGTGTGCACGTCGAGTGGACCCGACGCAAGCTGCGCGATGCGCCGTGGTGGCGCAAGCTTTTCGAGCGCATCGAACCTCGAAACCGGTACTGGCAGAAGGCCGAACAGCGGCTGTTTCAGTCCGATGCGCTGCGCGCCGTGGTGTGCGTGTCGGAAACCGTCAGGCGCGATGTGCTGCGCCATTTCGCGCTGCCGCCCGAGCGGGTTCATGTGGTCTACAACGGCATCGACCTGATTCGCTTCGACCCTGCATTTCGAACCCGCCAGCGTGGGCGGCAGCGAGACGAGATGGGCCTGGGCGACAAGCTGGTGCTGCTGTTCATCGGCGGCGGCATGCGCAACAAGGGCATCCTCGAAACACTCGATGCCGCCGCGCGCAGCGGGCTGGATTTCGAATTGCTCGTCGTCGGCAAGGACAAGCATCTGGCCCTGTTCCGCGCTGCGGCGCAGGCGCTGGGCATCGCACAACGCTGCCGCTTCGTCGGCCCGCAAGCGGACGTGCTGCCCTACTACGCCGTGGCCGACATCTTTGTGATGCCTTCGCATTTCGAGACCTTCGGCCTGGTCTACCTGGAGGCGTTGGCGATGGGGGTTCCGGTGCTGGTCTCAAAGGCGGCCGGCGCGGCCGAGCTGATCGAGGACGGCCGGCACGGCTACCGTATCGACCCCGACAATGTCGACGACATCGTTGCCAAGATGCAGCGGCTGAGCCGCACGGCACCGTTGATGGCGGCCGACTGCATTGCTTTGGCGCAGCGTTTTTCTCGCGAAGCCATGGCCGAGCGGCTGGCGGGTGTGCTGTCGCGAATCGCCTGAGCCGCATTTGCTTTGCGGGATGGAGAAGGAATGCAAAAAATTCTGAAACGGCTCCGCCGCACAGGGCGGCGCGCGCGCGAGATCGTTGGCAGCTATCGGCACAGCGGCATCGCTTGCGGCACCTGCGGCTTCACTGGCGCGCCGCTGCACCACGACACGCTGTGGCCCGAATTGATCGAAGCGTGGGAGCTGACACCCGAATGGGCGCGCTGGATAAACGCGCGCGAAGGCAGCCGGTGCGCCTGGTGTGGCTCCAGCCTGCGCAGCGGCCAACTCGCTGGGGCCATCGTTGCCGCCGCCAATGCGCGCACCGGCAGTGACGCCAAGCGACTGAGCGCGCTGTTCAGCGACCCGCGGGCACGCCGCCTTTTGATCGCCGAAATCAACTCCGCCGGCAACCTGCACCGCTACCTCGCGCGCTGCCCTGGGCTGCGCTACTCGGAGTTCGGCAGTCGCTCGGCCCAGGTGCCATCGCAAGACCTGATGAATCTTTCATATCTCGATGCGAGCTTCGATCTGGTGATCACGTCCGACACGCTCGAACACGTGCCCGACATCGACCGCGCGTTGCGCGAGACGCTGCGCGTGCTGCGGCCGGGCGGCACGCATCTGTTCACGGTGCCCGTCGTCTGGGACCGCGCCACCCGCCAGCGCGCCAGGCTCGAAGGCAGTGTTCTGACCCACCTGCTGCCGCCCAGCCACCATGGCGCTGCCACCGAAGGCAAGTCCGACTTCCTGGTGTTCTACGAGTTCGGTGCCGACTTCGTTGATCGCTGTCGCAGCGCCGGGTTCGAGACCGAGCTGCTGCGCCACGAAGACAACCCGGCAGTCGTCACCTTCGTCGCTCGCAAGCCGGGCTGAGTACCCTGGTCTTCTATCATCGGCGCTTCGATTGAAGCCGCCCGTTCCGCACACACCCCGCCCATGGCACATCCCGAGCAGGCAGAGTTCTTTTCCAGCCTTCGCGCGCACTATCCGCAGTCGTTCGAGGGCGCGCGCGTGTTGGAGGTCGGCTCGCTCGACATCAATGGCTCGGTGCGCGACTTGTTCTCAGGCTGCGACTACACCGGCGTCGATCTCCAAATCGGTCCGGGCGTGGACCTGGCGTGCCAGGGCCAGATGCTTGAAATCCCGAGCGGCCACTTCGACACCACCATCTCGGCCGAATGCCTGGAACACAACCCGTTCTGGCGCGAGACGGTCGCGAACATGTTGCGCATGACGCGACCGGGCGGCCTGGTGTTGATCAGTTGCGCCACCACCGGCCGGTTCGAACACGGCACCACGCGCACCAACCCCGATGCCTCGCCGTTCACCTCGGCCGAAAAATGGGACTACTACCGGAACCTGACGCTCGCGGACATTGAATCGGCGTTGAACCTTTCAGGCTGGCTGTCCGACTGGGCCGGCTGGGTCAACTTCATCAGCCACGACCTCTACTTCGCTGGCCTGCGACACGGCAGCAACGCCACGCTCGATGTGGCGATGAAGCAGCGTTTCGATGCGCGCTACGCGATGACTGCCAGCGCGAAGGCGCTGCGCCGCGCGCTGAAGACCAAACTCTTCGGCAACCTGCGCTCGCGGCCTTGATCGTGAGCCGAACCGATGCGTGAGCCGACCGACCCCGGGGCAGGCCGGCCGCTGGTCTCGATGCTGCTGATCGCCTATCATCAGCAGACGACGGTCGAGCAGGCCATCCGAGGCGCGCTGCAACAAAGCTATTCGCCGCTGGAAATCCTGATCTCGGACGACGCCTCGACCGACGGCACCTGGGCGGCCATCGAGCGCGCCGTGGCAGGCTACGGCGGGCCGCATCGCCTGCGGCTGAACCGCAACGCAGAAAACCTCAGCATCGGCGGCCACATCAGCCAGCTTGTCGGCCTGTCGCACGGGGAGTTGTTGTTCGTCGCGGCTGGCGACGACATTTCACTTCCGCAGCGCTGCGAGCGCGTGGTCGAAGCGTGGCTCGCCGAAAACTGCGGTCCCGATTTGATCTCGAGCAACCTGATCGACATCGACCAAGACGGCAACTCCCACGGGCAGATAACGCCCACCGATCTGCGCGCCTATCGCAACGCCGCTGACTGGCTCGCCCACCCGCCCTATGTGGTCGGCGCGGCGCAGGCCTGGACACGCCGCGTCTATGACCGATTCGGCCCGCTGCCCGCCGGCGCGATCGGCGAAGACCTGCTGATGGTGTTTCGGGCCGTGATGAGCGGGGGTGCGATCACTCTCGCAGAGCCACTGGTGCAGTACCGGCGCGGCGGCGTGTCGCGAAGACGGCGCACGTTCAGCGCCGCCGACGCCATCCGACGCCTGCTGAAGAACAACCGCAGCGCCCTCGTCGAGTTGGCGCAGTTGCTCGCTGACGCGCGCACGGCGGGCCAGCTCGGTGCGGTCGAAGCGGCGTTGACTGGCCGTCTCGCACGCGAGCAATTCATCCGCGACATGTTCGCTGCGCGCAGCGTGAGGCAAAAAATCGCCCGCACGTGGCGCGAGCGGAACAGCGCCCTGTCGACACGCGCGCGTGTCTTCGTCTATGCCGCCTGCCCTGGTTTGATGGCGCCGTTCTTCGCGCTCAAGCGGCTGCTGGCACGCGGGCGCTGACGCGCGGCACCGCGCTCCCGGCACATCCCCTCAAACCGCATTAGGCCCCCGCATCAGGCAAACGCAGCGGCGCCAGCGGCCGCGCCAGCGGCGCCATCGGCCGCGCCAGCGGCGCCAGCAAGGGCGCGTCGTGCGCCATCAAATGCGCTTCGCCGTGCTCGATGATGAAGTAGCGAAACGCCTCGGCCGCCGGCGACAGCACCTTCGACTGCAGGCGCACCACGTTCCACATGCGCATCACCGGCGTGCCTTCGATGTCGAGCACGCCGAGCAGCCCGCTGCGCACCTCCAACCCGACCGTGTGCAGCGACAAAAACGACAGCCCCATGCCGGCGATCACGGCCTGCTTGATGGCCTCGTTGCTGGCGATGTCCATCGTGATGCGGGGCTCGAAACGGCGCTCCGAGAAATACGCCGCCATCGCATCGCGCACACCCGAGCCCTGTTCGCGAACGATGAGGGGGCAGCCATCGAGCGCGCTGAACGGCAGCGGCCCGGCCCCCAGCAGGCGGTGCCCGGCCGCGCACACGAACACCAGCGGGTGCGCGGCGAACGACTCCGAGCGGGTTGAAATTTCTTTCGGCGGGCGGCCCATCACCGACAGGTCGACTTCGCCGGCCTGCATCCAGCCGACCAACTGCTCGCGGTTGACGGCCACCCGCAAGCGCAGCTCGACGCGAGGGTGTTCGAGCTGAAAGCGGGCCAGCAGGTGCGGCACGAAATACTTGGCCGTGCTGACGATGCCGATGGTCAACGCGCCTTGCTCCAGGCGCTTGAAACGCGCCATCGAGTTCTCGGCGTTGTTCAGCGAGGCCAGCAGTTGCCGCGCGTGCACCAGAAAGTATTCGCCGGCGGTGGACAGCGAGACGTGGCGCCCTTCGCGGTCGAACAAGGGCAGTCCGACCTGGCTTTCGATTTCCTTGATCTGCATCGACACCGCCGGCGGCGTCAGGTGCAAGGCCGTTGCGGCGCGGTTCATGCTGCCGTGTTGCGCCACCTCGATGAAAACCCGCAGTTGGCGGAATGTGATGTTCATTGGTCAGCCCAAACTTATGCGTGGCGGAAGAAAGTCTGACTATCCCTTATCCGTGGGCCGACCTACATTGCTTCTCAGTCGTCGTGCATCTCGACCCACCTTACTCAAGGACTCAAGGACCCACCATGAACAAACCTGCGGAACAAGGCGTCATCACCGACGCGAAAAAGCGCTACAGCGCTGGCGTTCTCAAGTACAAGCAGATGGGCTATTGGCAGCCCGACTATGTGCCCAAGGACACCGACGTGATCGCCATGTTCCGCATCACACCTCAAGAAGGGGTGGACGAGGAAGAGGCGGCGGCGGCGGTCGCCGGCGAGTCGTCGACCGCGACCTGGACGGTCGTATGGACCGACCGCCTGACCGCCTGCGACCTGTACCGCGCCAAGGCTTACCGCGTCGATGCCGTGCCCAACACAGGCCCGGGCACCAAGACCGAGGCCCAGTTCTTCGCCTACATCGCCTACGACATCGACCTGTTCGAAGGCGGCTCCATCGCCAACCTCACCGCGTCGATCATCGGCAACGTGTTCGGTTTCAAGGCGGTCAAGGCGCTGCGCCTGGAAGACATGCGCATCCCGGTGGCGTACCTGAAAACCTTCCAGGGCCCGGCCACCGGCGTGGTGGTGGAACGCGAGCGGCTCGACAAATTCGGCCGCCCGCTGCTCGGGGCCACCACCAAGCCCAAGCTGGGCCTGTCGGGCCGCAACTATGGCCGGGTCGTGTACGAAGGCCTGAAGGGCGGCCTCGACTTCATGAAGGACGACGAGAACATCAACTCGCAGCCCTTCATGCACTGGCGCGACCGCTTCCTGTATTGCATGGAGGCGGTGAACAAGGCCAGCGCGGCCAGCGGCGAGGTCAAGGGCCATTACCTGAACGTGACCGCCGGCACGATGGAAGAGATGTACCTGCGTGCCGAGTTCGCGAAAAGCCTGGGCAGCGTGATCATCATGATCGACCTGGTGATCGGCTACACCGCGATCCAGAGCATGGCGCTGTGGGCGCGCAAGAACGACATGATCCTGCAC
>JAYVCL010000226.1:0-10038 GCA_043749975.1 Burkholderiales bacterium
TCGGCCAAGGTCACGTCGAAGGCCGACATCAGTTCGATGTCGAGCGTGCGGTCGCTCAGGTTGCGCAAGTCGACCTGTCGAAACTCGATGTCGTCTTCCGGGCTGACCCACACCGTGGTGTGCGCCTGCAACTGGCTCCAGGCGGCGTCGAAGCAGACCCGGTCGGCGTGGTAGATGCTGTGGTAGTGCGCGGCAGGGTCGGGCGCGGGATGCTGGGTGATCGACACCGGCTGCGGCTGCTGGTCCCAGCGCACATAGAAAAAGCTGCCATGCGCGTCGCGCAGCGCATCGTCGCGCCAGCGCGTGATGCCGACGCGGCCCCAGCGGCTCCAGCCGGCACCGTTGGCGCGCAGGGTCACGCTGTAGCGCCCGTTCGACAGCAAATGCGTCGGGTCCAGCGCCACCTCGCCCGGCAACACTTCGCGCAGCAGGCCCGGTGCGCGCCGTTGCAAGGCTTGCGGCGGCGGGCCCGACGGCGGCGCATACAGCATCGACACCTGGCGCGGCGCGCGCTCGTGCAGCAGCGAGGCGACCGCCTCGATGTGCGGGTTGGCCATGCCCCAGCGCTGCGCCACGCCGCCCAACAGCACGTTGGCCAGCGCCACGATGCTCATGCCCTGGTGGTGCGCCATGAAGGTGCCCACCGGCGCGAACGGCTCGGTGCCCGAGCGCCGTACCGGGCTGAAGTCGAGCGCCTCGATGAAGCCGTAGCGCTCGCGCGGGGCCAGTGCCTGAAGGGCCATGAAGTTGGTGGACGCGAGGTGCGGCGCAATCTGCGCCGCCAGCGCGGTGGCATAGGGTGCGATGACCAGCTCGTCGGGCGGCGTGCGGCGCAGCGCCAGCCGGGGCACGCCTTGCGGTGCGTACTGATAGGCCAGCGTGTGGTCGCTGCCGGCGTAGGCCGACTCCGAAATGCCCCAGGGCACGCCCTGCGAATCGGCAAAGGCGATTTGCTCCAGCAATGCGGCGTGGCAGGCTCCGCGCAACACGCTGCCGTGCGGCTCGTCCAGCACCAGGCTGGGCATCAGGTACTCGAACATCGAGCCCGACCAAGAACGCAGGCCCGCGTCGGCACCGACGGCGTAAAACGGCCGCCCGAGCGACGCCCAGTGGCGCACCGGCACATCGCCCTTGGCAATCGCCAGCAGGCTCGTCAGGCGCGACTCCGACGCCAGCAGGTCGTAAAAACCCGGGTCGAGCTGCTGCTCGGCGACACGGAAGCCGATGTGAAACAGATGCCGCTTGCGGTGGTACAGAAAACTGAAGTCGGCTTGCCAGGCCAGTTGTTCGAACGCGGCAGCCAGTGCCTTCAAACGCTCGGCCGCTGCATGCGCCGCTTCGGCTCGGTAGTCTGCCGCTGCCGCCTCATCGGATGCAGGTGTCGATGCGGGCTTCGAGGCAAACGCCGATGCGAGCGTCGCAATCGCCTGTGCTCCCGGACGGATCCGCTGTTGTGCATCCAGCGCGGCCGATCGCAGCGTTGCAAGGTGATCTGTCAGCAGCCATTCCAGTTCGTCGAGTGGTGCCGCGGGCCCGCCGACGGCATCGGGCGGGTGAGGCCACAGCAAGGCCAGCTCGGCGCTGGCCTGGCCCATCAGGCGCTCGAACTGCTGCGGGTTGTCGCGCATTTCGGCCAGCGGGTCGGGCAAGGCCAGCAAGCGCGCCAGGGCCGCGTCGTTGAGCAGGCCCGGCACCAGTTGCGGCAAGCGGGCCAGCAGCGGTGCCAGCCTTTGTCGCGAAGCGCGAACGGCGCGCCGCGCCGCAGCCCGGTCGTGCGGTGCACGCGCCAGTTCCAGGCAGGCCTGGGCCACCGCCAGCAAGTGGCCGGCCAGGTTGCCGCTGTCGACCGTGGAAACGTACATCGGCAGCAGCGGTGCGCAGCTTTGGGTGTCGTACCAATTCATGAAGTGGCCGCGGTGGCGCTGCATGCCGCCCAGGGTGGCCAGCGTGGCCTCCAGCCGCGTCAGCATGTCTTGCGTGCCGATCCAGCCGAACTGGCGCGCGCAGGCCACGCTCAGCAAGTACAGGCCGATGTTGGTGGGTGAAGTGCGGTGCGCCACCATGTCGTACGGCGTGACCTGCAAATTGTCCGGCGGCAGGTGGTTGTCCGCCGCGCCCACGCAGCGCTCGAACAAGCGCCAGGTGTCGCGCGCGATGGCTGCGAAGTAGACCTGGTCATTGATCGGCAAGGCTTCGTCCTTGCCCGCCGGGCGCGCACGGCTGACCCACCAGGTCCACAGTGGGGACGCGGCCCACAGCAGGCACAGGGCCAGGCCCAGCAGCGGATAGGGCGTGTCGGCGAGCAGCAGCGCACCCGCCAGCGCCAGCGCCACCAGCGGAATGGTCCAGTGCTGGCGCGCCACCGCGGCGAGCTTGGTCTTGGCGGCGGCTTGCGCTGCGGCGGCGGTGGTCCATTGCAACAGATGGCGTCGGCTGATCGTCATGCGGTATAGGGCGCGCACCACGGCGTCCACGGCCATCAGCGCTTGCAGCAGCAACTGCGCCAACAGCCACAGCCCGCCCCACAGCGTGCGGGCCAGATCGGTGCCGGCCTGGCGGTAAAAATGCAGCTTGGCCAGGTCGTCGCGGCTGGGTGAAAAGCCGGCCACCGCACCCATCAGCGGCCCGGCTGAAAACGCCGCCAGCACCAGTAGCAAGGCGGCCCATGGCGACACCACGTCGTCGGCCAGCGACAGCAGCAGCAAGGCCAGCGACATCGGCGCCACCAGCGAGCGGCGCAGGTTGTCGAACATCTTCCAGCGGTTCACGGCGCGCAGCGGATAGCGTTTGAACTGCAGCAGGAAGGGCAGCAACTGCCAGTCGCCGCGGGTCCAGCGGTGCACGCGCGAGGCGGCCACGTCGGCATGGAACGGGGCTTCCTCGATCACGGTGATGTCGGTCACAGCGGCGCAACGCGCCATCGCCCCTTCGAGCAAGTCGTGGCTGAGCACCTGGCCGTCGGGCAGGCGGGCGCAAAGCACGGCGTGCATGGCCCGCACATTGAGCAGCCCCTTGCCGGTGAAGGTGCCTTCGCCGAACAGGTCTTGGTAGATCTCGGAGCTGGCTGCGCTGTAGGGGTCGATGCCGCATTGCCCGGCAAACAACCAGTGGTACAGCGTGAGCTCCTTGGGCGCGGGCAGCGGCGTGGCCACGCGGGGCTGCAAGATGCCGTAGCCGTGCAGCACCGTGCAGCCGCTTGGGTCCAGACGTGGCAGGTTGTGCGGGTGTGCGGCCACGCCCACCAGTTCGCGCAGCCGCCCGGGCGGCAACTGGGTGTCGCTGTCGAGCGTGACGATGTAGTTCGTGCCGGCGGCCATGCGCGATTCATCGCCCAGGTCCAGGAACGCGGTCGAGGTGCCCTGCGCCAAAGCAGCCACCAGCAGTTCGAGCTTGCCGCGCTTGCGCTCCCAGCCGATCCAGCGCTGCTCGGTCTCGCTGAAGCGGCGCTCCCGGTGCAGCAAGATAAAGCGCGCTGCCGCGCTGGCTTGGGCCGCGTCATCGAGTACGGCGTTCGGCATCGGGTAGCGCAGGTTCAGCTCGCGCACTTGCTGCCTTGCGCTGGCCAGCATCGCCGCGTCAGAGGCGAGCTGCGCTGAGTTGGCATCGGCCCAGTCGGTCAGCAGGGCGAACTGCGCCTGGTCTTCGGGGTTGGCGAGATAGTGCAATTGCAATCGGTGCACCAGCTCGCGGATCGAGGCGGGGTGGGTCAGCATGCCCGGGATCACCACCATCACCCGGTGTTCGGGCGGTATGCCGTGCGCCAGCGCCAGCCGGGGCAGCGGCGTGGGGCGGGCCGATTCGCTGATCAGACGATTGATGACCGCCACCACCGCTTCCGAGGCCGGGAACATCATCAGCGCCGCCGCCAGCAGGCTCAGCCACAGCGGGGCCTGGCCACCGCTCAGCCCCGGGCTGTGGCGCAGCAGCATCCACGCCACCAGGCCGACGGTGCCGAGCAGCAAGGTGCTCAGGTACACCGGCAAGGCCAGCCGGCGCGCCGCCGCACGCAGCGTGAACAGGGCGCTCTCGCGCAGCTTCAGCGCACTCAACAGCGCTGGCCGGCCCGCACCGCCCAGCCAATGGCTGGCCCCGACCGTGGCGCCCAGCTCAGCCTCGCTGGAATGCATCAGCCCGAGCAAGGTTTGCGCCACCGACACTTCGCTGCACTGGCAGCGCCTGGCCAACTGCTCGATGCCGTGCAGCGTTTGGTCGCGTGTGGACGCGTGCTCGGCCTCGAACGCCGCCGAGGTGAGTAGCAAGCGCATCAGCGCACTGGTGCGGGCGACGATGTCGGGCCAGTCGGCGTCGCCGATCGCGCGCAGCGAGGTGACCGCGTTGCTCACGCTCAGGTTGTCGGCTGCCTGGTCGGCGGGTAGCTGCGTTTGCAGCGTGGCCAGGTCGGGCAACGCGTTTTGCAGCCATTCGCTGTAGCGCGTAAGGCCTGCGCTGCGCCGGTCTTGCAAGCGCTGCGCCATCTGCGTCAGAAACACTCGACCGACGCCGCGCTGGTTCAGCAGTGCCAGCAGTTCGTCCAGCGCATGCAGGCTGTAGGTTTCGATGTGATCGCAGCACAGGTTTGCCACCTCGCGTGCCGCCTTGTTGGTGGCCACGCGCTCGGCCAGCCGGCGCAGGTTCTCGATCAACACCACACGCAAGGTGGTGGGCAGGGCCCACATTTCGCTGAGCTTGAGTTCGCGCGTTTCCTGGTAGGCGCTCAAGAACTGCACTGCCAACTCTTCATCGAACGCGCCGTCGGTGTGGGCCACGAACGCCCACGCCACGCCGTAGATGCGGGGCAGGCCGGCCAGCGGCTCGTCCACCAGCACGGGCAGGGTGCGAAAGTAGCTGCGCGGCAGCCCCTCGTGAATCTCCTTGAGCTGCGCCTCGATCAGGTGAAAGTTGTCGAGCAGCCATTCGGCTGCCGGGCTGATGTCGTAGCCGGTGGTGGCTTGCAGGCCGATGTAGCGATGCGCTTCGCGAAGCGTGCGAATGTTGCTTTGCAGGCGCGGAAAGAACGTGGCCGCGCCCGAACCGGCGGCAGCGGCGGCGTGCGTTTCACCCAGGCTGCGGCCATGTTGTGCAAATCGCAGCAGCCCGAAAATCTCCGAGCGTATCGGCGGCTCGACCGGGCCGCGTGCGCTGTCTAGAATCTCCCGCAGGGCCGGTGTCGCCGACGGGATCAGGCGCAGCAACTCGGCTTGGGACATGCACTAGACGAGCAGAAATGCGGTGCCCAGCATCAGCGTTGCCACCACCAGCGTCGTCACAAAGCGCGAGGCCACGAAACCGTGCACTGCCTCGCCCATGCGTCGCAGGTTGAACATCCGGCCCCGGCAGCCGTTGCAGTGGCCCAGGTGTTCACCCAGCGCCGACAACTCCATCGGCGATGTGTCTGCCGCTTCGCCGAACGAAGCGGTGCTCCAAAAAGGGATCGACGCAGTGTTCTTCATGAAAGCTCCTGCCGCGCAGCCGCGAAGCGGTGCGGGAAACTGATGCAATAGGGCGCCTGTGGTGTTCGATCTGGCGGTCACTCCGGCGGTGAATCTGGCGGGGCGGTGCCGGCTCGCTGCAACCACCTCGACACAGAGAGGCGATGGTAGGCAGGGGGTCATTAACTGTCTGTCAGACAGAGCGCCGCTGTCTGTAGGACGGTCCCGCAGATACATCTCTGCGGGTTGCCGGGGGTTGCCGGGGCGCGGGCGGCGCGCAAGTCACCGCCGCGCCGGCGGGCGCGACGCTTCGCCCCGGCCCCGCGCGTCACGTCAGTATTTGCGGATCGTTGGACTCGTCCGGCGGCACCTCGAAGCTGTCTTTGAGGGTGGCCGGCTCCGAGGTTTCGTCGTCCGCTTTCAATGCCATCAAGTACGAAATGAATGCCGAAACGCTGGCCCCCGCGCTGTCCGGAACCTCCGTGCCATTGCCCGCGGCGGGGGGGGTATCGTCGCTACTGTCATGGAAGCAGCCCGTCAGCGTCAGGGCCATGCCCATCGCTGCGGCCAGCCACACCTTGCGTGATGTCTTCATGTGTGCTCTCCTGTGAAATTCAAGGGAAAACCGAGCCGGCGGGTGCCGTCGGGTTGAAATTGCCTGGCAGCGGCGTCGTAAGGTACGGGAACTTGGTGCCGTAGTTGGCGGCGGTCTTGCGAACGCCGTCGGTCAAAGCCAGGCCGCCAGCGGGGGCATCGGCGGGCTTGCAACCCACCTTCAGTGTGTCTGTGGGACCGGTGAGGACGCAAAGCGCACCCATGGCCACACGCAGCGACAGATCCACCACATCGTCGGCGGGACGGCGTCCATTCGGGAAGCCTGCGTTGTCTCCCGCGGCCACGCCGAGGGCGTTTTGCGCACCGGCGGCAGTTACCGCGATCGACGTGTTGAGGCGCAGCATTTCGCTGGCCACCACGTTCTTGGGCTGGTTCACGCCGTCGATGCCCTTCAGGAACACGGTCAGCAAATCGGTGCGCGGAAAGTTGGTCGGTGCCTTGGCAGACGGGAACAACGACTCGATCAGTGCCGGGAGCACTGGGTTGGTGACGTAGTCGGCAAAGTTGGTGGGGTCGTCCTTCGGCTTCGAGGCGTTGAACTTGTCCTTGTCGTCGAGACCGATGATGAGTTCATTCACCAGCGGCATGCCCAGGCGCGACACCTGGGTCCACGCACCACCACCGCGTGCCACCTTGTTCAGCCCTGTTGGCGGCGAACCGTTGAGCAAGCGGCCCTGACGCAGGCTGGCCGTCGTGAATGCGCCGACGACCGGGTCGGTTCCGGGGGCACCGACGGTACCCACCACCAGACATGAAATCGGGACTTCCATCGCCAGCGTGCTGACGTTCTTGGCTTCCAGGTCGTTGTTGTTGCCGCCCACCTCAGGTCCCAGCGGATTCAGGTTGAACAGGTCGAAGGCCTTGCCCACGGCGATGTAGAACGGTTCTTTGCGCTGCCCCACGAAAACGCGACCAGGAACGTCGCAGCCTGGAATTGCCACGTCGTAGATGTGCTGGTTGGCATACGCGGCGTATCCGGTGGCGCCGCCGAAGACCTTGTCGCCGATGTTGTCGACCGGCTTGTCGAACTCGCTTGCACCGCCGGCTGCGTTGGTCAGCTTGGTGCCGGCCGAACCGCGGCGCTTGCCTCGAACCACGTCGATCGTGAACGTTTCACGCACGTTCAGTGCGGCCGGGTTGACACCAGCAATCACGCCGCTGTTGATGAGCGGGATTTTTACCTGCTTGCCGCCGACGGTCAGCGCGGTGGCCTTCGAGGTGTTCTTGAAGCGGAACTGGAAGGTCAGGTGTTCCTCGCCATCGCCGACGTTGTCGAGGTGGATCTCGTACAGCGCGTTCTGGTTGAACATGTAGAAGTTCGGCCCGCCCTGTGGGTCTTGAAACGGCTGGTAGTTGGCCAGGATCGTCACGAAATCCTGGCGTCCGGCTTCGTAGCTGCGAAACATGTACAGGTCGGTCGCGTCCACCTGTGCCTGGCCGCTGATGAAGGGTGCCTCGCGGTGACTCGAAGCCATGGCTGCGGGCGCGGCGAGCAGCGCCACCGAAAGGCCGACGCTCAACGTGCCGATGGCAGTGGCTGTGCGTGAGCGGGTGAAATTGGGGATGTTCATGAGGATTCCTTGTGCGAAAGCGTGTGGGGGAACGAGTGCAGAGGGGGCCGAGGCGATTCGCGCGGTGTCACGAGAATCGGACCCATACGAGCACCGCCCCTGGAAATGAACTTACAAGCCGCCCACCGCTTGGTCTGTGCGCTATGCAACACAGCTCGATCGAGCTTTGGTGGTGGCTCTGTGCGCCAGCGCACAGACTCACGGCAAGCACATGGCCTTGTTTGCGGCCCTGACGCAGGGTCATGTCTTGATCGGGCGTGCCCCGTCGTCTACAGGCGTCCAACTCGGATATCGTCGTGGCAACAGCGATGCCCCACACCATGACCCGACCCGCGATGAACCTGGACACGGCCTTGCTCGATGTGCGCCAAATGGGCGAAGCCGATCGCCTGACCGTGGCCGCCGGCACGCCTGCCAATGAGTTGATGCAAAGAGCGGGCAACGCCGTGGCACGCGAGATCGGGTGGCGCTGGAGCGTGCGTGCCGTGACCGTGCTGTGCGGTCCGGGCAACAACGGCGGTGACGGCTTCGTCGTCGCCCGAAATCTTGCGGCAGCCGGCTGGCCCGTGCGCGTGGCCCTGCTCGGTGCCCGCGAGGCATTGACAGGTGCCGCGGCGCACCACGCGCAACTTTGGCACGCCGGCGTCGAGCCGCTGACGCCGGCGGTGCTCGACGGGGCCGAGCTGGTGGTCGACGCCATTTTCGGGGCCGGCCTGAGCCGCCCCCTGGCCGGGCCGGTGGCACTTACTCTGGCCGCTGCGGCCAGCAGCGCAAAGCCGATCGTGGCGGTCGACGTGCCGAGTGGCCTGATGGGCGACACCGGCGAATCCCTGGGCGCGGTGGCCGCCGCGCTGAGCGTTACTTTCTTTCGCAAGAAGCCGGGCCACCTGTTGTTGCCCGGCCGCCTGCTGTGCGGCGAAGTCGTCGTGGCCGACATCGGCACGCCGGTGTCGGTGCTCGAGCGCGTTGTTCCGCACACCTTCGAAAACCATCCTGCGCTGTGGCTTTCGCAGTTGCCGCAGCCACGCCATGGGGACAACAAATACAGCCGGGGCCATGCGCTGATCTGTGGCGGCTACCCGATGACCGGCGCGGCCCGCATGGCCGCACGTGCTGCCGCCCGCATGGGTGCGGGGTTGGTGACGATCGCGGTGCCCGAAATTGCGCTGCCGGTCTATGCCGCAGCATTGACCAGCATCATGGTGCAGCCCTTGGCGACCGCCGAGGATTTCGAGCGCGTGCTCGGCGACCGCCGTGTCTCGGCGTTCCTGATCGGGCCTGGCGCGGGTTCCGATGCAGCGGCCATGGCGCAGACCCGCGCGCGGGTGCTCGCGATGCTGCGCAGCGGTCGCCCGACGGTGCTCGATGCGGGTGCGATCACCGCCTTCGAGAGCGATCAGTTGGCGCTGGACCAGGCCATCGTCGGGCCTTGCGTGCTGACGCCGCACGACGGTGAGTTCGCCCGCTTGTTCGGCAACGGCGGCGACAAGCTGAGCCGCACACGCGCCGCCGCCCGCCGAAGCGGCGCCGTGGTGGTGCTGAAAGGCAGCGACACCGTCATCGCGTCGCCCGACGGGCTCGCCATCATCAACACCAACGCACCGCCCACCCTGGCCACCGCCGGCTCGGGCGATGTGCTCAGCGGCATCGTGCTGGGCTTGCTGGCACAGGGCATGCCGCCCTTGCCTGCTGCGGCGGCGGCGGTGTGGCTGCACGGCGCCGCAGCCACCGAGTTCGGGCCGGGGCTGATGGCCGAAGACTTGCCCGATCTGCTGCCAGGCGTGCTGAGGCGGCTGAACGAATCGGGCACCGATTCGCTTCACAACAAACCCTTGCCGGGGTGAGCTGCGATGGCGCAGAACTATCTTTTGGGCACGCCCGGGTCGATCACCGGTTTGCGGGTTTCGGTCGGGCGGGCTTGCCACCTCCCTGCTTCCTCGAGGCAAAAGCCGGCAAGCTGTTGCAGCACTGTTTGCACGGCGCGATTGGCCGCCACCACGCCGCCGTAAGGATCGTCGCTGGCCGCCGCCGCGCTCGCTTCGAATTCGCGCCACGCAAGCACCCGGCGCGTGGCGCTGTCCACCAGCGTGGCGCGCAGCGTGAAGCGCACGCGACTCGGTGCGGCGTCGAAATCGTGTTGCAAGCGCAAGATGTCTGTGTCCAGCCGCAGGTCGCCGGCCGCGGCACTCGGGGTCGGCAGCACCGCACGAAACCCGCCGCCGTTCGCGAGCGCCGCAACGATCAACGGCGCGAGCATGCGCGCTGGCGTGTCGACCCATTCACTGCGTGCAAAGTATTCGAGTTTGTGGGCCTCGCGCATGTAGATGATGCGTTGGCTGTCGAAGCCCGCAGCGGCATGGGGTGGACCGACGATCAGGGTCGGCCATGCGCTTGACGGCGTTGTCACCGCACGCACCGCCGAC
>JAYVCL010000227.1:0-2775 GCA_043749975.1 Burkholderiales bacterium
TGGCGCCGGCTTCCTTGCTGTAGTACCTGACCTGGTTTCGCCGATCTTCTCGTGCCTGTGGGCGCAGGAACTACGGCTTCACTCACCATCGCCACGGGCCATCGCTCTGAGCTCAGCCCAGTCGGCCTGCGTGTCTGGAGTCGCAGGGCCGCTGGACAAACCTTCTTGAACGAGTGCTCGGAGCCGCTCGATGCGTTGTTCGCGTTGATCTTTACGAATCAGCTCCCGAACGTACTCACTCGTGTTGCCGTACTCGCCGGACGCAACTCGTTGCGCAACATACGCGAGTAAAGGCTCAGGCAGGGCGATCTTCATTCAATGCTCTGGAGGTGCCAGTGCCAAGTCTTGGAGCGATGCATCCGCAGCCGCAACATTTCAGCCGGCGCGTGTCACCCGCTCGGCAATCGCCACGCCCATCTCGGTCGTAGACGCCGCGCCGCCCAGGTCTGATGTGCGCGGCCCTTCGAGCAGCACCGCCTCAATGGCTTGCACCACGGCGTCGTGCGCGGCACGGCAGCGCGCTTGCAGGCCGGCGTCGATGCCACCGAGAAAATCCAGCATCAGCGCGCCGGACCAGATCATCGCCACCGGGTTGGCGATGTTGTGGCCGTAGATGTCGGGTGCCGAGCCGTGCACCGGCTCGAACAGCGACGGAAAGTGGCGCTGCGGGTTCAGGTTGGCCGACGGGGCCAGGCCGATGGTGCCGGTGCAGGCCGGCCCCAGGTCGGACAGGATGTCGCCGAACAGATTCGACGCCACCACCACGTCGAAGCGTGTGGGCTGCAGCACGAAGCGGGCGCACAAAATGTCGATGTGCTGCTTGTCCACCGTGACGCCCGGATAGCCCTGCGCCATCGCATCGGCCCGTTCGTCCCACCACGGCATGCTGATGGCGATGCCGTTGCTCTTGGTGGCCACGGTCAGGTGCTTGCGGGGCCGCGACTGGGCCAGTTCGAACGCGTACTTCATCACCCGGTCGGTGCCGTGGCGCGAGAACACCGATTCCTGGATCACGATTTCGCGCTCGGTGCCTTCGAACAAGCGGCCGCCCAGGTTGGTGTATTCGCCTTCGGTGTTTTCGCGCACGACGAAAAAGTCGATGTCGCCGGGCTTGCGCGGCTTGCCGTGTGGATCGACCAGCGGGCAGGGCACGCCTTCGAACAGGCGCACCGGGCGCAAGTTGATGTACTGGTCGAACTCGCGTCGAAACTTCAGCAGCGAACCCCACAGCGAGATGTGGTCGGGCACCACCGCGGGCCAACCCACCGCGCCGAAGTAGATCGCGTCCATGCCCTGCAACCGCGCCTTCCAGTCGTCCGGCATCATCTTGCCGTGCTGGGCAAAGTAGTCGCAACTGGCCCAGTCGATGGGGGTGAAGTCGAGCCCGATGTCGAAGCGGCGCGCCGCAGCGTCGAGCACGCGCAGACCCTCGGGCATGACCTCCTTGCCGATCCCGTCGCCGGGGATGACTGCGATGTTGAAGCGGTGGTTCATGGCGTCTCGTGGCGGTTAGGGGGTTTGGGATGTGGGGTGTGGGGTCTGGCGCAGGGCGCGAACCGCGCGTGCGCGCCACCATCGTAGTCGTCCGCACCGCAGGCCTGTTTGACGCGCCGACGCCATGCGCCTAGAATTCGCTGACCGATCGGTCAATGAATTGCGCAACCCCGCTCCGGAGCCCCGACATGCCTGTTCGCCGACCTGCCCCGGGCGACCTCGAAGCCATCGAATCGGCCAGCCGTGACGAGGTGCAGGCGCTGCAACTGAAGCGCCTGCGCTGGTCGCTGCAACACGCGTTCGACCACGTGCCGCACTACCGCCGCGCCTTCGAGGCAGCAGGCGTTCACCCCGCTGACTTGAAGCAGTTGAGCGACCTGGCGAAGTTTCCGTTCACGGCCAAGCAAGACCTGCGTGACCACTACCCCTTCGGCATGTTCGCGGTCCCGCGCGAGCAGGTGGTGCGCATCCATGCGTCGTCGGGCACCACCGGCAAAGCCACGGTGGTGGGCTACACGCAGAACGACATTTCGACCTGGGCCGACCTGGTGGCGCGCTCGATTCGTGCGGCCGGCGGGCGGCCCGGCGACATCGTGCACATCGCCTACGGCTACGGCCTGTTCACCGGCGGCCTGGGCGCGCACTACGGGGCCGAGCGGCTGGGCTGCACCGTGATCCCGATGTCGGGCGGGCAGACCGAAAAGCAGGTGCAACTGATCTGCGATTTCAAGCCCGACATCATCATGGTCACGCCGAGCTACATGCAGGTCATCATCGAGCAGTTCGTGCGCCAGGGGCTGGACCCGAAACGCAGCTCGCTGAAAGTCGGCATCTTCGGTGCCGAGCCCTGGACCGAGGCGATGCGGCGCGAAATCGAAAGCAAGAGCAGTCTCGATGCGGTCGACATCTACGGCCTGTCGGAAGTGATGGGACCGGGTGTGGCCAGCGAGTGCATCGAGAGCAAGGACGGCCCTGTTGTCTGGGAAGACCATTTCTACCCCGAGATCATCGACCCCGACACCAGACAGGTGCTGCCCGATGGCTCAGAAGGTGAGCTTGTCTTCACCTCACTGAGCAAAGAAGCGTTGCCGATGATCCGCTACCGCACACGCGACTTGACGCGCTTGCTGCCGCCCACCTCGCGCGCGTTCCGGCGCATCGGAAAAATCGTCGGCCGCAGCGACGACATGCTGATCATTCGCGGGGTGAACGTCTTTCCGACGCAGATTGAGGAAATTGTTTTGAAACACGGCCAGCTTTCTGGCCAGTACCAGCTTGTCG
>JAYVCL010000228.1:0-9151 GCA_043749975.1 Burkholderiales bacterium
TGCACGGCATTCAGGAAGTGATCGCGCCACTGGCCGCGCGCAACGGCAACCGCTTCGACGTGGTCTGCGACGCGTCTGCCGGCCACATGCGCGCCGACCAGGTCAAGCTGCGCCAGGTGCTGCTGAACCTGCTGAGCAACGCGTGCAAGTTCACCGACCACGGCACGGTGTCGCTGCACGCGGCTCGCGAAGGCGCGGGCGAACACGCGTGGATCGCCTTCAGCGTCAGCGACACCGGCATCGGCCTGGCCCCTGAGCAACTGGCGCGGCTGTTTGAAGACTTCACCCAGGCGGACGCCAGCACCGCCGGCAAGTACGGCGGCACCGGCCTCGGGCTCGCGCTGAGCCGGCGCCTGTGCCGCCTGATGGGCGGCGACATCAGCGTGAGCAGCGCGCCCGGGCGGGGCAGCACCTTCGCGGCACGCCTGCCGGCCAACATGGGGCTGGGTGCCGACATCCTCGGCGTGGTCACGGCGGCAGCGCTGGCGACACAGAACACCGGCACCGCGACGGTGCTCGTGATCGACGACGAAGCGGCGGTGCGCGACCTGTTGCAGCGCTTCCTCGGCAAGGAAGGCTTCCAGGTGCTGACCGCCGACAACGGCGCCGACGGACTGGCGCTGGCACGCAAGGTCCGCCCCGACGTGATCACGCTCGATGTGCTGATGCCCGGCATGGATGGCTGGTCGGTGCTGGGCGCATTGGCGGCCGACCCGGAGCTCGCCGACATCCCGGTGATCATGCTGACGATCATCGATGACAAGAAGATGGGCTATGCGCTGGGAGCCTCGGAGTACCTGAACAAGCCGATCGACCGCGCCCGCCTGGTCAGGGTGCTGGGCAAATACCGTCGCGACCTGCCGGTGCTGGTGGTGGAAGCCGATGCCGCCATCCGCAGCCTGCTGCGCGAGATACTGGAAACCGAAGGCCACACCGTGGTCGAGGCGGGCAGCGGCCGCGAGGCGCTGCAACGCGTGGCCGAACAGGCACCGGGCGCGGTTCTGCTCGATCTGCTGTTGCCGCAGATGGACGGCTTCGCCGTGATCGACGCATTGCGCGCTCAACCGGCCTGGCGTGACATTGCGCTGTGCATCATCACGGCCGAAGCGTTGACGGCCGAGGAGCATGAACGGCTCAACGGGTCGGTGGTGCACATCCTCGAGACGGGCGGTGCTGGCCGCGAGGCACTGCTGGACCAGGTCTGGCGCTGGGTCAGCGCCTCGGCGGGCAGCCGCCGGAAGGCACCTGCCGATGGCAACCAGGAGGCTCGGTCATGACACGGATTCTGCTGGTCGAAGACAACGAGTTGAACCGCGACATGCTGTCGCGCCGGCTGGTCAAGCGCGGCTATGAAGTGATCCTGGCGGTGGACGGCGAACAGGCGCTGCGGGCGGCGCAAGACCTGGCCCCGGCGCTGGTGCTGATGGACATCAGCCTGCCGGGCATCAACGGCTGGGAGGTCACGCGCCGCCTGAAGGCCGCGCCGCAAACGCGTGCGATCCCGGTCATCGCGTTGACGGCGCACGCGATGGCCAGCGACCGCCAGCAGGCGTTGGCCGCTGGCTGTGACGACTTCGACACCAAGCCGGTCGAGTTGCCGCGGCTGCTGGCCAAGATCGAGGCGCTGCTGCAAGCGCCACGCCCATGAACATCGACCCCACCTCGCTGGCCCACCTGCGCCACGAGTTGCACACGCCGCTGAACCACATCATCGGCTACAGCGAAATGCTGCTCGAAGAGCTGGGGCCAACCGACCCGCTGGCGCTCGGGCCGGGCCTGCATTCGGTGCATGCGACCGCTCACCATGTGTTGGCGCGCCTGAACGATTCTCTCGGCGGCCTGCAGGCCGAGCACGGGCCGTTCGACCTGGCCGCGCTGAGCACCGAACTGGCTGGCCCGCTCGCAACCATGGCCGACCACCTCGCCAGGCTGACGCTGCAGGCAAAGCCGGCCGACGCCGATGGGCCCACGCCGCTGGGCGATGCACACCGCGGCGACGACCTGGACCGGATCACCGACGCGGTGGCAACGCTGCGTTCGCTGCTGGCCGCGCCGACGCCGCCCGCCGCTGCCGCGCAGCACCTGCCCGCTGCACGCGCCGCCGCCCGGCGCACCGAAGTCGGCACGATCCTCATCGTCGACGACGACCCGAACAACCGCGACATGCTGCAACGCCGCGTCACCCGTGACGGCCACCACGCCGTGCTGGCCGCCAGCGGTGCGCAGGCGCTGGCCCAGGTGCGCCAGCAGCCGATCGACCTGATCCTGCTCGACGTGATGATGCCGGGCATGGACGGCGACGAGGTGCTGCAGCACCTGAAGGCCGACGTGCACTGGCGCGACATTCCGGTGCTGATGATCTCGGCCCTCGATCAAACCGCCAGCGTGGTGCGCTGCATCGAGATGGGCGCAGAGGACTACCTGCCCAAACCCTTCGACCCGGTGATCCTGCGCGCCCGCATCGGTGCCTGCCTTGAAAAGAAGCGCTTGCGCGACCGCGAAGCCTCGCACCTGCAGCAACTCGCCGAATGGAATCTGCGGCTCGAACAGCGGGTCGCCGAGCAGGTCGCGCTGGTGGAGCGGCTGGCACGGCTGAAGCGCTTCTTCTCGCCGCAACTGGTCGAACTGATCGTCGCGGGGGGTGCCGACGACCCGCTGCGCACGCACCGCCGCGAAGTGACGGTGTGCTTCCTCGACCTGCGCGGTTTCACTGCCTTCGCCGAGACGGTGGAGCCCGAGGAGGTGATGGGCGTGCTGCGCGAGTACCACGCCGAGATGGGCCAGTTGATCCTCGCGCACGAGGGCACGCTGGAGCGCTTCACCGGCGACGGCATGATGATTTTCTTCAACGACCCGGTGCCGGTGCCTGACCCTGCCGAGCGTGTCGTGCGCATGGCGCTGGCGATGCGCGAGCGAGTGGCCGCCCTGGTGCGGCGCTGGCGCAAGCTCGGCTACGAGCTCGACCTGGGAATCGGCATCGCGCAGGGCTATGCCACGATCGGCGCGATCGGCTTCGAAGGCCGCTGGGACTACGGCGCGATCGGCTCGGTGACGAACCTCGCATCGCGCCTGTGCGGCGAAGCGAAACCGGGCCAGATCCTGGTCGCCAAGCGCATCGCGGCGCTGACCGAAGAGCTGGCCGAAACCTGTCCGGTCGGCGAACTGGAGCTGAAGGGCTTCCAGCGGCCAGTGGCCGCCTACGAGTTGCTGGGCTTGCGCAACGCCCCTTGAAGCGTCGGCCGCCGAGGCATCGGGCGCAATGAGGCGTCAATCGACGAAGAAGTCGGGGATGAAATCGGTGGTGCCGGGAGTCACGCTGTACTTGTCGAGGTCCGTCACGCCATGCCGGGCCAGCAACGCATCGTCGATGAAGAAATTGCCCGTTGTCGTTTTCGAATCGCTGGTCAAGATCAGGTAAGCGGCGTCGGCCAGGATTTCGGGTTTGCGGCAGCGCGACACATCGATCCCTGGAATCATCTGCAACGCGGCCGTGGCGATCGCGGTGCGCGGCCACAGGCTGTTGACGGCGATGCCCTGCGGCTTGAACTCGCCCGCGTGCCCCAGCGTGCACATGCTCATGCCGTACTTGGTCATGGTGTAAGCGGTGTGGTCCTTGAACCAGTGTTCTTTCATGCTCAGCGGCGGCCCCATGTTCAGCACGTGCGGATTGCGCCCGGCCTGCGCCGATTTCATCAGGTGCGGCAGCGCGGCCTGGGTGCACAAATAGGTGCCGCGCACGTTGACGCCGAACATCAAGTCGAAGCGCTTCATCGGCGTGGCCGGGGTCGGTGTCAGGCTGATCGCGCTGGCGTTGTTGACCAGGATGTCGATGCCGCCGAAGTGCGCCACGGCTTGCGCCATCGCGGCCAGCACGCTGGCCTCTTCGCGGATGTCGGTCTGCACCGCCAGCGCCTTCCCGCCGGCGGCGACGATTTCGGCAGCCGCCGAATGAATGGTGCCGGGCAGCTTGGAATTGACATCCGTCGTCTTCGCGGCAACCACGATGTTGGCACCGTCTTGCGCCGCACGCCTGGCGATCGCCAAGCCGATGCCGCGCGAGGCACCGGTGATGAAAAGGGTCTTGCCGTTGAGGGAAATCATGGTGTTTCTCCAGCGTTGCGGTTTGTCGAACTGGTGGTTCAGGCGAACTTTGAAAAGTCAGGCCGGCGCTTCTGGAAGAACGCCTGAAAGGCTTCAGTCGCTTCGGGGCTGCGCAGCCGCTGACTGAAGATTTCGCCTTCCGCCGCGATGGCCTGCAACACCTCGGCGGCAGACGCCTTGCGCAGCAGCCGCTTGGTCTCGCGCACCGCGCCCGGCGGCAGCGCGTTGAAGCGTTCGGCGATGCGGCGTGCATGGTTCACGACTTCGCCGGCGGGCAGCACGGCGTTGGCGATGCGCATGTCCACCGCCTCTTCGGCCGTGAACGGGTCGCCCAGCAGCAGCTTCTCGGCCGCCTTCACGTGGCCGAGCAGGCGCGGCACGATCAGGCTCGACGCGAACTCGGGCACCAGGCCCAGGCTGACGAAGGGCATGGCCAGCCGCGCTTCATCGGACACGTAGACCAGGTCGCAGTGCAGCAGCATCGTGGTGCCGATACCAATGGCCGCGCCGGTGACCGCCGCCACCACAGGCTTCTCGCAACCGGCCAGCGCGTGCATGAACTTGAACACCGGCGAGTTGAGCGAATTGCTGCCGCTCTCGGGCTGGCGGCCCATGAAGTCTTCGATGTCGTTGCCCGATGTGAAGATGCCCGGCTGCCCGGTGATCAGCACCGCCCGCACCGCCGGGTCGGCCTGCGCCGCATGCAGCGCATCGGCCATCGCCTGGTACATCGCCACAGTGAGCGCGTTCTTCTTCTCGGGCCGCGCGATCTCGATGGTGGCCACGCCGTTGAAGGTGGCGGTCTTGATGCTCATGGTGTCTCCAAAATAAAGGTCTTCAAGTCTGCACAAGCGAAGCGAAGTGCCCCATCAAGCAACAACGGCAGACGGGTTTCCCGGCTGCAGCGTTGGCGCCCCCTCGGGGGGCAGGGAGCGCGAGCGACCGTGGGGGCTCCAATTCACACTCGCTCAAAGATGCCGGCCGCCCCCTGCCCCGTCCCCACGCACATCGTCACCATGCCGTACTTCAGGTTGTGGCGGCGCAACGAGTGGATCACGGTAGCCGCGCGGATGGCACCCGTCGCGCCCAGCGGGTGGCCCAGCGCAATCGCGCCGCCCATCGGGTTGACCTTGCTGCGATCCAGGTCGAGCGTGTTCAGCACCGCGAGGGCCTGCGCTGCAAAGGCCTCGTTCAACTCGATCCAGCCCATGTCGGAGGCCTGCAAACCGGCGTAGCGCAGCGCCGCCGGAATCGCTTCGATGGGGCCGATGCCCATGATTTCGGGTGGCACCCCGCGGCTGGCGAAGCTGACGAAGCGGGCCAGCGGCGTCAGGTGGTGCTGCTTGAGGGCCGCCTCGCTGGCCAGGATCAGGCAACCCGCGCCGTCGCTGGTCTGCGAGCTGTTGCCAGCCGTGACCGAACCCTTGACCGCGAAGACCGGGCGCAGCTTGGCCAGGCCTTCGAGCGAGGTGTCGGCGCGCGGGCCCTCGTCGAGCGTGACGGTGCGGGTTTTTGTGCCCTGCTCACCGGTCGACAAATTCGGAAAGCGCTCGATCACCTCGACCGGCGTCATCTCGTCGGTGAACTCGCCGGCCGCCTGCGCCTTGAGCGCTTTCAGGTGCGATTGCAAGGCGAACTCGTCTTGCGCCTCGCGCGAGACCTTCCACTGCGCGGCCACTTTTTCGGCCGTGATGCCCATGCCGTAGGCGATGCCGATGTTCTCGTCGCGCTCGAACACGCGCGGGTTGAACGAGGGCTTGTTGCCGCCCATCGGCACCAGGCTCATCGACTCGGCCCCGGCGGCAATCATCACGTCGGCCTCGCCGACGCGAATGCGGTCGGCCGCCATCTGGATGGCAGTCAGGCCCGAGGCGCAGAAGCGGTTCACGGTAACTCCGCCCACCGAGTTCGGCAGCCCCGCCAGCGCCACCGCGATGCGCGCCATGTTCATGCCCTGCTCGCCCTCGGGGAACGAGCAGCCGACGACGGCGTCTTCAATGGCCTTGGGGTCGAGCGTGGGGACTTGTCGCAGCGCGCTTTGAATGGCCGCGATCAGCAAGTCGTCGGGCCGCGTGTTACGGAACATCCCGCGACCCGATTTGCCGATCGGCGTGCGGGTGGCGGCAACGATGTAGGCGTCTTGAATTTGCTTGCTCATGAATCAGTCCTTGATGTTGGCCCCATCCCAGCCTTCCCCCCGTGGGGGAAGAAGTCAGAAAATCAATTGCGAACCGGCTTGCCCGATTGCAGCATTCCCATGATCCGCTCCTGCGTCTTAGGGTGCTCCAGCAGCGAGCAAAAATGCTTGCGCTCCAGCGCCATCAAATAGTCCTCGTTCACCATTGAACCGGCGTCCACATCGCCGCCGCACACCACATCGGCGATCAGCGACGAAATATGAAAGTCGTGCGCGCTGATGAAGCCGCCGTCGCGCATGTTGGCGAGTTGCACCTTGATGGTGGCAATCGCACTGCGTCCCGCCACCGGGAACACCGACTTGGCCGGCGCGCGGTAGCCGCTGTCGAACATGGCCCTGGCTTGCGCAACCGCGACGAACAACAGCTCGTCCTTATTGGGCACGATCACGTCGCTCCACAACAGGTAGCCGAGCTTGCGCGACTCGATGGCGCTGCTGCCGACCTTGGCCATCGCAGCGCTGGTGAAGCCGTCGGACACGAACTTGAAAATGTCGGCGTTCGCATTCCCAGCCGACGCCATCTCGGCCGCGCGGCGCGCGATGTAGGCCAGGCCGCCACCCGCCGGAATCAGCCCCACGCCGACTTCGACCAGACCGATGTAGCTCTCCATCGCCACCACCCGCTTCGACGCGGCCAGCGCAATTTCGCAGCCCCCGCCCAAGGCCATGCCACGCACGGCCGCCACGGTCGGCACGGCCGCGTAGCGCATGCGCAGCAAGGCGTCCTGCAGCTTCTTGATCTCGGGCTCGATGGCCTTGGCACCGCCCTTCATGAACTGCGGCAGCATGGCTTCCAGATTGGCCCCGGCCGAGAACGGCTCATCGGGGGACCAGATGACCAGGCCCTTGTACCGCGCCTCGGCCAGCTCGATGCCTTGCAACAGGCCGGCCACCATCGGCGCGCCGATCAGGTGCAGCTTGCTCTTCAGGCTGAGGATCAGCACCTCGTCGCTGCCTTCTTGTTGACCCGCCAGCGTCCAGCCGCGCACTTCTTCGTTCTCGAACACCGTCGTGCCTGCGGTCTTCGCATCTGCCGCGCCCGCGCCCAGCACGGTCTCGGGGAAATGCTGGCGCTGATACACGGGCAAGCTGCTGCGCGAAACGTACTTGCCTTGCGACGCGCTCCATGAGCCTTCGGGCGTGTGCACTCCATCGCGGCCATCGAAGACCCAGGCCGGCAGCGGCGCGCTGCTGAGTGCCTTGCCGGCGTCGATGTCGGCCTGGACCCATTGCGCCACTTGCTTCCAACCGGCTTGCTGCCAGAGTTCGAACGGGCCTTGGCTCGCACCGAACCCCCAACGCATCGCGAAGTCGATCTCGCGCGCGCTGTCGGCCACATCATGCAGATGCACGGCTGCGTAATGGAAGGCGTCGCGCAGAATCGCCCACAAGAATTGCGCCTGTGGGTTGGTCGATTCGCGCAGCAATTTCAGCCGCTCGGGTGCCGGTTTTTTCAGCATCCGCGCGACGATCTCGTCGGCCTTGCCGCCACCGGCCACGTACTCGCCCTTGACCGCATCGAAGCGCAAGATGTCCTTGCCCACCTTCTTGTAAAAACCGGCACCGGTTTTTTGCCCCAGCGCGCCCAGTTCGATCAGCTTGGCCAGCACCGGCGGCGTGGCGTAGCTGGCAAAGAATGGGTCGTCAGCCAAATTGTCTTGCAGCGTCTTGATGACGGGCGACATCGTGTCCAACCCCACCACGTCGGCGGTGCGGAAAGTACCCGAACTGGCGCGGCCCAGTTTCTTGCCGGTCAGGTCGTCGACCACGTCGTAGCTCAGGCCGAACTTGTCGGCCTCGTGGATCGTGGCAAGCATGCCGGCAATGCCGACGCGGTTGGCGATGAAGTTGGGCGTGTCTTTGGCGCGAACCACGCCCTTGCCGAGGCCGCTGGTCACGAAGGCTTCGAGCTGGTCGAGCACCTCGGGCTGGGTGGTCGGCGTGGCGATCAACTCCACCAGGTACATGTAGCGCGGCGGGTTGAAAAAGTGAATGCCGCAGAAGCGTGGCTTGATGGATTCGGGCAGCGCTTGCGCCAGCTTGGTGATGCTCAGGCCGGAGGTGTTGCTGGCCACGATGGCGTGCGGTGCGATGGCAGCGGCGATCTTTTCGTACAGCGCCAGCTTCCAGTCCATGCGCTCGGCGATGGCTTCGATGACCAGGTCGCAGTCGCGCAAAAGATGCAGGTGCTCCTCGTAGTTCGCGGCCTGGATCAGCACCGCGTCTTCGGCGATGCCCAGCGGCGAGGGCTTGAGCTTTTTCAAGCCTTCGATGGCCTTCGCCGCGATGCCGTTTTTCGGGCCTTCTTTGGCTGGCAGGTCGAACAGCAGCACCGGCACCTTGCAGTTGACGAGGTGGGCGGCAATTTGCGCGCCCATCACGCCTGCGCCGAGCACGGCGACCTTGCGCACAGGAAATCGAGTCATGGATGTTTTCCTTCGCTTGAAATCAAAACGATGCACGTCACTCGACGCGAATCCAGGTCTGGTTGCGGTAGAACGGCCCGATGTAGCCGCGCACCTCGAGCTTCTTGCCGCCGTCGATCGGCTTCAGGCGCACCTTGTAGACCTTGCCGTTGATCGGATCGAGAATGTCGCCGCCGTCCCACAGCGCAGCGTCGTTGGCGTTTTTCTTGACGTTGCGCAGCAAGGTCATGCCCAGTGTGGGTTTGTCCTTGCGCTCGTCGGTGCACTTGTCGCACACCACGTCCGCCTTGGTGGCGGGGTCGAGAAACTTCTCGACCTGGCCGCTGAACACGCCGCCGGCCTCGGTGATGCGGATCAGCGACTTTTCTTTTTTCGACTCGTCGTCGATCGTCTTCCACAAACCGGCCGGTGTGGCCTGGGCAAAGGC
>JAYVCL010000229.1:0-5623 GCA_043749975.1 Burkholderiales bacterium
GCCGGCTTTGATCTGACGCTGGCAGCCCATGCGCCGCTGACCCAGGCGCTGGGCGAGGCGGCGGCCTGGACGGTGCGCCAGGAGGCCTTTGCCGGCCTGGTGACCAAGCTGCGGGCCTTGCGCGCGCCGGTGATCGCCGCCGTCAATGGTCCGGCCAACGGCGCCGGCCTGGGCCTGGCGCTGGCCTGCGAGATCCGCCTGGCGGGCGCGGCAGCGGCCTTCAATGCGGCCTTCGTCAAAGTCGGCATGAGCAGCTGCGACATCGGCGTGAGCTGGCTGCTGCCGCGCTGCGTGGGCATGCGCCGGGCCTTCGAGATCATGCTCACCGGGCGCATGGTGCTGGCCGATGAGGCCGAGCGCATCGGCCGGGTCAGCGCAACTGTCGCCGATGCTGACCTGCTGCTGCGAGCGCTGGGCCTGGCCCGCAGCATCGCCGCCAACAGCGCCTTTGCGGTGTGGATGACCAAGCGCGGCGGCTGGGCCAATGTGGAGGCCGGCAGCCTGCAGGCGGCGATGGCGCTGGAGAACCGCACGCAGGTCCTGGCCCGCAGCACCGGGCATCTGCAGTAGGCGGCGCAGGCGCTGGTGGGCCGGCGCGCACCCAAGGCGGGCTGACAGCCACCCGGCGCCATTCACGGCGTGGAGGTGGCACCGGCGCGCGGGCGCCGGCGGCAAGAGTTGGCGCGCAGCGCAGGCGAATGCGCGCCGCTGAACGACACATCGTGCTGGCCGGGAGCACGGGCCACAGAGACAGCGGCGTGACGCGGTTCAAGCGGCGGTGTCGCGATCCGGGAAGACTGGGCGCGGTGGAATGGGCCACCGAAGCTGTCGCACATCAATTTCTGATGGATATTCGGGTTCAGCGTTGGGAACAGTGCGGGCGTGCTTGCAGTGCGCTGCTGGCATGCGCGCTGCCAGGCAGGGTGAGGCATGTGAAGCCGGCCGGGCGCCTGATCGTGGACTGCATGGCCGCAATGGGATGGTCAGCCGACCGTCGGTTGCGGGCGGTCGGTGGCGGTCAAGGACCCTCTCCGGACATCGGCTGCCGTGAGTGGGTCGCCGTAGTGCTGCCGCTCAATCAGCGCGCCGCGCGAACCGCTTCGGCTGTAGCCGGGGGCTACAGCCGAGAAGTGGAAATGGCCGACCAATCGCTGCGGAGTTGCATGATCGATAAACCGCAAGTGGACTCTCCTGAATCATCAGGATGTTGCAGGCAACGGCGAATTGATCCCGAGGGGGGGGGCCGAGGCCGGCGATTCGCGAAGCTCGGAGGCAATGACTCGCCCAGCGCGCAAATCTCAATTCGGGGCCAGCGCTCACTAACCTAGGGGATGGCGTCGCGCCGCGTGGCGCCTAAGCTTTGAGGGCGTTGGCTCGAGCTTCATTGACGCAGGGCGCGCGCCTCGCATCAGATCCCCACCATGCATAGGAGTACCCGCAATGAACTGCACTGCATTGGACCAATATATCGAACCTCCGCCCCGACTACACACATCGGCAGAGGCCCTGCCGCATCTGGGCGGCCTGGCGCTGCAACCCTATCGCGGCGAGCTTCCCGACGAAATCGAGTTGCACGCCGTCGAACCCTTGCGCGACGCTTTCGACGCCGCCGCCGCCGAGCCAAGGTTGAAGCAGTTGCTGGCACACCCGACGGCACGCGAGCGGCTTGGCCGCTGCCGCCATGTCGTGATCGGCATCAGCCGGCGCGGCGCGGTGTCCAAGGGCGACGCCTTGACTTACCTCGCGGTGGCGTACGACTACAACAACAACGTTGCCGTCGAAATCACGTCGAATGCGCAAGGCGAGCTGACCAGCGTTGCCGACGCACAGTACCAGCCGGCGCCGGTGCAGCGCGAAATTGAGCGCGCGATCGAGCTCGCGCGGCTGGATGATCGCATCGCGAGCAAGGTCGCCGGAATGGTCGGCATGGCGATTCCGTTTGCCGGGCCGGACAACGAATGGGCCGACCGGCGTGTGATCGAAGTGCTGTTTGGTTGCCGCGGAGAACGTTTGCCACGCCATCGCGCCTGGGTCGACCTGTCCACCGACACCGTGCTGCGTGCCGGCGACGAATGCAAATGCTGCGCCGGGCGCGATGGAGAACATTCATGAGCGAATCCGGATTCGTTACCTGGCCGAACGCCAACACGCCGCTGTGGCGTTTTGCCTATGCGCTCGCCGATTCACCCGACGCCGAAGGCATCGCGATCTCGGACGCGCATTTCCGTGGCCGCAAAGTGCTCTACAAAGGCAGCTTGCCTTCGCTGCGCGTGCAATACAACAGCAGTTGCGGGCCGTACAAGGATCCGCTGACCTACAACAATGCGCAGGCGATCTCTGGATCGAACCGGGTCAAGGTCTACACCGTCGTGAGCGGCGGCTTGGCGGGCGTGAGCGTCGAATCGTTCCACACGATCGGCGCATACAAACTCACCGTGCGCTGGACTTTCTGGGCTGACGGCCGCATTACGCCGCGCCTGTACAGCGCCGGGCTGCAATGCAATGTCGACCACCGGCACCATCCGTACTGGCGCCTTGACTTCGACATCGAAGGCGCATCGAACGACACCGTCTTCGAATACAACACGACGACGCCAAACACCGGATGGGGGCCAGGTTGGCATGTCAAGCACAACGAGATCACGCGCGTGAAAAACGCGGCCACGCAGCGCAGTTGGGCGGTGATGGACGTGACTACCATGCGGGGCTACCACGTCATGCCGGGGCCGAACGACGGTTTCGCCGACGCCTTTGCGCCGCGCGACCTGTTCGTGATGCGCTACCACGGCGCCGAGGACAAGCATGGCCAGCAAGGCAACGCATCGGATGACGGCCTCGCGGCCTACATCAACGGCGAAGTTGTCGAGAACGCCGATGTCGTTCTCTGGTACTGCGCCCACCTCGGGCACCACGCCGAAGCCGAGCACGCCGACGAGTGGCATTCGTGCGGGCCGACGCTGATTCCGTTCCGCTGGGGTTGAGGATAGGCGGTTCAGTCGCCACTTTTTTGCGGCCCTTAGCCGGGCAGACCTGGCACCCCGCGCCTTGATCGCAAGATTCAGGGTCGACAGTGTTCCGTTGCGAGCCGATGACAGGTCTGGCCCTGGTCCCCTACCAGAAACGCCGCAGCGCGTGAGCCGCTTCATCAGCCGGGTGATGCTTCGCCGCAGCACCCCCTGCAGCTCCTCGTCGGTGGGCGGCGCCACGTCGCGCTCGGCGACGAGATCAAGGAGCCGTTCGGCCTGGCCGCCCACCACCTGCGGCTCGACGCCATGTGCCACACGATCAAGATCAACCTGCTCGAAACGCTCGGCGAGGCCGATCTGCCGCCATCGCTGGCGCCGGTAAACGGGCGGCTGACCTGAGCGCCAGGCTCGCAGCCGGTTCGTGCGGCCCGCTGTTTCCGGTGCGTCCGCCGCCGACGCCGAGCGGGCCGCTGAGCCGTCATCGAGGCTGCAATGCCGCGATGACGGTCCATCCCGCCTCGCGTTGATCGCACGAAGCACTCCTTTCCTCACGACCTGCACCGCGCAAACGTTGTCATCAAGTCAGTGGATGCACTCACCGAGACGACACCCTAGGCTGCGACGCATGGGTTTGCACGTCGCGGCGCACAGCGCACACGACCGGCACTGCCCAGAGGGAGATCATGCGCAACACCGAGCGACCCCTCATCAATTGCGCCTGACGAATCGTCCGCAGTCAGGACGGGGAATCGTGATCGCGTCGGTCCGATCCGTCCCCGCAATGCCTTCTTCGACCGACGAGCGAGGTGCATCATGTTTGAAGTGGAACTCGACATCTACTCGGGAATGCCCAATCCGAGATGGATACTTTCGGAGAAGGAAGAACAGGAACTGATGGAACAGATCGCGGCCGAGCCCGCGCAGGTGTCTGCGGTCGATTCCGCAGAGGAACAGTTCAGTCTCGGCTACCGGGGCATGATCGTGCGGCTGATCAAGACGACCGACGCCGCCGGGGGCATGGCTCCGATGTTTGCCGGGAGGCCGCTACCGCAGGAATTCCGCATCGGCAGCCGGCCGGCCAAGGACGCGCCGATCGCCGAATGGCTGCTCCATACCTCCGAGAAACCCTTCAAGCACAGCCAAGTGACCGACGAGTTGCGCGAGGTGGCTTCGGAAGGCGTGGCGCTGGTGGAGTCGTGCCGCAGGGCCGCCGACCCCGCTGCGGGCGTTGTTCAACTGGCTGCCGGGGATGCAGGGTCCGAAATGAGCAGGTTCCCGACGCTGACGGGCGAAGGTGCGCATGCGCCGGACCCGTGCGGCGCGGCCGGCGACATCTCGCCCCAGGGGGCGACCTGGTGGGCCTGCGGTTCCAATTTCTTCACCGCGAACGCCGGCGTGTTCAACCGGCCCGAGAACGTGGGGCGCAACAACTGCTACTGCTTCGCGAGCAATCATCTGGCCGGCGTGCGCTACGCGCTGCCGGGCAGGCGCGGCGGGCGGCCGGCCACGTCGATCACCTGCGCCGGCGTGACTGCGGGCCTGTATGCCGACGGCTGGCGCGACGGCTGTCAGCAAAACGCATTGACCATCGTGCTGGTGATATGGCCCGGCTACGACTACCATTTCTATCGCCTCGTCACTGGCGGCCCGAACTGGTGGTGGGGCCACAAGCCCGGCGGAACGCCGGCCAAGTACACCGACGATTGCGGCAACGCCATCTACCAGTCGGGCGGACGCGGCTACGCCCCGAACAACTGCTGCCGCGGCCGGTACGTCGATTTCTGCGGCTATTTCTATCAGAACAACAGTACCGCCTTCGTCGCGTAGCGGGTTTGCGCAATAGGCCTTCGGCAGGCGCAATTCGAAAGCTCGGAATGCCCGCGCTCGGGCTGGCGTGATGAGCCAACGCATCGGTCGCAGGCAGTGCGCCTGCGTGCGCCTCCTCCACCAGGGCATCGGCGTGGCGGTCCTGTCGGGCATCGTTCTCGCCGCCTGCATGACAGCATCGCCGTCCCCGTCGAGAATCGACGCTTCCACGGTGCCAGCAGGAGACAGGGCGATGACCGAAGAAGTGGAAGTCGAGCTCGACATCTTCTCGGGGCGGCCCAATCCGGCGTGGAGGCTGTCGCAGACCGAGGTTGCCGGTTTCCTGGGCCGCCTTGCCGCCCTGGCCGAAGCCGCGCCGAACGAGCCGGAGATGCCGCTTGGCTACCGCGGCTTCGTCGTCCGCTTGATGCAGGGACGCGACGCGAGCGACCTGCGCGTCCGCAACGGCATCGTGCGGCTTGCCCGGGCCGGCCGAGTCGTCTGGTACGGCGACCCAGGGCGCGCGATGGAAAGGTCGTTGCTGGAATCGAGCCGGGCGCACTTGGCCGATGACCTGTACCGGCTGGTGCTGGAGGACTGGCGGTGATGCCGCCGGTCTTCGATAGGTCGGGCTATGGCTGTGCTTTGCGCCTGGATCGGGGCACGTTTTGGGGCCTTGCTCGGTCACGCTCGAAATCCTGTCAACCTCTGAGGCTGGCCGCGCGCCATCGGTCCCCGCTGCGCTTGCCACAATGATCGACCCCAACACTGCGCCCAGGCTTGGCCTGGGCCCCTATCAGCACAGCGACGGCCCAGCCCTGGCCGAGTGGCTGTCGGACCGGCTGTTGCTG
>JAYVCL010000230.1:0-11862 GCA_043749975.1 Burkholderiales bacterium
GGCGTGGCGGTCGACAGATTGGCCGCCAGGTTGCGAATCTTCTCGGCGTAGGGCCGGGCCGCGCGCATGCGCTCTTGCGCCTTGCGCATCTTCGAGGCGGCGACCATTTCCATCGCCTTGGTGATCTTCTTGGTGTTCTCGAAGCTCTTGATCTTGCCTCGAATTTCCTTGCCTGCTGCCATGACCGGCTCCTTCAGTAGCTGTCAGTCAAGTGGTCAGGCGAAGGACTTCTTGAATGCGGTCACGGCGCTGGTCATCTCGGCTTCCGCGTCCTTGTCCAGCAGCTTGCTGTCTTCGATTTTTTTCAGCAATGCGGCGTGGCTGGTCTTCAGGTGGGTGTGCAGGCCGGCCTCGAATGCCAGCACCTTTTTCACGTCCACGTCGTCCATGAAACCCTTGTTGACCGCGAACAGCGTCGCGCCCATCAGGCTGATCGGCTGCGGCGAGTACTGAGCCTGCTTCAGCAGTTCGGTCACGCGGGCACCGCGGTCGAGCTGCTTGCGGGTGGCGTCGTCCAGGTCGGACGCGAACTGCGCGAACGCGGCCAGCTCGCGGTATTGCGCCAGGTCGGTGCGAATGCCGCCCGACAAGCTCTTGATGACCTTCGTCTGGGCTGCACCACCGACGCGCGAGACCGAAATACCGGCGTTGATCGCGGGTCGAATGCCAGCGTTGAACAGCGAGGTCTCCAAGAAAATCTGGCCGTCGGTGATGGAGATCACGTTGGTCGGAACGAAGGCCGACACGTCGCCGGCCTGCGTCTCGATGATGGGCAATGCGGTGAGCGAACCGGTGCGACCCTTGACCTCACCTTTGGTGAACGCTTCGACATAGTCGGCGTTCACGCGCGCAGCGCGTTCCAGCAGGCGGCTGTGCAAATAAAACACGTCGCCGGGATACGCTTCACGGCCTGGCGGGCGGCGCAGCAGCAACGACACCTGGCGATAGGCCACGGCTTGCTTGGACAGGTCGTCGTAGACGATCAGCGCGTCTTCGCCGCGGTCACGGAAATACTCGCCCATCGTGCAGCCCGAGTAGGCCGACACGTACTGCATCGCGGCCGATTCGGCGGCGGTGGCGGCCACGACGATGGTGTATTCCATCGCGCCGTTGGCTTCGAGTGCGCGCACCACGTTCTTCACCGACGAGGCCTTCTGGCCGATCGCCACGTAGATGCAGGTCATGTGCTGACCGCGCTGGTTGATGATCGCGTCGATGGCGACGGCGGTCTTGCCGGTCTGGCGGTCGCCGATGATGAGTTCGCGCTGGCCGCGGCCGATCGGCACCATCGAGTCGATCGACTTCAAGCCCGTTTGCATTGGCTGGTCGACGGATTTGCGCGCGATCACGCCGGGCGCGATCTTCTCGATCGGCATCGACAGCTTGGCGTTGATCGGGCCCTTGCCGTCGATCGGCTGGCCCAGCGCGTTGACCACGCGGCCCTTCAGTTCGGGGCCGACCGGCACCTCCAGAATGCGCCCGGTGCACTTGACCGTGTCGCCTTCCGAGATGTGTTCGTACTCGCCCAAAATCACCGAGCCGACCGAGTCGCGCTCGAGGTTCAGCGCCAGGCCGAAGGTGGGTGAGCCATCCGGCGCGGCGGGAAACTCGAGCATCTCGCCCTGCATCACGTCCGACAGGCCGTGAATGCGGCAGATGCCGTCGGTCACCGACACCACGGTGCCTTGGTTTTTGATGTCCGACGCGGCACCCAGGCCTTCGATGCGGCTCTTGATGAGTTCGGAGATTTCTGCGGGATTGAGTTGCATGTCGAATGTCCTGTGGGTCGAGCTGTCTGCGCCGGTCGGGTCTCAACCCAACGGCGGAGGTGAATGACGGCGATGCGGTGGCGGTACGGCGGCGTTCAGGCCGCGAGTGCCGCCTTCATTTGTTCGAGGCGGGCCTTGATCGAGGTGTCGAGCACTTCGTCTCCGACCACCACTCGAATGCCACCAATCAACTCCGGCTGAACTTGCACGGTGGCGTTGAGCTTGCGGCGGAAGCGTTTTTCAAGCGCCTGGATCACGTCGGCGAGTTGCGCCTCGTCGATGGGAAATGCGCTGTACAGCGTGGCGTCGGACACGCCCGAATTGGCGTTTGCCAAGACGTGGACCTGGGCCGCGATTTCGGGCAAGGCTTCGAGCCGACCGTTGTCGATCACGGTGTGCAGCAGATTTTTCGCCTCGGCCGACAGTGGAACTTTCACCACCGAGGTGATCACGTCGAAGACCTGCGTTGCGGTGGTTTTCGGGTCGCCGGCAAAGCGCAGCAACTGGGCATTCGCGGCCACCGCCGCCAGCGCGTCGATCTGCTCTGCCGCCTGCTTCAAATCGCCTTTGGCAGCGACTTGAAACAGCGCCTCGGCGTAAGGGCGGGCCAGGGTTGCAAGCTCAGCCATGGATCAAAGCTCGGTCTGCAGGCGGGTCAGCAACTCGGCGTGAACGCCGGCATTGACCTCGCGCCTGAGAATCTGCTCGGCTCCCTTGACAGCCAGCGCTGCCACCTGGCCGCGAAGGGTTTCGCGCGCCTTCAGCGATTCCTGCTCGGCCTCGGCCTTGGCGGCAGCCACGATCTTGGCGCCTTCTTCGCTGGCGCGGCTCTTGGCCTCTTCGACCATCGACTGCGCCAGGCGCTCGGCATCGGCCAGGCGCTGGGCCGCGTCGACACGGGCGCTGGCAAGTTGCTCTTCGACGCGCTTGTTGGCCGTGGTCAGCTCGGCCTTGGCCTTGTCGGCAGCCGACAGGCCTTCGGCGATTTTCTGCGCCCGCGCGTCGAGCGCGGCGGTGATCGGTGGCCAGATGTACTTCATCGTGAACCCGACCAGAATCAGGAACACGATCATCTGAAAGATGAATGTCGCGGTGATGCTCACGTTGATGCCTCAATCAGGGTGGCGGGGTCCGCGGGCCCGAAACTTTCGAGCGCGCGGTCTTGCGGTGCGGCCCACTTACTTCGGCAGGTTCGCGAGTTGGGCAAGGAACGGGTTGGCCGTCGTGAACCACAGCGCAATGCCGGTGCCGATGATGAACGACGCGTCGATCAGGCCGACCAACAAGAACATCTTGGTTTGCAGTTCGCCCATCAGTTCAGGCTGGCGTGCCGCCGATTCGAGGTACTTGCTGCCCATGACGCCAATGCCGATACAAGCGCCCATGGCGCCCAGACCGATGATGAGACCTGCGGCAACCGCGACGAGACCGATGAGTTCCATGATGATTCCTGTAGTGAAAAAAAAGCGGTGAGAAAGAAAAACGAGATCAGTGGGTCTCGTGGGCCTGGCCGACGTAGACCAGGGTCAACATCATGAACACGAACGCCTGCAGCGTGATGATCAGGATGTGGAAGATCGCCCACACGGTGCCCGCGACGATGTGCAGCGCGCCCAGCGCGAAACCGGTGAGCGACAGCGTGAACGCGCCACCCAGCAGCGCGATGAGCAAGAAGATCAGCTCACCCGCGTACATGTTGCCGAACAGCCGCATGCCGTGCGAGACGGTCTTGGCGACAAATTCGACGATCTGCATTGCGAAGTTGAACGGGTACAGGGCCCAGTGGTTGCCGAACGGCGCGGCGAACAATTCATGTATCCAGCCGCCCACGCCCTTGATCTTCAGGTTGTAGACCAGGCAGGTGATCAGCACGCCGACCGAAAGGCCCATCGTGATCGAGAGGTCGGCCGTGGGCACCACCCGCAGGTAGGCGTGTTCGGGGTCGTGCCCGGCAACGCCGTAAACCCACTTCCACAACAACGGCAGCAAGTCGACGGGCAGCAAGTCCATCGCGTTGAGCAGGAAGATCCAGACGAACACGGTCAGCGCCAACGGTGCCACCAGCTTGCGGCTGTGCGCGTTGTGCACGATGCCCTTGGCCTGGCTTTCGACCATCTCGAACAGGATTTCGACGGCCGCCTGAAAGCGGCCCGGCACACCCGAGGTGGCCTTGCGAGCGGCCTTCCACAACAAGAAGCAGCCGATCACGCCGATCACGGCGGAGAAAATAACGGAGTCGAAATTGATGACCGAAAAGTCCACCAGCCCCTTGGGCTTGCCCGTCGAAAGATGGGTCAGGTGGTGAACGATGTATTCACCAGCGGTGGGCGCGTGACCTTCGACTGCCATGTGATTGAATCCCGTCTGGTTCTGTTCTCAACGTCCGCGCCACAGCAGCGCGAACCAGTACACCTGCATGCACAGCACCAGAGCCGCCAGCAAGGCCGGCCAGCTCAAGGGCTGCACCAGTTTCGGCGCCAGCAACAACATGGCAATCGAAACACCGATCTTCACCGTGCTCCATAACATGACGCTGACGGCGCTGGCACCGATCGACACGCTGGAGAGCCGGCTGGACATGCCGCGTGCCATCAAGGCACCCGGCACCACCGCTGTGGCCGCGCCGTAAAGCGCCGACCACACCACCTCGGGTTTGCTCGACATCAGCCACGCCACCGCAGCCACCAGCGCACCGACCGCGACTTGAGCCGCGATCACCCGCCACGGCGAAAGCTGCGGGCTTTTCGCCCGCAAAGCCTGCGCTTCGTCATGCGTCAGGGCCTTGGTGGGCGGATCTTCTGTCTCGTCGTCGAAGCCGTTTTTCATTGCCAGGGGGTCGATCACTTCAAGCATCGGGCCGGCCACAAACGCTTTCGACACAGCCTCAAATTATACGTGCAAACCCGCAGGGCAAGACCATCGCCTGGATTGCGAAGCGTGGATGGATCAGCCGAAGACCTTGGCCGGCAGCCCCGGCACGTCGACCCGGATCGACAGCACGCAACCCGCCAGCGGCTGCGCGGCCAGCTCTTCAGCGGGGCGGTTTTCGCGCGCGGTGGTGATGTACAGGGTCTTCAAATCCGCGCCGCCGAAACCGGGCATCGTGGGGCAGCGAACCGGCAAGTGCACGGTCTGCAGCAGCACCCCCTCGGGCGACAGGCGCAGCACCCGCTGGCCTTCGTACATGGCCACCCAGTAGCAACCTTCCACGTCCACCCCCGCGCCGTCGGGCCGCCCGCTGTAGTCGTCAAGCGACTGGCCGGGTTGTTTGACCGCAAAGCTCGCAAACACGCGGCGGCGGCTGAGGCCGCCGCTGGCCGGGTCGAAGTCGAAGGCCCAGACCGTGTGCGCCTTGGTGTCGCTCCAGTACATGGTGCGGCCGTTCGGGCTCCAGGCCAGGCCGTTGGACACGGTGATGCCTTCGGCCTTGCGTTGCAGCGATCCTTCGGCGAAGCAATACAGCGCGGCCAGAGGTGGCTCGCGCGGCTCGTAGATGGTGCCGACCCAAAAGCGTCCCTGCGGGTCGCACTTGCCGTCGTTGAAGCGCTCGGTGGCGGTGTCGTACGGCGCTGCGGCCAGGGCCGTGCGCTGGCCGCTGGCGGTGTCGAAGCGCCACAGCCCGTCGCGCATCGCCAGCAGCAGTGCGCCGTCACGCATCGGCGCGCAACTGGCCGGCTCGGTGTCGAAGCGCCATTGCGTGTGCAAGCTCGTCACGGGGTCGAATCGGTTCAGGCTGCGTCCGGGGATGTCGCAGTAGTACAGCACCTGCTCGGTCGGGTGCCACAGCGGGGACTCGCCCAGCAGGCAGGGCGCGGCGACCGCGAGCTGCACCGTTTGCATCACAGCACCGTCACGTCGAGCAGCATCGACGCCTCGAAGCTTTCCCCCGGGGACAACGTGCGCAGGCCGTGCGCGACGGGGTCGGCCATGTGGATGGCGTTGCTGACATGGCTGACCGGTTCGACGCAGAAATAGTCTTTGTCCTGCGGCGTGTAGACCACCAGGAACGGCAGCGACGAGGTGAGCTGCAGCGAGAATTTTTCGTCGCGGATGCGCGCCGGGCCCGTCCAGCCCTCGAAGCAGTTGTCGAAGTCGAGGTGGGCCAGGTCGCTGTCGATGCCGGGTTGGGCCACTTTGCGAATCGGCAACTGCGTGGCGTCCGATTCCCAGCGGTCGCTCAACTCGATGTGCATGCGGCTGCGCGCGCGCTTGGGAAAGTAAGGATGCCAGCCCAGGCCGACTGGCTGCGCCACATCGGCCGTGTTGGTGATGGCCATTTGCAGGCTCAGCGTGTGCGCGGTGAGGGTGAAATATTGGGTCGCCTCGAACGCGAACGGCCAGTGCGCATCTGCCGTGTGGCGGTAGCGCAGCACCACCTCTTGCGCGCTGTGCGAGACCATCTCCCAGGCCCGCAGCCAGCCCACACCGTGCAGCGAATGCGGGTTGTCGTCGAAGTTGGGCTGGGTCGTGTACTCGCGCCCCTTCCACCTGAAATGCCGGTAACCGAGCCGGTTCGAGTACGGCACCAGCGGGAAGCAGCCCGACTCGCGCGCGCCCGTCAGCAGCGCCGGCGCGCTCGATCGCAGGATCGGCGTGTCGCGGTGCCACAGGCCGGCAATCGTGCCGCCGATGTCGGCGCGCACCGCCAGGCGCAGCGCGCCGGCGTGCATCTCGAAACTGCCTTCTTCTGTCAGGGCATCAGCGGCCGCGGCCGCGTTGCTGCGTGAGTCAAGGCTGGCGGACGATTCAGTCATTGCATTCCCGGCGGTTGGAGAAAAAGTCTGTTCAGGTGCGGCGTCAAACGCGCGCCTGTGCAAATCCGAATCATCGTAACCCTGTCGCCGAACAGGGCTGTCAACGCATCACCCCCCTGCCCACCGCTTCGCGAACTTGCAGCGTTCGACAGCCGATTCGCCTTGTCACCCTGCTGCAGATTGAGTGCCGGTCGACAGCGAGTGCACGTGCTCGTTGTCGCGTGTTTTCAACGCCGCGATGGCCGCTTGTGCAGCGCGCATCAGCAAGCCCAGGTCAGACCCGACGGCCACGAAGTCGAAGCCCGCGGCGCGGTACTGCGCCACCACTTCCGGCGTGCCGCCGACCGTGCCCACCGGCATGCCCACTTCTTTGCAGCGCTGCGCGGCCTGCGACATCAAGTCCATCACCGCCGGGTGCGTGAACTGGCCCACATGGCCCATCGCGCCCGACAGGTCGGCCGGGCCGAGGAAGAGCGCGTCGACACCCGGCACGGCAGCGATCGCTTCGAGCTGCTCCACCGCGGGCGGCGTTTCCAGTTGCACGATCACGCTGACCAATTGGTTGGCCGCTTTGAAGTAGTTGGGAAGGGTGCCGAAACGCGAGCCTCGGCTGATGCCGGCCATGCCGCGCACACCCTCGGGCGGGTAGCGTGTGGCGGCCACGGCGCGGCGTGCTTCATCGGCGTTTTGCACGAACGGAAACAGCACCGTCGTCGCCCCGGCATCCAGCACGCGCTTGACCATCACGGTGTCGTTCCACGGCACGCGCACGATGGGCAGCATCTTGGTCGACGCCACCGCCTGCAGCAGGTGCACCACGTCCATCAGGTCGAGCGGCGTGTGCTCCATGTCGATCACGCCCCAGTCGAAGCCGGCGCAACCCACGGCTTCGGCGACGATCGGGCTGGCCGACATGACCCAGGTGCCGATCGGCGGCTGGCCGCCTGCGGCATGCAGCATTTGCTTGAAGGCGCTCATGCCAACACCCCGGTCGCCGAGTGCGGCGAGCGGCCCTTCAACAGAAGTGGGCCTGGCGTGGGGCGGCTCGGCGTTGCGGCGCGCACAGAACGGCTTGACGGTTTCATGAGTCTCCTCGGTGAATCACCCGCCCGCGCGTGGCGGCGGTGGGCTTTGCAAGTGTGCGCCGAGTTCATCGCAACGTGGCTCTCAGCCCAACTCCGCCTTCAGGTAGTGCGCCCCCGCGATCGGGTTGAAGTAGTACGGCGGAATTTCCTCGAAACCGAGCGAGGCGTACAAGCCGCGCGCGGCTTCCATGTCGTCCAGCGTGTCGAGCAACAGGGCCGAGTAGCCGCTGCGCTGGGCCTCGTCGAACAGGGCCTGCGCCAACAGGCGGCCCAGGCCGAAACGGCGGAAGGCGGGGCGCACGTACAAGCGCTTCATTTCGCAGGCGTTGGCGTAGTCGACATCGGGCAACGAGCGGATCGCACCGCAGCCGGCCAGCGCACCGTCGACGTAGGCCAGCAGCAGTTGCCCGCTGGGCGCGGCGTATTCGCCGGGCAGGCCGACCAACTCGTCAGCGAAGTTCTGGAAGCAAAGGTCCACCGCCAGGCTGGCGGCGTAGTCGCGAAGGATCTCGCGCGCATCGTCCAGCAACGGCGGTGTGTCCGCAACGATCAGGCCGATGTCGGGAACCTCGGGGTCGTCCATCCAGAAACGTTCCGTTGCCGCAATCGTCGCAGTTTATCCGCCGGGCCGCACCCGCCCGCGACCCGCTGCGCGTTCGAAGCGAAGCCTGCTTCCAGTAACATCGCGGGCGGGCAAAAACCGCCAACGCACCGCACGCTCAGCTTGCCTGCCAGGAAGGCGATGGCGCCATCGAGGCTTTCAGGCGCTGCCGGCACGCCGGGCCCGCCGACCGTCACTTTTCGGCTTCTTCACCCACCCGTCACCGAATGCGATCCCAGTCCACCCTTGTCATACCGTTTCTGTCATTCGCCTTGGGCTTGAGCGGCACGTTCGCCTGCGCTGCGGATGAACCCGTGCCTGGCGGCACCTTCACTGCGCCGGGCTACCTCCCGGCCAATCCGCAACGGCCACCCAGCGGCGCCGCCAACGGCAGCACCACGAGCCCGAGCGCCGCACGCCCCGGCACGCAGCAGCAAGACCCGAACGGTGTGCGGCTGCCGCAACGAGCCCGCCCGTCCGGCAATGACGCGCAGTCCGAGGCCGCGATTCGCCGCGCCGACCAGCCCGCAGCGCTTCCCAGCGAGTTCCAGAAGTTCGTCGAAACGGCCACCGGCCGCCTGCTGCCGGTCTTTGGCGGCAACTTCTTCACCGAAGCGGCCGACCGGCCCGGCGGCCTGAGCAACGTGCCGGTGTCGGCCGACTACAGCGTCGGCCCGGGCGACGAACTGGTGATTCGGGCCTGGGGTTCGATCGATATCGACTATCGCAGCACGGTCGACCGCAATGGCCAGGTCAGCCTGCCCAAGGTGGGCAGCTTCAACGTGGCCGGCGTGAAAGCGTCGGAGCTCGAGCGGCACCTGCGCGCACAGATCGGCCGCCTGTACACCAACTTCACCCTCAACGTGAGCTTGGGCCAGTTGCGCGGCGTGACGGTGTTCGTGGTCGGGCCGGCGCAGCGCCCCGGCGTCTACACCCTGCCCAGCCAGTCGACGCTGTTGTCGGCCGTGGTGGCGGCGGGCGGCCCGGCGCTGAACGGCTCAATGCGCAAGCTCACGCTGCGCCGCGAGGGGCGCGTGGTGTCCGAGTTGGATGTCTACGATTTCCTGGTCCAGGGCGACAAGTCGAAAGACCTGCAACTGGTGGCCGGCGACGTGCTGGTGTTTCAGCCGGCGGGCCCGCGGGTGGCGTTGACGGGTGCCATCGACACGCCGGCCATCTACGAGCTGCGCAGCGCGCAAGAGCCGCTGCGCGAGGTGCTGCGCTACGCCGGCGGGGCCACGGTGCTGGCGAATCCGAACCGCGTGCAGCTCGAGCGCATCGACAACACCCAGGCCAAGGCGGCGCGCTTCGTCGAGGAGTTCAAGGTCGACGCCACCGGCTTGCAAAAGACGTTGCGCGACGGCGATGTGCTGACCTTGTTGGCGATCTCGCCGCAGTTCGCCAACGCGGTGACCTTGAAGGGCCACGTGGCGCAGCCGCTGCGCTACGCCTTCAAGCCCGGCATGCACATCAGCGACCTGATTCCCGACCGCGACGCGCTGATCTCGCCCGACTTCTACCGGCGCAAGAACCTGTTGGTGCAGGTGCTGGAAGAGGAAGAAGAAGACGAGCCGCCAATGATCGTCAACGGCGTGGTCATGCCGCCCGCGCGCAAGTCGGTGCGCCGCATGCAGGAACGCAATGCGCCGGAGCGCAGCCTGCAGGAGCGCACGCAAGAAAGCACGCAAGAGCGCAACCCGCAGGACCGCCGCGACGACGTCGCCGCGACGACGGCGCGCAAGCGCTCGGGCATCCTTTTCGACGAGCTGAACTGGGACTACGCCGTGATCGAACGGCTGAACCTGAAAGACCTGTCGACCCAACTGATTCCGTTCAACCTCGGCAAGGTGGTGTTGCAGGGCGACCCGCTCAACAACATCGAACTCCTGGCCGGCGACGTGGTGACGATCTACAGTCAGAAGGACATCCGCGTGCCGGTGTCGCGGCAGACACGGCTGGTGTCGATCGAAGGCGAAGTCGCAGCGCCGGGCGTCTATCAACTGCTGGCCGGCGAAACGCTGAAGCAATTGATTGATCGCGCCGGTGGTTTCACGCCCCAGGCCTATGTGTACGGACTCGATTTCAGCCGCGAAGAAACGCGCCAGCGGCAGCGTGAAAACCTGCAGCAGGCGAGGGATCGGCTGGAATCCCTGTCGGCCACGCAGACCGCGCGCGATGCCGCCAACCGACGCGATGACATCTCAGCCGAGCGCAGCGCAGCCGTCAGCAATTCAGCCACCCAGGCGCAACTGGCCCGCCTGGCGCGGCTGCAGCCGAACGGGCGCATCGCGCTCGAACTGACGGCCGACACCCGCTTGACCGAGCAGCTTCCGGATGTGCCGCTGGAGAACGGCGACCGCATCGCGGTGCCCACGCGGCCCGGCTTCGTGACGGTGGCCGGCGCGGTGGTCAACAACAACGCGCTGTTGTGGCGGCCCGGCCGCACGGCGGGCGACTACCTGAAGCTGGCCGGGGTCGACGAGACCGCCGACACGACCAACATGTTCATCCTGCGCGCCGACGGCACCGTCAATCACATCAACGACCAACGCGGTTTCTTCGGACGCGGCAGCCTGGAGGGGCAGCCGCTGCAGCCGGGCGATGCGGTGGTGGTGCCGAGCCAGCTCGACTACGAAACCTGGGGCCGCGCCCTTGTGCGCAACCTGAAGGACTGGTCGCAGATTTTCTCGCAGTTCGGCCTCGGTGCGGCCGCGATCCAGACCTTGCGCAGGTGACGAGAACGGCATGAAATCTTCAGGACTCGAGCCCGCGGTGAATGTCGACCCCGACGCCGATGACGATTTCGACGATGGTCCGTCGGTCGGCCTGATCGATCTGTTGACCTGGTGGGGCGAAGGCAAGCGGGTGATTGCCGGCGTCACCGTGGCGGCAGCCCTGGCGTCGCTGGCGGCGGCTTTCTCGCTGACGCCGATCTTCACTGCCCGCACCAGCTTGCTGCCGCCCACATCGCCAAGCTCGGGCGGCTCGGCGGCGGCGCTGGCCGCACTCGGCTCGCTGGGCGGCCTGGCCGGGGGCCTTGCGGCCAAAACGCCCGACGAGCTGTACATCGCCTTGCTGAGGAGCGACAGCGTGCAGCGTTCGCTGAGCGAGCGATACGACCTGAAGACTCGCTACCGCGCCGCCAGCTACGAGGCCTTGCGCAAGACGCTGCCTTCGTACATCCGCGTCGCATCGGACAAGAAAAGCGGCTTGATCACGGTCGAGGTCGACGATGAAGACCCGAAGTTCGCGGCCGAACTCGCCAACGCTCACGTGGGTGAAGTCACCAAGGTGCTGGGCCGGCTGGCCGTGTCCGAAGCGCAACTGCGACGGGTCTTCTTCGAGCAGCAACTGAAGGACACGAAAGAAAACCTGGTCAAGGCCGAGACGCAACTGCGTGCAGTGCAGGAAAAGTCGGGCGTGATCGTGCTCGACAAGCAGGCCGAGGCGCTGATCCTGGGCGCGGCCCAGTTGCGCGGGTTGATCGCCGAGCGCGAGGTGCAGCTCAAGGTCCTGCGCAGCGGTGCCACCGAGCAGAACCCCGACGTGATGCGCATGGCGTCGGAGCTGCGCGCGCTGCGCTCGGAGCTGGCGCGCATGGAATCGTCGCAAACCGGCAACCCCGGCAGCGCGGTCGACATGCCGGTGGGCAA
>JAYVCL010000231.1:0-13572 GCA_043749975.1 Burkholderiales bacterium
GCGCTGGCGGCGGCGCGCGATGCCGTGGCGGTGGGTGATGCGCGCTGGCAAGTGCAGGCCGAGGCGGTGCAGGCGCAGGCCGTCGACGATTACACGCGCTCAAGTGCGCGATGAGGTTCGACAGGCAGAACGAATTCGATGCGGTCTTCAGGACACACCGGACCGCCCGCAACGACCACACCCATGACGCCGGATTTGCGTACAAGCGTGCGGTTCGGTCCGCGACCAAGCAAGGCTGACATCAATCCCATTTGAAATTGATCGAGTTGCACGCAGGGGTTGCGCAAACCGGTGAGCCTGATGACCGCTGACCGACCGACGTGAAGCTCAGTGTCGACCGGCAAAGCGAGCAGATTCACGCCGAGCGTGGTGATGTTTTCGCCCAATTGACCGGGTGCTACCGCGAACCCGTTTGCGGCCAACTCATCGAACACTTCGCTGTGGATGAGATGGACTTGGCGAAGGTTCGGTTGCGAGGGGTCCTGGGTCACGCGCGACCGGTGCTTCACCGTCACGCCGCAGTGCGCATCGCCCTTAACGCCTAACCCAGTCAGCAGCGTGATCTGTGACGTTGTGAGCTTGGAAAAAGTGTGAAATCGACTCGAGTGGACTGCGATGACGCGGGCGCCCATTGTTCGAGCGCTGTCAACCCGCCGTCGGCGGCTTCAACGCCACGAACGACTCATCGCCGCGCAAGTACCGCCACTGCCCGACCGGCAAATCGCCCAGCATCACGCGCCCGATGCGCACGCGCTTCAGGCCCACCACCTTCAGCCCCACGGCTTCGCACATGCGGCGAATCTGGCGCTTCTTGCCTTCTTTCAACACGAAGCGCAACTGGTCGTCGTTGATCCACTCGACCAGCGCTTCGCGCAGCGGTTCGCCGTCGAGCTCCAGGCCGTGGTTGAGCAAGGCCAGGTCGCTGTCCGACAGGCCGCCGCCGGCGGAAGATTCGACGCGCACCAAGTACTCTTTTTCCATCTCGCTGTCTTCGCCGATCAACTGCTTGGCGACGCGTCCGTCTTGCGTCAGCACCAGCAGGCCGATCGAGTCGATGTCGAGCCGGCCAGCCGGTGCGATGCCGCGCAGGTGCGTCAGCAAATAGCGCGTGCCCGACTGGTCTTCGCGCCACTGGTTGGCCGGCTTGATGAGCACCACGGCGGGTTCGTAGCCGTCTTCGGCCTGACCACTCACATAGCCGATGGGCTTGTTCAAGATCACGGTGACTTTTTGCGCCTGCACGAACTTGGCCTTGGCATCCACCGTGATTTGCTGCGAGGGCAACACGCGCGACCCCAGTTCGCTGACCACGCGGCCATCGACCCGCACCCAGCCCTTGGGAATCCATTCGTCGGCCTCGCGGCGCGATGAAATGCCCAGTTCGCTCATGCGTTTGGACAGGCGCATGCTGCCCGGCACTTCGACCGCCATCTGCTCATCGCCATCGTCGCGGTCGTTGAAGCGGGGCGGCGGCTTGGCGCGCTGGTGGCGCGCGTCTGGCGCGGCGGGCGGCCCTCGGCGCTGCGGTGCCGAACCGCGTTCCTGCTGCGGCGGCGCATCACGCCACGGTTGTGCTCGATCGGGGCTGCGGTCGTCTCGCGCATTGCGATCGCGGAAATCGGTGGGTGGCTGTTGCGGCCGCGGCGGTGGCCGCTGTTCGGGATACTGCTGTTGGTTTTGATCGTGCGGCTGGTTGGACCGGCGCGGATCGAATGCCGTGTTGCGCGGCGGAGCCTGATCGCGCGGATCGCGAGCGTCGTCCTGGCGCGCCTGCCTGGGTGCTGCGCCTCGGTTTTGTTGGTGCGCCGGCCAAGCTTCGCGCTGAGGCGCGCGCTGGCGGTCGGTTCTAGGTTCGTTGCGTGGCTCAGGTACAGCGCCTCGGTTGAAGGCCGGTGGCGCGCTGTTGCCGAAGCGCTGGCGCAACTGCTCTTGGTACCTTGCTTCGCGCTCGGTGCGTTGGTCTTGCGCCTGCGCCAGCGTCGGGCGTTTGCGCGGCGCGCTGCCCGCGCCGCGCACCGGCCCGCGCGGTGCGGACTCGTCGCGGCGTTTGTCGAATGCCGGTGCGGCTGCTGATTTGTTGAGCTTGAGAGTGACCATGGGAACCTTCTTTCATCCCGATTGGAGCATGCCCCCCAGCTCGAGATTCAGAACTTCAGGTCGAACAGTTCGTTCAGCGCTTGGCGGTACTGCGCTTGTCCGGCGCTGTTGGTGTTGTAGTGCGTGCCGCCGTCGACCAGCACGAACTTCTTCGGGCTTGTCGCGCGCTCGTACAGGGCGCGGCCCAACTCGGGCGGAATCAGGCTGTCGTTGCTGCCATGAACCACCAGCACCGGCACTTTCACCCGCGTGATTTGCTCGGCTGAATCGAAGCGCTGGGTGATCAGCCCGGTCAAGGGCAGCCAGCCCCACCTGAGACTGCGAAACACGTCGGGAATGGAGGTGAAGGTGCCTTCGACGATCAGCCCTGTGGCATCGCTCACGTTGCCTGCGAGTTGCACCGCGATGGCACCGCCCAGCGAGTGGCCGAAGATGTAGCGTGGCCGGTCCGGGTACTTTTGCGCCAGCCACGCCCAGGCCGCTCGGGCATCTTCGACCACGGCGGCTTCAGACGGCAGTTCGTTGGTGCTTTGGCCAAAGCCGCGGTAGTCCACCGCCAGCACCGAAAACCCCAGGTCGTGCATGTGGCGGATGCGAAAGGCGCTGGCCTCGACCGTGCGGCGCGCGCCGTGCAGGTACAGCATCACCGGTGCATTGGCATTTTGGCTCGGGTGCCACAGCGCATGCAGCTTGACGTCGGCGTTGCTTTCAATCGAGTGATGGTCGATCCACACATCCTGCATGCCGCTGGTTTGCGCAGCACCCCACGCCGAGGTGCCTGTCGACGGGCTGAAGATGATCTGGCGTTGGCGCGTTTCCAGGCTGGTGCAGCCGGCGGTCAGGGTCAGCCCCAAGGCGGCCATGACCAGTGTCCAACGGGTGCGGGCGGAGGTTGGTAGCAGTGGCATCACGTTGAAATTTTGGGGCAGGTCGGTCGATTGAATCAAGCGTGCTGTGTAAAGAAACGTCTCAGCCTCTATGCCGATTTGTCGTTCAGCGGCCGCGCCAGAACATGCTGTCGAGTTCACGCAGCGTGACTTGCCGCCACGTCGGCCGGCCATGGTTGCACTGGTCGGCGCGGTCGGTGCGCTCCATGTCGCGCAGCAGCGCATTCATCTCATCCAGCGTGAGTTGACGGTTCGCGCGCACCGCGCCGTGGCAGGCCATGGTGGACAGGATCTGGTCTTGCGCCCGCTGGATCGCGCGGCTGGCACCCCACTGCGACAGCTCGGCCAGCACGCTGCGGGCCAGTTCCACCACGTCGCCGCCAGCCAGCGCGGCAGGCTGCGAGCGCACGGCCAGCACACCTGGCGACAGCATCGACACATCGATGCCCAGCCTGCGCAGGGTGTCGGCCTGCGCTTCGGCGGTGGCCACCTCGATCGCGGTGGCGGTGAAGGTGGCGGGGATCAACAGCGGCTGCGCTTCGATGGCGGTGTTGGCCAGGTTGGTTTTCAGGCGCTCGTACACCACGCGCTCGTGCGCCGCGTGCATGTCGACGATCACCAGGCCTTGCGCATTTTCAGCCAGCACATAGATGCCGGCGATCTGCGCCACGGCTTTGCCCAGCGGCCACGGCGTGCTGTCGTCAGCGGCTGGCTTCTGCGCTGTCACGGTCCACGCGGCGGGTGGTTCCTTGGCGTAGAGCACCGCCATTTCTTGCAGGCCGAGGTGGGTTTGCGCGGCCGGCCTTTCAGCGTAGGTGAACGCACCCGAGGCCGGACGAAACGGGCTGTTGAATGCCGTGCCAAGCGCTGTGCTCGCATCCGATCCCACTCCTGCGCGCGGAATCGCCAGCCCGGCCTCGACCGCCCTGCGCACCGCCTGGTGCACCTCGCGTGAATCGCGAAAGCGCACCTCGATCTTGGTCGGGTGCACGTTCACGTCGACCCGATCCGGGGCGATGTCGATGAACAGCACATACGCCGGTTGGCGTCCGCCGTGCAGCACGTCCTCGAAGGCCGAGCGCACGCCGTGCGCGATCAGCTTGTCACGCACGAAGCGGCCATTGACATACACGTATTGCTGATCGGCACGCGTGCGGGCCGACTCCGGCGTGCCGGCCCGCCCAGTGACGCGCAGCACACCCAGGTCGAGCATCACCTCGCGGCTGTGCTGGTTGAAATCGGCACCCAGCACATCGTGCAGGCGCTGGGCCGGCGTGGCCCGCCGCCACTGCTGCACCAGCTTGCCTTCGTGCCACACCGCAAAGCTCACGTCAGGGCGCGTCAACGCGTGGCGGCGCACGGCTTCCACGCAGTGTGCCAGCTCGGTCGATTCTGTTTTCAAGAACTTGCGGCGCGCCGGCGTGCTGAAAAACAGCTCGCGCACCTCGACCGTGGTGCCCACGCCGCGCGCGGCAGGTGCCAGCTCGCCCGAGCGCGCGTCCAGGCGCTGTGCATGCAGCGCGTCGCTCGTGCGGCTTGAGATGCCGACTTCGGCGACCGATGCGATGGCCGCCAGCGCCTCGCCCCTGAACCCCATCGTCGCCACGTTTTCAAGCTCGGGCAATGAGCTGATCTTGCTGGTGGCGTGGCGGCGCAGGGCCAGCGCCAACTCGGCGCTGGCGATGCCGAAGCCGTCGTCTTCGACCACGATGGACCGAACGCCGCCACCGATGAGCTTGACTGCCACCTCGGTGGCCCCGGCGTCCAGCGCGTTGTCCAGCAGTTCGCGCACCACCGAAGCAGGCCGTTCCACCACTTCGCCGGCGGCGATCTGGCTGATCAGTTCGTCGGGCAGTTCACGGATGGGGCGGCGTGGCACCGGGGGCAAAACGGCATTCATGCGGGCATTGTAGGAAGCCGCACTCCCGATTCGGCGCGAAGCGCCTGTTCACTCCTTCCCCTTTCGGGGGAAGGCCGGGATGGGGGTGATTTCACACCGTCCCCAACCCGCCCCGAAGCGCAGGAGGGCGCAAACGATAATCCGCGCCCATGGAACTGCTCACGCTCTTGCTCGACTTCATCCTGCGCGTCGACGTGCACCTGGCCCACTTCGTGACGACCTACGGTGCCTGGGTCTACGCCTTGTTGTTCCTGATCATCTTCGTCGAGACCGGCGTCGTGGTGATGCCGTTCTTGCCCGGCGATTCGCTGCTGTTCGTGGTGGGCACGCTGTGCGGGGCGGGCTTGATGAGCCTGCCGCTGTCGATCGGTTTGTTGATCGCGGCGGCGATCCTGGGCAACCAGTGCAACTACGCCATCGGCCGCCATTTCGGACCCAAGGTGTTTCAGTGGGAAAACTCGCGTTTCTTCAACAAGCGCGCCTTCGAGCAGGCGCATGCCTTCTACGAAAAATACGGCGGCGTCACCATCATCGCCGCGCGTTTCATGCCGTTCCTGCGCACCTTCGCGCCCTTCGTGGCGGGCGTGGCGCAAATGACCCGCAGCAAGTTCACCTTCTTCGACGTGACCGGCGCGGTGCTGTGGGTCGGCGGCGTGACCTTGGCGGGCTACCTGTTCGGCAACATCGCGTGGGTCAAAGAGCACCTGGACAAGATCATCTGGAGCGCGATTTTGCTGCCCGGACTGCTGGTGCTGTTCGGCGCCTGGAAGGCCCGCCGCGCCGCGCGCTGACGCCTCAGCGGCGGGCCAGTCCCCGGCGCAATTCGTCGGCGCACATCGCCACCGCGGCGTTCGCCTCGTCGAGCACCTTGCCCATGGTGATGAAGCCGTGGATCTGCCGCTCGAAGCAGGCATACGTGGCGCGGTTGCCGGCCTCGGACAAGGCTTGCGCGTAGTACAGGCCTTCATCGCGCAGCGGGTCATAACCGGCAGTCAGCACGAAGGCGGGCGGCAGCCTGGTGTGGTCGGTGTGCAGCAAGGGCGAGGCGCGCCAGTCCAGGTCGTGTGCCGGGTCGACGATGTAGTGATCGTGGAAATAGTTCATCGTGTCGCTGGTCAGCAAATAGCCTTGCCCGTTGACCGTGTGCGACGGCGCACCGCGCTGCTGGTCGGTGGCCGGATAGATCAGCAACTGGAATGCGAGCGGCGTGCCGGCGTCGCGCGCGGCAAGCGCCACCACCGCCGCCAGATTGCCGCCTGCGCTGTCGCCGCCCACCGCCATGCGGCTCGGGTCCAGGCCCAAGGCGACGGCCTCGCTGCGCACCCAATCGGTGGCGGCGATGCAGTCGTCCACCGCAGCCGGAAAGCGGTGCTCCGGGCCCATGCGGTAGTCGGTGGCCACCACGGCGCAGCCGGATGCGTTGGCCAGCTCGCGGCACAGCGTGTCGTGCGTGTCGAGGTCACCGATGACCCAGCCGCCGCCGTGAAAATAGACCAGCACGGGCAGCGGCTCGCCTGCGTTTTCAAGCGCTGCGAGCGGGCGATACAGCCGCAGCGGGATGGCACCAATCGGGCCGGTGGCTTGAAGCTCGCGCACCTCGCCCACCGCGGGCGGCTCAGGCTGCAGCGCGCCGCGCCGTTCGCGGTAGATGCGGCGGGCCTCATCGGGACTGAGAGTGTGCGTGGGCGGGATGCCGCGCTCTTCGATGAAGGCCAGCAGGGCCTTGGTTTGTGGGTGCAGCATCGGCGTCTCCTGGTGGCGTGTGGCTTGTGGCGGCGGGTGTTCACAGCGGCCGGCTGCGTGCCAGCGGCGGGTTCTTCGCGAAATAGCGCTGGATGCCGGCGGTCAGCGCGGCCACCAGTTGTTCCTGGTACACCGGGTCGCGCAGCTTGGCTTCTTCGTCGGGGTTCGAGATGAAGGCCGTTTCGACCAGGATCGACGGCACATCGGGCGCTTTCAGCACCGCGAAACCGGCCTGCTCCACGCTGCCCTTGTGCAGGCGGCCGACCTTGCCGATCTGGCCCAGCACCTCGCCGCCGAGCTTCAGGCTGTCTTTGATCTGCGCGGTGGTGCTCATGTCCAGCAGGGCGCGCGCCAGGGCCGGGTCTTTGGCCGTGTTCATGCCGCCCACCAGATCGGCCGCGTTTTCCTTGTTGGCCATCCAGCGCGCCGCGCTGCTGGTGGCCCCACCCTGGCTCAATGCAAACACCGACGCACCGCGCGCCTCGGGCGTCTGAAACGCATCGGCGTGGATGGACACGAACAGGTCGGCTTGCACACGGCGTGCCTTGCGCACACGGTCGTGCAGCGGCACGAAAAAGTCGGCGTCGCGGGTCAGCATGGCGCGCATGCCGGGCAGGGCGTTGATGCGCTCACGCAGTTGCAACGCCACTTGCAGCACCACGTCTTTCTCGCGCAGGCCATTGGGGCCGGTGGCACCGGGGTCTTCACCGCCGTGGCCGGGGTCGATCGCGACGACGATCAAGCGGTCCACCTTGCCGCGCCGCGGCGCGCTGGCTGGAGACGCCGCGACCACCACCGGCGGCACCACAGCAGGCACGCCAGGCACGCCGGGAACGCCGGGCACCGACGCGGCCGCGCCGGGCTTGTTCATCTTGCCGATGAAGTCGCCCAGTGCGTCTTGCACCGCCTGGGCCGCCTGTTCGGAGCTGTCGCGCTCGCGTATCAGCGCCAGCAGCGGGTCGCGTTCTTGTGTCGGGTACAGGTCGAACACCAGGCGGTGCTGGTATGCGGCCACCGGCGTCAGCGTGAACACTTGCTGCGCGATGGCCTGTTTCAGGTCGATCACCATCCGCACCAGGCGCGGCTGATTCTGGGCCACCCGCAAGCCGGCAATGAAGGGGTCGTCGCTGCGCACCTTGCCGACCAGTTCGCGCAGCGCCGGACTCAGCTCCAGGCCGTCGATGTCGATCACAAGCCGCGGCGGGTTGTCGGCAATGAAATGCCGCGCCGACAGCGCCGCATCGGACTCGATCGTCACGCGCGTGTAGTCGGCTGCGGGCCACATGCGCACGGCCACGATGGTGGCGCCCCAGGCCAGTTCGCCGCTGCCCAGCAGCAGCGCCACTGAGCCCAGACGGCACAGGGCGCTGCGCCGGGTCGGGTGTGTGGGCCTCATGGCAGCAAGTCCACGCCCAGCGGTGTGCGAGCCGTGAGCGTGACCACGCGCTGATCGTCGCGCCCGAAGTCGATGCGAAGCGCCAGGTCGGCCACGGGCAGCAGCCCATGCGCTTTCTCGGGCCACTCGGCGAGCTTCAAACCCGGGCTGGCGAACACGTCGCGAAAGCCGGCGTCTTCCCACTCTTGCGGGTCGTTGAAGCGGTAGAAATCAAAATGCCAGGCATTGAAGTCGGGCAGCTCATACGGCTCCATGATCGCGTAGGTGGGGCTCTTGACGCGGCCCTGCACGCCCAGCGCACCGAGCAGGTGGCGCGCGAAGGTGGTCTTGCCTGCGCCCAGGGTGCCGTGCAGTTCGATGAAGGCTTGGCGCACGGCGGGTCTGGCCGCAATGACCCGTGCCGTGGCGGCGCAGGCGGGCTCATCGAGCCAATGAACCGTGCGTGTTTCTAGAATCGGCAAATGACGGAACCTCGCGAACTGGATGCTGAAGCGCTGCTGCTGCACTTGCGGGCATGGGCGAGCGAGCTTGGATTTTCACAGATCGGTGTGGCGGATGTGAACATGCCCGAGGCCGAAGCAGGTTTGCAGGCCTGGTTGCTCAACGGTTTTCATGGCGACATGGCCTACATGCAAGTGCACGGCGTGAAGCGCGCGCGGCCTGCCGAACTGGTGCCGGGCACCGTGCGGGTCATCACCGCGCGCATGAACTATCTGCCGCTGCAGACGAAACCGGGTTGGCAAAACGTGGAGTGGCAGCGCCTGGCCGATCCCACTGCAGCCACGGTGTCGGTGTATGCACGCGGTCGCGATTATCACAAGGTGTTGCGTGCGCGCCTGCAGGCCCTTGCCGACCGCCTGGCCGCCGCCGTCGGCCCCTTCTGCCACCGCGTGTTCACCGATTCGGCCCCGGTGATGGAAGTGGCGCTGGCCGCAAAAAGCGGCATCGGCTGGCGCGGCAAGCACACGCTGGCGCTGCATCGCGACGCCGGCTCGATGTTTTTTTTGGGTGAGATCTATGTCGACTTGCCGCTGCCCTTGACCCCGCCCACCGACGCGAGCTGTGGCAGTTGCAGCGCCTGCATCGACGTGTGCCCCACGCGGGCCATCGTGGCGCCGTACACGCTCGACGCGCGGCGCTGTATTTCGTACCTCACGATCGAACACGCCGGGCCGATTGCAGTGGAATTGCGCCCGTTGATGGGCAACCGCATCTACGGCTGCGACGACTGCCAACTGGTGTGCCCCTGGAACAAGTACGCGGTGCTCGCCACCTTGCCCGACTTCGACGCCCGCGAGCCGCTGACGGACGCCACCCTGCTGCAACTGTGGCTGTGGAGCGAAGCCGATTTTTTGCGCCACACCGAAGGCAGCGCCATCCGCCGCATCGGCTTCGAGCGCTGGCAGCGCAACCTGGCGGTCGGCCTGGGCAACGCCTTGCGCGCGAAGGATGATGCTGCGATCCGCACGGCGTTGCAAACCCGGCGCGATGCGGCCAGCCCGCTGGTGCGCGAGCACATCGAGTGGGCGCTGGCGCAACGAGCCGAGCCGTGACGCGTCAGCGCAAACCGCCGCCGCTGCGTTGTAATGCGATTCCACTCCGGTCTGTGCCCATGAACGCCCTGAATTCACGCCTGTTCAAGTTTGCCCTGTCATTCGCCTTGCTGCTGGGCGGTGCCGGCGCCTCGGCCATGCGCATCGCAGACCAGAACTTCGACGACCGCATTCGCCTCGCCGACACCGACCTGGTGCTCAACGGCGTGGGCGTGCGCGCGGTGCTGTGGCTCAAGGGCTATGCAGCCGGCCTGTACATGACCGAGAAGGCCGCCACGCCCGAGCGCGTGCTGGCGGTCAAAGGGGCCAAACGCATCCAGATGAAAATGTTGCTCGACGTCGAGGCCAAGGAGTTCACCAAGGCATTCAACGTGGGCATTCACCGCAACTCCACCGAGGCAGAAAACGCTGCGCTGAAAGAACGCATGGATCAATTCGACCGCACCATCGAACTCATCGGCAAGGTCGGCAAGGGCGACGTGGTCAACCTCGACTTTTTGCCCGCTCGCGGCCTGGTGCTCAGCGTCAACGGCGTGGTCAAGGGCCAGCCGATTCCGGGTGAAGACCTGTACGCCGGTATCCTGAAAATCTTCATCGGCGAGCAGCCGGTGGACAAAAAACTGAAGGCCGGGCTGCTCGGTGGCCGGGCGACCTGACAAGCGCCTGCGCGACCCGTATTTCGCACCTCACCCGGAGACTTTCAATGCAATGCAGAACCCTTGTCGCAACCGGTGCAGCCCTTTGTCTTGGAGCCGGCGGTGCCGCCTGGACCCAGACCTACCCGAGCAAGCCGGTGCGGCTGGTGGTGCCCTTCGCCCCCGGTGGCACCACCGACATCGTGGCGCGCGTGGTGTCCGAGAAGATCAACGCGGTATTGGGCCAGTCGATGATCGTCGAGAACAAGGCTGGCGGCGGCGGCTCGGTGGGGGCCAACGAGATCGCCAAAGCGGCCCCCGACGGCTATTCGCTGGGCATGGCCACGGTGTCCACCACGGCGGCCAACCCGGCCATCAACCCGAAGCTGAGCTACAACCCGATCACCGATTTCACCCCCATCATCAACGTGGCCGCCACGCCGAACGTGATCGCCGTGCACCCCAGCTTTCCGGCCCGCGACTACAAGGGTTTCATCGCCGAATTGAAGCAGCACCCCGGCAAATATTCTTTCGCCAGCTCGGGCACGGGCGGCATCGGGCACTTGCAGATGGAGCTGTTCAAGAACCTGTCTGGCACCTTCGTGACCCACATCCCTTACCGCGGCGCGGGCCCGGCGTTGAACGACACCGTGGCCGGCCAGGTACCGATGATTTTCGACAACATGCCCTCGGCGCTGCCCTTCATCAAAGATGGCCGGCTGATCGCCATCGTGGTCGCCGCGCCGCAGCGGCTGACGCAGTTGCCCAACGTGCCGACCTTCAAGGAAGTGGGGCTCGAGCCCGTCAACCGCATGGCCTATTACGGCATCTACGGGCCGAAGGGTTTGCCCAAGGAGGTGGTCGACAAGGTGAACAGCGCGGTCAGGAAAACGCTCGAAGACCCGGCCGTCAAGAAGCGCATCGAAGACACCGGCTCGCTGATCGTGGCCAACTCGCCCGAGCAGTTCGCAGCCCAGATCGCTGCCGAGTTCGAGGTCTACAAGCAAGTGGTCGCGAAGCAGAAGCTGACGCTCGAGTGAAATCCTGAGAGCCTGAGAGCCTCATCCGGCTCCTCGTTCCATTTCAGGCACCGCATGAACGCACTGCAAACCAGCGTCGAAGCCATCGACCGTTTCATCGACGCCCTGTGGATCGAAGACGGCCTGGCCGCCAACACGCTGGCCGCATACCGGCGCGACCTGAGCTTGTACACGCAGTGGTTGGCCGCTGCCGCCGAGCGGTCGTTGAACCAGAGCCTGGAGTCCGACCTGCGCGAATATGGCGTGCTGCGCCACCCCGGCAGCAAGGCCACCAGCAGCAACCGGCGGCTGACCGTTTTCAAGCGCTACTTTCGCTGGGCCCTGCGCGAACACTTGTTGACAGTCGACCCCACGCTCAAGCTGCTGATGGCGAAGCAGACGCCGCGCGTTCCCAAGACCTTGAGTGAAGCGCAGGTCGAGGCGCTGCTGAACGCGCCCGACGTGGAGTTGCCGCTCGGCCTGCGTGACCGCACGATGCTGGAGCTGATGTACGCCAGCGGGCTGCGGGTGAGCGAACTGGTGACGCTGAAGACCGTGCACCTGGGCCTGGACGAGGGCGCGCTGCGTGTGACCGGCAAGGGTTCGAAGCAACGCTTGGTGCCCTTCGGCGAAGAGGCCCATGCCTGGCTGCTGCGTTACCTGGCCGAGGCCCGCGCCGTCATCTTGAAGGGGCAATCCACCGACGCCTTGTTCGTGACCGCGCGCGGCTCGGCCATGACGCGCCAGATGTTCTGGCAGCTCATCAAGAAGCACGCGCTGCGCGGCGGCGTGCACGTGCCGCTGTCGCCGCACACCCTGCGCCACGCCTTCGCCACCCACTTGCTCAACCACGGCGCCGACCTGCGCGCAGTGCAAATGCTGCTGGGACACGCCGATATTTCCACCACCCAGATCTACACCCACGTAGCCCGCGAGCGCCTGCGGGTGCTGCATGCAGCGCATCACCCCCGGGGTTAGCCGTCTGAGGATCAGCGGCTGGCCGCCTACGGCTGTGCGCGCGCACGGACCGACGCAAAGCCATCACCGCCACGGCCCACAAGCTGGCCCGGCTGGTCTGCTTGATGCTGACGAAGGGGCAGGCCTGCACAAAAGCGGGCGGTCTTTCTGTCGCTTGCTTTGAGCTGTTGATGTAGATACAATAACTACGTGGCAATCACGTACGATCCGACGAAGCGCGCTGCGGCGTTGGCCGAACGAGGCCTGGACTTCGACGATGCCAAGACAGTCTTCTTGGCCCGCACTCGAGACCAAGGATGTACGCAAGGACTACGGTGAGCAGCGCATGACTTGCTTTGGCATGCTCCACTATCGAATGGTCGTCGTCGGCTACACCCCGCGTGGCGCGGATCGCCACTTTTTCAGCATGAGTAAAGCCAATGACCGCGAGCAAACGCGTATCGCACCGCTCCTTGGGCTCTGATCTTGTGCGGGTGGCGGCACACGTCATCCAGCCAGAGGAGTACGAGGAACTTCCCGAACTGACAGATGACATGCTTGCACGAGGCAAAGTCAACAAGGGCGGCCGGCCGCGCTCGGAAAATCCCAAGAAGCTGATTTCGATCCGCTTGCCGGAGAACGTTATCCAAAGGTGGCGCGCCACGGGGCCAGGCTGGCAAACGCGCATGGCCGAAAAGCTGTCGCGGGTTGTTCCAAAGTGACGCCTATCCCTTTAGAGTTTGGTCCCACCTTTTTAAGCTGAATTCGCATTCATCGTCGAAGACCTCGATGCAGATTTGCGGTTGATGAATGAGCAGGCAGCGGCGACGGGCGTGAACGAGGAGCCGACGGCATGAGCAAAAGGCTGCGCCTTTTGCTCACCGCTCAGGTCAAACGTTTGGCGTCATAGGCCCGCTTTGCCACGCTCTGTTTGGCAGAGTTCTTTACTGTAGCTACAGGAAAGCATGCGAATCGAGTTCGATCCAGCCAAAGACTCCGCAAACCAAACAAAACATGGTGTCTCGCTGGCATTGGCAGGCGAGCTCGATTGGGAAGCTGCGCTGGTCTGGGTTGATGATCGCTTCGAGTACGCAGAGTTGCGAATGATCGCGCTCGCTCCAAAGACCAATATCCTCTACTGCGTAGCCTTTGTGGATCGTGGGGACTTGCACGCCATACGTTCGCGCCCATGCTGGGCGAACAGCCTTTCATCAAGCGCCCGCTTTCCGGCCTGCGACCTCCAATCGCCACTCATGTAAAACGTTGGGCTTCACAAAGATCATTCTAGTCATTTCCAAACGAGGTATGAGCCTGGAGAGGCCTGACCTCGGGGACGCGCGGAGCGTCGATCCGTTGTAGACGAGGCCAGTGTATTTGGGCCCGGT
>JAYVCL010000232.1:0-11629 GCA_043749975.1 Burkholderiales bacterium
CCATTGCATTGCCGACATTCCGTCCGCGACCGCAGGAGACGGTGCCAAGCATGCGCTCGGTACGCTTCACTGGCCCGACTTGGCCGCGCCTTTATCGGCGGCGCGCTTAACCAGCACGTCCGCATACCGCTCGACGTTGAATCTGAACGTCTCCCTGAAGTTGATGTGCGAGAAGTGCGCCGGCCCGATCCGCCGCAGCCAGTCCTCTTCGATCCCGACACCGTCACGCTTGAGTCGCGCCACGACACCGTCCATGCGGCTCGTGTTCCAAGCCAAGACGATGTTCGTCAGAAGCGCGTGCGCGCCTGAGATGGCCGCCATCTCCTGCCGCCAGCGGCCGCGCTCCGGTGCCACCTGGCCACCATGAATGGCGCGCTGCAACGGGTGCACCGATTCACCTCTGTTGAGCGGAGTGTGAATCTCGCGCCGACAGTCAGGGATGGCCAGGTAGTAGCACAGGAACAGCGTTCGCAGCAAGCGCCCCAGATGCTCTACTGCGCGGTGCGGCGGATCACCGACGGCAGCCGAGCCCCGGCGGTGGATGGCATGTGCCGCAGAAACCTTGCCGGCGCGGATCGAAGCGACCAGGCGCACCAGGTCATCCCACCCATGCTCGATCGCTTTCACCGAAACCCTCCGCACGGTGACACCTATCTGACCGGCGATTGCCTCTGGCGCAGCAGCGCCAAGATCGGTGCGGGGAATTCAGACCGCTGCACCCGTTGGCCGGGGCTTAACGTGCTTTGCGATCCGTATTCCGAGACGACCCCATACCCCGCAGATACCCCTCGGACACGCGCCGTTCACGCAACGTCACCAAGCGACACCCGCCGTTGTCACGCAGTTGACTGGCAGCGTCGAGCATTCACCTTGACGAGAACGCCTCAAGTCCACCCGCCCCAAAGGAGCCCGACATGCTGACCATCGCCGCCTTGACCGCCGTTTCACCGGTGCTACCAAAATTCGGTTTCGCCCCCACCGCCCGACCCGCGGTGCCCTTCAAGACCGATACCGACAGCTCTCACCGCATAGCCGATACGCTCAAGCTGCTGCACGACACGCTCGCGCCGCAGCGGCGCGTGGTGCACACCGGCGACGTGGTCTACCAGGGCGGCGAGCGCTTCGGATGCCTGTACATCCTGAACTCCGGTTTCTTCAAAATCGTCAACCAGTCGGCCGATGGACGCGAGCAGGTCGTCGGCCTCAAGTTCCGCGGCGACTGGCTCGGTTTCGACGGCATCGCCCGCGGCCAGTATTCGTGCGACGCGGTCGCGATGGACACCGGCGAAATCTGGGTCATTCCGTACCACATGCTGATTGCCGCCTGCGCCGATCAACCGTCGCTGCTCACCGTGCTGCACGAAGCGATGAGCCGTGAGATCGCCCACGACCGCGAGTCGCTGATGTCGGTTTGCACCTTGCCCGCCGATGCGCGCGTGGCCGACTTCTTGCGCTACTGGGCCGAGTCTTTGGCCCATCGTGGCATGCGCACCGACCAGTTCACGCTGCGCATGACGCGCGCCGAGATCGGCAACTATTTGGGGCTGACGCTTGAAACCGTGAGCCGGGCGCTGTCGAAGCTGGCTCGCGACAAGGTCATCGCCTTCACCGAGAAGGGCCGTCGCGATGTCAACATCCCGGATGTGACGGCACTCTCGGCATTCGTGCAGCGCTGCCTGGCATCCTCACCCGCACCCGCACCCACGCTTCAGTAACTCCAGTAACTCGAGTAACGCCGGTCCATCCGCAACGCTCATGGCGATCTGACGACCAGAGCGATGGCCTGGGCGAGTTCGTCGCGCGAGCAGGGCTTGCGCAGCAGTTCCCAGGTCGGCGGCGAGTCATGGTCTGCATCGAGTAGCTCGGACGAGAAGCCCGACATCAGCAGCACCGCCAGCTTCGGAAAACGCTGCTGCGCAAGCGCTGCGAGTTGGGTGCCGCGCATGCCGGCACCGAGCGCGATGTCCGTGAGCAGCAAGTCGAACGTCGCACTCGGCCCGAGGGCCAGCATGGCCTGCTCGCCGCTCGAGGCCAGCGTGACCTTGCAGCGCAGCGTGTCGAGAAAGGTGTGCACCACGGCGCGCACGTCTGGCTCGTCTTCGACCAGCAACACGTTCAGCCCGTGCGGCACGGTCATGCTTGCATTCGCATCGTCGTGCAGCGGCGTGTCGGCGGCTTGCGGCTGCGGGATGTACAGCGTCAGCGTGGCGCCCGCGCCGGGCCTGCTGTCGATGGCGATCGCGCCCTTGGACTGCTTGATGAATCCATACACCGTGCTCAAGCCCAGCCCGGTGCCGCGGCCGGCTTCCTTGGTTGTGAAGAACGGCTCGAAGGCGCGTTCCTTCACCGCTTCGGGCATGCCGGTGCCGGTGTCGGTGATCGAGATCGCGACGAAGCCGCTGTGCGTTGCGCTCGGCGCATCGGGCTCATTGCGAATCTCGAACGGCAAAGCGCTGCAAACATCGGCTCGAAAGCGCAGCACGCCGCCGTCGGGCATGGCGTCGCGTGCATTGATGGCGATATTGAGCAAGGCCGATTCGAGCTGGCCCGGATCGGCCAGCACCGGCGGGCATGACGGCGGCACCTCGACATCGATGCGGATGCGCTGGTCCAGCGTTCGGCGCAGCATGTCGGCCAGCGAGTTCAGCAGAAGGCTCACGTCCACCGCGTTCGGTTGCAACACCTGCCGGCGTGAAAAGGCGAGCAACTTGCGAGTCAGTTCTGCCCCGCGTTTGGTGGCCCGCGTCGCAGCGTCGACGAGGTGCTGGCCCCAGGTGTCTTCGGCCAGGGCGGGCAACTCTTCGAGCACCTGCAGGTTGCCCTGAATGATCGTCAGCAGGTTGTTGAAATCGTGCGCGATGCCGCCCGTCAACTGGCCGACGCTTTCCAGCCGCTGCGCGTGCTTCAGCGCTTCTTCGGTCTGGGCCCGTTGCAAGCTCGTGGCCAGCAGGTTCGACAGCGATTCCAAAAATCGACGCTCGTCGTCGCCGAAGCGCTTGGCCTCGCGCGAGCGCACCGTCAGGGCACCAATGATCTTGCCCCTGTCGGTCAAAGGCACGGCCAGACCGCTGGCCAGGCCGGCCAGCAGGTAAGCCGGCGGAACCTCGAAACGCGTTTCGGTGCGGTAGTCGTCGACGATCACTGGCTGGCCCTCGGCCAGCACGAAGCCTTGCGGAGTGCTTGGCCGGTTCGCCACCAGGCTGCCCAGTGGTTCGCTTTGCAGAAAACCCACCCCGCTGGCAACGCGGAAATGCAGTCGGTTCGGTTCGAGAAGAAAGACCATCGACAACTCGACTTGCAGCGCTCGGGCCGCAATGGCGGGCACCTGGTCGAGCAGCACCTGTGGATCGCGCGAGTCGACCGCGAGGCGGCCGAGTTGCGCCAGGTGTTCGCTGTAGCGGGCGGCTTGCAAGGCCTGCTTCACGCGCGGGTAGGCACCGATGCCGCGAACGGCCGCCACGACGAGTGGCAGGCCGAGGTTTTGCAGAGGGCTGAGCGAGATTTCGACCATCACCTCGGAGCCGTCGCGGCGCTTTGCCACCAGCTCCATGCCGGTGCCCATGGGCCGGGGTTGCGGGTTGTGGGCGTAGGCACCTCGGTAGGCGGCGTGGCGCGGGCGGATGGCGTCGGGCACCAGCGCGTCGACATTCAGCCCGACCAGCTCCTGGTTGGTGTAGCCGAACAGACCGGCTGCGGCCGGATTCGCCAGCACGATGGCACCGCTGGCATCGGCCACGATCAGCGCATCCGGATAGGCCGCGAACAGGGTGCGAAAAACACTGGGCTCGTCGATGTCCGACGGCAAAGGGATGCGGGGCAGGGGAGAGACTGGCGGTGCGTCCATGCCCGAGTCGCTTCAGGCCGAGGCGACCGGCGGCACCAGGATGTAGCCGGCACCGCGCACCGATTTGATGATCTGGGGAACGTCGGCGTCGGCCTCCAGTTTTTTGCGCAGCCGCCCCACCTGCACGTCGATCGTGCGGTCGAACGGGCCGGCCTCGCGCCGGCGTGTGTGCTCGAGCAGGAAGTCGCGCGACAAGACCCGCCCGGCGTGCTGGGCAAAGGCCAGCAGCAAGTCGAACTCGCCGCTCGTCAACGCCACATCGACACCCTGCGGGTTGGTCAGGCTGCGCGCGGCAGTGTCGAGCGCCCAACCCGCGAAGCGCAGTTTGCCGCGCGGCGCGCCGGGCGGGGCCAGGTCTTGCCCGTGCGCGTTACCGTGCACGTCTTCAGGCGCAAGCCGCCGCAGCACGGCCTTGATGCGCGCCAGCAACTCACGCAGCTCGAACGGCTTGGTCACGTAGTCGTCTGCGCCCACTTCCAGGCCGACCACTTTGTCGACCGAATCGCCGCGTCCGGTCACGATGACGAGGCCGCAGCGCCAATGCTCGCGCAACTGGCGTGCGATCAAGAAGCCGTCTTCGCCGGGCAGCCCGAGGTCCAGCAGCACGAGGGCTGGCGGATCGACGGGCATCATTTGCATCAGCGAGCGCCCGTTGTGCAGCGGCGTGACGCGATAGCCGTGGCCGCGCAGGTAGCTGGCCAGCAACTGCGTGATGTCGACTTCATCGTCGAGGACGGCGATGTGCAGGGCAGGGTTCAATCGGACCAGAAAAGCTGAACAAGGAGGGCATCGCACGGGCGGCGATGCCAATCGAGGGTATCAGCTTTGCCGCGCGGTCCGCCTCAGAAGCTGCGCTGATCCGCACATACCGGCGTAGATAACTTCAGCGGCTTGCAGTCCCCAGTCCGATCGGCGCGGGCACGAGGTTGACGATGCGAGTGAACAGCGCGCGGTAGTCCGCCTCGGGCTGGTGCCCTGCGAGCGGGTCGCAGTTGCTGCCGAACGCCTGGTCGAGTTCGACCCAATCGGCGTCGGTCAACACCTGTTCGGCCAACGGCAGGATGTGCTGCTCTTCCATCGCCATGTGGGCGAGGTAGAAGCTCACGTAACGCTCGGCGGCCTCCTCGAATGCCTGGCGGCGTGGCTCGCCCATCATCTCGAAGCCGAGCAGGGCGTGTTCGAGGTCGCGAATGCTTTGCTCGCCGCTCGCGTGATCGCCGTCGAGATGATCCAGCACGTCGTGCGACAGCGGCGTGCGTGCGCGCAACTTGGGAAACAGCAACTCCGTCTCTTTGCGGTGGTGGCGCTTTTCGGGGAACTCGTCGACATAGAACAGCATCGCGCGCAAGGCGGCAAAGTCCGGCAGCGTGCCTTGACGGCGATGCTGTGCCAGCAGCAACAAGATCGATCGCAGCATGGCCGCGAGGGCGGCGTGTTCTTCGCGGATGATTTTCGTGGTGGCGTGTGTCATGCGGCCCTCCTGTTGGAGCCCACAGCCTCGCACTTCCAGTGCGTCTGCGTGTTGCCCTGGATCAAACGAGCGTGCGCTGTGTCAAAGCACAGCAGGAGAACGCCCATTCATTGACCTGCGTCAAGGCACGCTGCCTGCAATCGGGCGACGCTGTGCGGGTCAACGCATGCAGGAGACGCAACGTGGAGCACGCCAGCCTGACCATCATTCGCCATGAACACCGGGCGCTGTCGGCCATGCTGCGCTCGATCTTGCTGTTGCTCGGCGACCACCGGCGGCGGGGCACGCTGCCTGACTTCGGCGCCTTGCGTGCGATGCTGTTCTACGTCGACGAGTTTCCCGAAAAACTGCACCACCCGAAGGAAAGCCACCTGCTGTTCCCGAAGCTGCGCGGGCACAGCGCGCACAGCGACCGCGTGCTTGACCGGCTGGAACGCGACCACGCTCGCGGCGAGCACGCCATCCGCAGCATCGAACACGCCCTGCTCGGCTTCGAGATGATGGGCGAGACCGACCAACACGAGCCGCGCCGCGCCACTTTCGAAACTGCGATGACCTTGTACGTGCGCTTCTACATCGAGCACATGCACATCGAGGAAGCCGAGGTGTTGCCGCTGGCCGAGGCCATGTTCGGCAGCGGCGACTGGGCCGAGCTGGACAGCGCGTTCCTGACCAACCGCGACCCGCTGGCGGGGCATGACGCGGTGGCGGCGTACCAGCCGCTGTTCACCAAAATCCTGGGCGCCTTGCCGGCATCGAGCGGTGTCGGCTCGGTGCTCGAAGCGCTGGCTGGCGCGGGCCCGCCCAAATACGCCTGGCCACCGTAGAGACCACCATCGAGGGCGTGGGCACTATAGGTTTGGCAAAGCTTGCAGATAGCTGGCCACATCGTCCATGTTCTGCCGGGTCAGTTCGTGTGCGATCGTCTTCATGATGCCGCCTTCAGGTCTTTCGTCGGTGCGCTGAAACACCAGCAACTGCTTGACGAGGTAGTCGGCATGTTGGCCAGCCAGGCGCGGAAAGTTGCCATTGCCCTGGCCCTGGCCGCCGTGGCAACTCGAGCAGGCAGGCACGCCGTTGGCCGCCACGCCTGCCTCGAAGATCGTCCGGCCAGCCTCGAGCCGGTTGCGGTCGCCCTCGATGGCCTGGCGGGCCGCCGTCTGACCGGCGTAGTAGCCCGCCAGGCCCTTGATCTGCTCGTCGGTCAGGCTGCGGCTCAGGCCCCACATGTATTCGAAGCCAGCCGGGTCGCGCCGGCCATGGCTCTTGAAGCCGTTGAGCTGGGCAACGACATAGGGCTCCACCTGGCCGGCCAGATTCGGAAAATTGGGCGACGTGGCAACGCCGGTGATGCCATGGCAGTTCGAGCAGACCTGCTGGGCCAGCGTGATGGCCGAGACGTTCGGGTTGGCAAGGTCACGCGAGCGTTCGGTGTTGGCGCATCCGCTGGACAGCGCGCCGACTGCGACGAGAAACACGAGGGTCGCAGATTTCATTGGCATTTTCCCGGTGAGCATCAGTGTTGGCGGCGCTCAGTACGCCAGCCAGGTGTAGATGAACAGCGAGTTGTTGTCGCTCGCATTGCGGCCGAAGCCGTCATAGTTCTGGGAGGCACCGTTGAAGCGGCTGTACGCCGTGTACTGCGCCCCCACGCGCAGGTACTGGATCGGCGTCCAGAAAGCTTCGAGGGTCAAGCCTCGGATGGCCGGGCTGCCGGTGCGGTTGCCGTCGACTTGGCGCGTGGAGGGTGCCTGGGCTGCAGGGTCGGGGTTGATGCTCAGGCTGCCCGGGTCGAGCCCCGCCGTCAGCTTGGCCGTGTTGGTGCTTCCGGTGAGGTTGAAGAAGCTCAGGCTGCCGCCGTACTTGGCCTGGTAGACGTAGGTCAGCTTGGCGCGCAGCAGATGATTCGTGTCCGACGTATTTGTGTTGGCCAGCGCATTGCCGGCTGCATCGACGAAGGCCACCGGCTGGTTGGCGAGGGCGGCTGGATAACGGTGGCGGTTGCTCGTGTAGACGAACTGCGCTGTCACGGAATGCGGGTCGAGCAGGTATTGGTACTGCGCATCGAGGGCCAGGTCGGTGAATCGATGCGTGCTCGCCGGGTCCGAGGTGTCGAGGGGATCGTCGTAGACACGGGCGACCATGCCCGAGGTGCCCAGCATCAGGCTGTGCGCACCCCACTCGTGGTTGTAGGCCAGGCGCCAATAGGGATTGATGCCGCGCAGCTTGGTGGTGTTCGCATCCGCGATCCCCGCGCTCATGAAGGAAAAGAGCCCCTTTGATGTCGCGTAACCGCCAAGCTCGGCGTAGATGGTCTTGTTCCAGAACGCATAGGCGCTGATGCCCGCGATGTTGCCGCCGGCACCATAGCCTGGGTACGGCGTGTTCCCGTCGATGAACCGGCTGCTGGTCGGGCTCGGCACGGGCACGTACTGCATCCATGCTGCGGCCGTGTTCCAGGGGTCTGAAACCGACGGGTTGTTGTTGGCGCTGATACCGAAAATCAGATCCCGCTGCTCGCCGATGAATCGATCGGCGTAACGGATGTCGATGTTGTCGGCGTTGCTGTGGCCGTGGAACTGGCCGTCCGCCCCCTGTGTGGCGAAGGGGTCGAAGGTGATCTGAGCAAACGCACCGATGTTGTCGGTGATCTTGCCACCGAGAAGAAGGCTGGCCGTGGCCAGAATCGCGGTTCCATCTTTCTGAAACTCCGCAGCCGGGTCAGCGCTCTTCGAGGTGTCGGCCACTTTCGACACACTGGCGACCACCATGGCCGAGATCGGCAGCGTTCGTTGGCCGATCGTGTAGGCGGTCAGCTTGAACAGGCGGCCATAGGGCGTGAGTTCGGGAAACTGGCCGCCAGCGTGGCAGGCAACGCAGTTCTGCCCGGTCTGGCGGTTGAACGCGGGGATCGCCTGCACGCTGGCGGGCAGTACGCAAAGCACCATCGTGGCCAAAGCCAGCCATGCTTGAAGCTGCTTCGCGACGGGCTGGGCACGGTGGTGGTTGAAGATATTCATCCGTCGACTCCCCTGGCATTTGAGTCCATCCTGCCCGCGTGGCCGGCGCTGCGACTTGATATGGATCAAGCGGCATGCGCGTTGCGCCCACTGCACCAGGAATACAGCAGCCATCTGCTGGCGTTGTTGACGCCGATCAATCTCCGAAGATGCTTGCCGCTGCACCATCGACGCGTCGCATTCGAGCTGGAGATGGTCATGAAGATTTGCCCGGTGCTGCGCCGATGAACTTGCTTGCCGAGGCCCGGCTTGCTGTGGCAACCGACAGCGCGAGTGCGGCGGTTGTCGACGACCCGGTCGAATGGGATGCGTTCACCAAATGGCATGACGAGGGCAGCGGCAGACGCGTCGCCGAGTCGTCGCTGCGCATCGTCGGCATGCACTGCGCCGCGTGTGCCGGCGCCATCGAACAGGCTCTGGCGCGAGTGCACGGCGTGCAGCGCGCCGAAGTGAGCGCGGCGGCGCAATGCGCGACGGTGCGCTGGGATGCCGGGCTGACGCGTCCGTCGGCGCTGGTTCGGGCCATCGAGGCGGCGGGCTACGAAGCGGTGCCGGACACGGCCATCGCCGCGCGGGACCTACGCCAGCGGGAAGCGCGGGCAGCGCTGTGGCGTCTGTTCGTCGCCGCGTTTTGTGCAATGCAGATCATGATGCTCGCCACACCGGCTTACGTGAGCGCGCCCGGTGAACTGGCACCCGACCTGAAGCGTCTGCTCGACTGGGGCGGCTGGCTGCTGAGCCTGCCGGTGCTGTGGTTCTCGGCCGCACCGTTCTTCACCGGTGCGTGGCGCGCGCTGCGGCACCGGCGCATCGGCATGGACGTGCCGGTGGCCCTGGGCATCGCGGTGGCTTTCATCGCCAGCAGCGGTGCCGCCTTCGACCCCGGCGGCTTGTTCGGTGCCGAGGTCTACTTCGATTCGCTGGCGATGTTCGTCAGCTTCTTGCTGGGCGGGCGTTACCTGGAACTGCGCGCGCGGCACCGCGCTGAGCAGTCGCTCGAAGACGCCACGACACGCCTGCCCGACACGGTGCTGCGCCTCGCGCTCGATGGCTCGGTGCAAGTGGTCAGCGCCAAGCGGCTGCGTGCCGGCGACCGGGTGCGCATCCCGGTCGGCCAGCCGTTCGCTGCCGATGGCGTGCTGATCGAGGGCGCGACACAGGCCGACGAATCGCTGCTGACAGGCGAGTCGCAGCCGGTGGCGAAATGGGCTGGCGACGATGTGGTGGCGGGCAGCGTGAACCTGCAGTCGCCGGTGCTGATGCGGGTCGACCGCGTGGGCGCGGACACCCGCTACGAGGCCATCGTGGCGCTGATGCGTGCCGCCCGCACGCAACGCCCCGCACTGCTTGCGAGCGCCGACCGATGGGCCGCGCCGTTCCTGTGGGCCGTGCTGCTGCTCGCCGCCGGCGCGGGCGCGGCCTGGAGCCTGGTCGACCCGGCGCGTGCGGTGTGGGTTGTCGTGTCGGTGCTGATCGTGACCTGCCCCTGTGCGCTGTCGCTGGCCGCGCCCAGCGCGCTGCTCGCGGCTGCCGGTGCGATGGGGCGACGCGGCGTGTTGCTGCGCCGTCTGGATGCGATTCAGGGCCTGGCTCGCATGCACACGCTGTTCATCGACAAGACGGGCACGTTGACCGAAGGACGCATGCGCTGCGTTGCGACGCAGCGGCTGGATTGCGGCGGATCGGTGGCGACCGAGTCGCTGCAAGGCGTTGCTGCATCGCTGGCCGCGTGGTCGCATCACCCGCTGGCGGCCGCGTTGCGCGAAACCTTCACGGCTGCCGACATGGCGTGGCACGAGGTTCACGAGGTTCCCGGCCTGGGCCTCGAAGGCAGCGATGCAAGCGGCCGCCGCTGGCGCCTCGGGGGCGTCGGGTGGGTGAGCAGCGGGGTGGTCGGCGAGGTCGACGAATCCACCGCCGCGCCAGCGCTGGATCTCGAACCACGCGCGCAGACCCACCTTGGCTGCGACGGCCGTTCATTGCTGCGCTTCGTGTTCGACGAACGCCTGCGCAGCGACGCCGTGGCGTCGGTTCGCGCCTTGCAAGCCGACGGCGTGCGGGTGCATTTGTTGTCAGGCGACGACCCCGTTCGCGCGCAACGCATCGCGTCGATGTTGGGCCTTGCCAGCGACGACAGCGCGAGTACCGGCGGGCTGAACCCGGCCGCCAAACTCGCCGCCGTTCGCGCCGCACAGCAGCGCGGCGACATCGTGGCGATGCTGGGAGACGGCATCAACGATGCGCCGGTGCTGGCCCAGGCCGACGTTTCATTGGCGATGGGCGAGGGCGCGCTCATCGCACGCACGCAGGCCGACGGCGTGCTGGTGTCGAACCGGCTCGCCGACCTGGTGCGTGCCCGCGTGCTGGCGAAGCAGGCGCTGCGCGTGGTGCGGCAGAACCTGATCTGGGCGGCGTTCTACAACGCCGCGTGCGTGCCGCTCGCGCTGTTCGGCTGGCTGCCGCCGTGGGCGGCGGGGCTTGGCATGGCCACCAGTTCGTTGTTCGTCGTGCTGAATTCGCTGCGGTTGGGGCGCTAGGCGAATTTGCCAGCGCGGCCGAAACACGATGGACATCCTCTACCTGCTGATCCCTTTGTCCGCGCTGATGGTGCTGGCCATCCTCGGCGTGTTCGCCTGGGCCTTGCACGGCGGGCAGTTCGACGACCTGGAGCGCGAAGGCGAGCGCATTTTCACCGACGAGGTTCGAAAGCTTGACCTGGATCAAGTGAAGTCAGGTGCCGTGACAGAAGAATCAGGTTCGGAACAACAGCGTTTTTCAAGGGGGAATTAGAGATGGCTCAAAGCTCCATGCCGCGGCAAGCAACGGTCTACGACGACGGTGCGGTTCGACTCTTCACCCTGGCTGCCGTGTTGTGGGGCGTGGTGGGCATGGCGGTGGGGGTGCTGATTGCTGCGCAGTTGGCGTGGCCCGAGCTGAACTTCGGAATTTCGTGGCTCAGCTATGGGCGGCTGCGGCCCTTGCACACGAACGCGGTGATCTTCGCGTTCGGCGGGTGCGCGCTGATGGGCAGCAGTTTCTATGTGGTGCAGCGCACCTCGCAGGTGGCGCTGTTCAGCCGCAAGCTGGCGGCCTTCGTGTTCTGGGGCTGGCAAGCGGTGATCGTGGCGGCGGCCATCACGCTGCCGATGGGCTACACGCAAGGCAAGGAATACGCCGAGCTGGAGTGGCCGATCGACCTGCTGATCGCGGTGGTCTGGATTGCCTATGCGGTGGTCTTCTTCGGCACCATCGGCATTCGCAAGGTGCGCCACATCTACGTGGCCAACTGGTTCT
>JAYVCL010000233.1:0-4769 GCA_043749975.1 Burkholderiales bacterium
TACAAGCTGGCGGCTTGGCAAACGCGAACGAAGCCTCTATTGGCCGATGGGATATTTCAGAAATCAGGGATTACGCTCGTCTGCAAAGTGCGCAATTTCATATGGTGGCATCAAAAATGGCCCTCAACGCTCATGAGCAAGTGGCAATGGGAGAAAACTGCCGTGTACCTAAAAATTAGGCGGGCGGACTCTAAAAAAACAGGGGTTTTCCGCCAGTCACTAACTAAGCTAAGCGCCGCGCGGCAATGCTGCACAATGCGCCTGTGAAAACCGCCAATAGCAAGGACGACGCACAGATCAGCTCGCGCGACGCGCTTGCGATGCTGGGCGTTAAGCCGCAGACGCTTTACGCCTATGTGAGCCGTGGACTGATCCGCGTGGCTCCGTCGTCGGCGACCGGGGCGAGGATGTACTTCCGCCGTGACGTCGAAGCCGTCACGGCCAAGGGCCGCAGCACGCGCGCCGCAACCAGTGCCGCAGAGCGCAGCCTACGGTGGGGCGGTGCGGCGGTGATGCACACCGCAATCACCTTCATCGGGCCCGGCGGGCCGGTCTACCGCGGCCAGTCTGCCTTGGACTTGGCGCGCGCCGGCCGCACCTTCGAGGAATGCGCGGAGCTGCTGTGGAACGGCGCGCTGCCGAAAGAGGTGCCAGTGTGGTCGGCGCCGGCGGTCCCCGCAGCCTTCACCTCCTATGCGCGGATGATCTGTGGCGCGGCGCCAAACAACACCTCGCGCCACCTACTCGCCCTGGTTGCCAATGCCTACATCGCGACCGTGGAGCGCAGTGGCCCCGGCGAGCCGGGCCGGCATGAGCGCGACGCCCGCCAGCTGATCCAGGTGCTGGCATCGGCCTTTGGCCTGCTGCTTTCCAAGCCGCGGCTGGTGCCGCCTACCGCGCCTGACTCGGTCGCCAGGCTGGTTGCGAAGAGCAGCGGCATCGCCGCAAGCAGGCCCGCGATCGGTGCGCTGAGTGCCTGCCTGGTGATCACGGCCGACCACGAGTTGACGCCGTCCACCTTCGTGGCTCGGATCGCGGCCTCTGCCGGTGCCGACTCCATGTCCTGCATCACCAGCGCGCTGGCCTCCTTCGAAGGCCAGCAGAACGGCTTGGGCTGCGACGAGTGCGAGCAGGCTCTCCTCACCGCAGGCTCGCGCAATACTTACCTGGCCGCCATTGCAAGGAGCCTGGCCGAGCGCAGGCCGGTAGCGGGCTACAACCACTTCGTCTACCCGGATGGCGACCCGCGCGGCGACTATCTACTGGAGATCGCCGCCCAGTTGGCCGGCAAGCGCGCCGACAACGCCTGGATGGTGGCGTGGATCGGCACGGCCCGCGAGCAGTTGGGCGTGCGACCCAGCGTGGTCGCGGGGTTGGTCGCGGTGTGCGCGGCGCTGGGCATGCCTCGCCGAAGCGCCGGCGCCCTGATGGCGCTCAGCCGCACGGCCGGCTGGCTGGCCCACTCGGCTGAGCAGCGCTTGAGCGGCGTGGCGGTGCGGCCCCGCGCGCGCTACATCGGCGTCAGCGCGACGGAGCTCTGAGCGCCCGGACCCAGCTCAGGGCTGCGCAGCCGCGTGCCAGCTACGCAGGCGCTCCATACCCGCCACGCGCGCGGACCATTTTTTCGTCGCACCGGGGTTCTTGCAATAGAGCGGTGGCAGGCCCGCCAGCACGCGGCGGATGTTTTCAACCGCCGCGCTGCGCAGCGAGTCCACGTTTTCCTTCGTGTAGCCCACCGCATGCGGCGTCAGGATCACGTTGTCCAGGCTGCGCAGCGGGCTGTCCATGGGCAGCGGCTCCCGCGCGAAGGTGTCCAGGGCGGCGCCGGCGATGCGGCGCTCCTGCAGCACGCGGACCAGCGCCGGTTCATCGATGGCGTCGCCGCGGGCGACGTTGACCAGATAGGCCGAACGCTTCATAAGTCCCAGCGTGCGGTCGTTGACCAGCTGGCGGTTCTGCGGGGTCACGGCGATGCAGATGCACACCAGGTCGGACCGCGCCATGACGTCGTTTAGGCCCGTCATTTCGACGCCGGCAGGCACCGTGCTCGTGTCCACGTGCGGGCTGTACGCCAGCACCTTGACGTCGAACGGCTGCAGTAGCCGCGCGACAGAGCGGCCAATGTTACCCAATCCCAGTATCCCGATAGTCTTGCCGCGCAGCGTGCGGGCATGCACCTGGTCGGGCGCCGGCCTCGGCCGGTTCTCGCGCAGGTGCTGCTCGGTAGTCCGCAGGCCATAGAACAGGTTCAGCATGAACATGATGGCGGCTTCGGCCATGCCTGTGTAGTTCTCCGGCGTAGCGCCGTTGCCCACCAGGATGGCCTGCTCGCTGGCCGCGGCGAGGTCCACGGTCTCGACACCGATGGTCGGGTTGACTACCGCGCGCAGACGGGTCGCGCAGGCCGCCAGCATCTCGGCGGTACACAGCGAGCGTGAGCTGAACATCGCGATGTCGGCCTGCTGCAGCTGTTCCATGAAGGAAAACGGCAGCGCGCTTGGTTTGTCGCCGGGCTCGCTGGGCGGGCCACGCAGGATGCCAACACCATTGCGTTCAAGGTCTTTCACGATGCCGGCGAACAGCGGTTCGAGCATGTGGTCGTGGACGACAAACACGCGGGGTGCGCGTCCGTCGAGGGCAGGGGCGGCGTGGAGCACTGGGGTCATCGTGCAAGTGTGGTGCCGCCGCCGCTCACTTAAGCCGGCCAGTCTGCACGTAAAACGCGCGCTCCGAGCGGGCGAGTCGCTCGAGTTCGGCCGTGACCTTGGCAGGAGTGTCCAGGCTTGGATCCTGAATTCCCCCAAGTTTTTCCAGATCGCTGTTTAGCTGAGGATCCTTCATCACTTCCGTGAACGCGGCCACCAGCCACGCCCTGCGAGCAGCCGGGATACCCTTGGGAGCGATCACGTAACGCCACATCACCCAGTTGACATCATCGGTATTCAACACCGAATTGAAGGTGGGAACGCCGGGCAGCGCGGCAATGGGATTCTGGCTGGCCACTGCGATAGGCTTGACCTTGTCGCCCAGCCCTTTGACTTCGCCAAGGAAGCCGAACGAGACATCGATGTGATCACCCATCAGCGCCGCGATCGAAGGCTTGCCACCGTTGAACGGCACCTTGATAAGGTTGACGGAAGCCTTCTGCTCGACCTGTTCGGCGAGCATCTCCAGCAAAGTGGCGGCCACAGTCCCGACCTTCACGTCCCCTTGATCCTTCTTCGCGGCCTTGATGATCTCGCCTAGCGGCTGGTTCTTGAACCGTCCGGTCGATGAGGAAAACCACAGCACAGGCTCGTAGTTAATGAAGGCCAGGTTGTCGGCGTCCCGGTACGACCACTTGTTCTCCGCGCGCAGCAATGAATCGCCAATGATGATGTTGTTGCCCACCCCAACGGCATAGCCGTCAGCCGGGGCCTGCGTGAGCATCCAGCGGTGGAACACCAAGCCTCCAGCACCCACGCGATTGTTGATGACGATGTTCTCGCCGGTGTATTCCTGGAATTTCTGGGTCACCATGCGTGCCACGACATCCATGCCGCCGCCAGCGGCAAAGCCAACGCTCAGCTCGATAGGACGAGTGGGAAAGTCGGCCGGCTTCATCGCCTTCAGCCGGGCCTTGACTTCGGGGGTCTGCGCGCAGGAGGCGGCCACAGCCAGGCCCAGGAGCGTCGCAACGAAAAACTGCTTGACTTGTCTCATAATATTTTTCCTCTTGTAGTGAAGGATATTGCGGGTCCGCTTGGCTTCAGGCCGCAACCGCCGGGAACCATTTGTCGGAAAGCACTGGCGTGACCTGCCGGTTCGCGGTCGAATTGGCGGGCAGCGGCTCGCCGTCAAGACGGATGCGGGCGAAGATGTCCGAGCCTTTCTCGGCGCATCCCACACGCAGCATCACCAGCGGCACGTCCCCGCTGGAAACGAAGCGGTAAAACGTGCCCGCCGGCAGCACCACGCCGTCATACACGTTGGCGACCTTAAGTTCGTCACTCGGTCCGTGAAATGACGCCTGGCCCTGCAGCACCACGAACACGTGGTCTTCGTGAGGATGCGCGTGGATCTCGTTTTCACCGCCTTCTGCGTACGATTTCAGGATCACCGTCATTCTTTCTGTGGCGGCGATAGGCAGGTCGCTGCGACCCGCGGCCGGAAGTTGCGTGCGCAGCTGGAAGAATGAAGGCACACCTGGGCGAATGCTCTCTTTGAGAGCTCGCAGGATTTCTTCGGGGGCAAGGAGGGGCTTGATGTCGGTCATGGGAACTCCGGAATGGGGGGTGTCGCCGGATCGCCGTGCGGGCCTTCCGGTGCTTGGCATTAATCGTAGGGACGACCATTGATTTTGTCTAGATTGATCGTCAATCAACGTCTGATAATGACAACTGGCGCCTTCCCATGCGCGGCAGGCGCTTTGGTGCGTTGCGCGCAAGCCGGCCAGCAAAAGCCGTCACAGGGGCCAGTTCGCTCTGGGCGATGCGCGCCGCCGCACTCCAGTGGCCCTCGGCGAACCATGTGTCGTTCGCCAGCCAGCCCAGCTCAAGCTTGGCTTGAATCAGCGCGCGCTCTTCAATTGTCAAATGTTCGTAACTCTTGGCCATGCAACACGCCTTCTTCGGTTAGTGTTTTTTGGGCGGCGTCAGGAGCGTTCCATCGTGGCGCACCGGATTGCGTCGAGCCGACGGATTTGTCAAGGCCAGGCGCGCGCACTCAGGCGTTGAGTCGGCCATCAATGCGCTGGAAGTGCATGGCCTCGATAGGTGCCCGGACCACGG
>JAYVCL010000234.1:0-5906 GCA_043749975.1 Burkholderiales bacterium
TGGCGAATCTGCGACTCGGTGGCGGTGAACGCCTGCTTGATGGCCGCGCGCAAGCGCACCAGCCGGTTGTAGGCCCCGACGGCCCAGAACACGAGCACCGCCACGAAGACCCAGAAAGAGATTTGAGCCACACCCATGGGGGCGGACTCTACGTCAGCGCGCCATGTCGGGTGGCAAGGGCGAACAGCGGCCTCTCAGCTGGCCAACCAGGCTTCGTAGCCCTTGCGCCGCAGGTCGCAGGCCGGGCATTGTCCGCAGCCACGGCCCCACTCGTGGCGGTGCGATCGGTCACCTAGGTAGCAGGTGTGGGTGTGCTCGACCACCAGGTCGGTCAAGGCGTCGCCCCCCAGCGCGTCGGTCAGGGCCCAGGTCTGTGCCTTGTCCAGCCACATCAGCGGCGTTTCCACCACCATGGGTGCGTCCAGGCCCAGGCTCAGCGCCACTTGCAGCGCCTTCAGCGTGTTGTCGCGGCAGTCGGGGTAGCCGGAAAAATCGGTCTCGCACATGCCGGCCACCAGCACGCTCAAGCCGCGCCGGTACGCCACGGTGGCGGCGAAGGTGAGGAACAGCAGGTTGCGGCCCGGCACGAAGGTGTTGGGCAGGCCGTTGGCGTGCAGCTCGATGGCCCGCTCGCGGGTCAGCGCGGTGTCGGAGATCTGGCCCAGCAGCGACAGGTCCAGCAGGTGGTCTTCGCCCAGGCGCCGCGCCCACTGCGCAAACTGCATCTGCAGCCGCGCACGCACTTCGATGCGGCATTCGAGCTCGACCGCGTGCCGCTGGCCATAGTCGAAGCCGATGGTCTCGACGTGGGCGTAGCGGTCGAGCGCCCAGGCCAGGCAGGCGGTGGAGTCTTGCCCGCCGGAAAACAAGACCAGGGCGCGGCGTGGGTCGGGCACGTCAGCCTGCCTGGGGGCGCGTGATGAGAAACAAACGCCGGGCCGCCCCAAGTGTTTCTCCTCCCCTTGGGGGGCGGTCGGCTTTGGCCGGCCTTGGGGCGCTCATTCCCGCACTTCGCCGTTGCCTAGCACGACCCATTTCATCGAGGTCAGCCCTTCGATGCCGACCGGCCCGCGCGCGTGGAACTTGTCGGTGCTGATGCCTATTTCGGCGCCCAGGCCGTATTCGAAGCCGTCTGCAAAGCGGGTGCTGGCGTTGACCATCACGCTGGCCGAATCGACCTCGCGCAGGAAGCGCATCGCGTGGCTGTGCGTTTCGGTCAGGATCGCGTCGGTGTGGTGCGAGCCGTAGTGGTTGATGTGCGCCACCGCCGCATCGAGGTCGGCCACCACCTTGACGCTGATGATCGGCGCCAGGTATTCCTCGGCCCAGTCTTGCGGGGTGGCTTCAAGCAGCTTCGCGTTCGGCACCGCCTGCAGCAAGGCGAGGGATTCGGCGTCGCCGCGCATCTCGACACCCTTGGCCGCGAACAGCGCACCGATGCGCGGCAGGAACGCAGCCGCGATGTCCTGATGCACCAGCAGCGATTCGGCGGCGTTGCAGGGGCTGTACTTTTGCGTCTTGGCGTTGTCGGTCACCCGCAATGCCAGTTCCAGGTCGGCGCTGGCGTCGACATAGACGTGGCAGTTGCCGTCGAGGTGTTTGATGACGGGCACCTTGGCTTCGCGGCTGATGCGCTCGATCAGGCCCTTGCCGCCACGCGGAATGATCACGTCCACCGCTTCGGGCGATGCGATCAGGAAGCCCACGGCGGCGCGATCGGTGGTCTGCACCAGTTGCACCGCATCGGGAGGCAGATGCGCCTGCGTCAACGCGGCCTGCACCAGCTTCCACAGCGCGAGGTTGGAATGGATGGCCTCGGAGCCGCCGCGCAGGATGCAGGCGTTGCCGCTCTTGATCGCCAGCGCTGCGGCCTCGATGGTGACGTTGGGCCGGCTCTCGTAGACCATGCCGAAGACCCCCAGCGGCACCCGCATCTGGCCGACGCGGATGCCGCTCGGGCGGCTGCGCAGGTTCGTGATTTCGCCGATCGGGTCGGGCATGGCGGCAATCTGCTCGCAGCCCTCGGCGACGGTGGCGACGATCTGCGGCGTGAGCTTCAAGCGGTCCACCAGCGGGGCGGCCAGGCCAGCCGCCAGCGCCGCGTCGAGATCCAGCGCGTTGGCGCTTTGCAGGGCCGCCGTTTCACTGCGCAGCAAGCGCGCCAGCGCCAGCAGCGCGGCGTTCTTCGCCGCCGTGGGCGCAGCCGCCATCCGCGGGCTCGCAGCGCGCGCCGCGGCACCCATGTGCGCGATGGTGGCTTGCAGGTCGGTCGAGGTCATGCCGGGATTGTCGCAAAACCGGGCCTTCGGCTTGCGGCCGTCGCCTCGTTTTCAACGAATCGGGTCGCCGGCGCGCATGCGCACGCACTGCGGGTGCGCCGACCACCGGGCACTGCGGCACTGGGTCTGCATGCAGCGGAAAAGCGCGAATTCCTTTCTCGACGCGCACACCGCGCGCGGGGTGGCCGGCGCGGCTGCCGCAGCTTTCTTGAGCCCTGTCTTGGAAGCGGGTTTGGCAGCCGGCCTGGCGGCTTGCTTGGTGCCCGCCCTCATGGCTGCTTTGGCCGCAGCGGGCGCGGCGCGGGCCTGTGACAAGGCCGGGCGCGCGGGCGTTGGCGGCGGGCTGGTGGGCAGCCGGGTGGCGGTCGCGATCGGAGCCATCGCCACTGCCGACGCTGGCGTTGTCGTTGCCGGAGCGACCCGCGCCGGCGCGGAAGCCGGCGTTGCCGCGGCTGCACCCGGGGGGGCGGCAGCTTGCGCAACCGCTTGGGCAACGACAGGCGCCAACAACCGAGGTGCAGCGGCAGGCGGGGCCGGTGTGGGTTCAGGCGTGGGCGTGGGTGCGGCTGGCGTGACGCCGCTGTTGGCAACAGGCCGCAGGGCCGGGTTGACGCGGTTCGGCAGCAGCCAGTCCCAGGCCCCTGTGGCGACCAGCACCACCCCTGCGCCCAGCGTGACGAGCACGCCCACGAGCAGCGCCTGCTGCCAGCGCGGTCGCACCGAAGCGGGCCGGGCCGGGGGCCGGGCCGGTAGCGGCGGTAGCGGCGGTAGGGGCGGCAGGGCCGGCGCGGCCGCAAGCTCGGGCATGGCGTCGTCCAGCATCGGGCCCGGTACCGTCTCGGACGCCCAGGACGGTGGCAGGTCGGGCTGAAGGAACGGCTCGGACGGCGGCACCGAGACCATTGGCACCGGCGCCGCGACCACGGGCGGGGGCGCGGCTGGCTGCGGTGGCCCGTTGTCGAGCCAGTCACGGAACCGCGCCGCGCTGTGGGGGCGGTCTTGGGCGGCCGACGACATCGCGGCGTCGAGCGTGCTCAGCAACGCAGCGCTGTAGCGGGGCCGCACGGCCGGCTCGAAGCACTTGGCGATCGCCACTGCCAGCGGTTCACGCTCGCGCTGCACGACAGCGGCGGCCGGCAATTCGCCGGTGATGCAAAAGCGGATCACCGCGGCCAGCGCGTACAAATCGCCACCAGCGGTAGGCGGCTGATTCGCATCGGCGGTCGCATCGTCGGTCGAACCCGGGGCACCGAACGAGGGCTCCAGCCCGGCCATCAGCGAGCCCACCAGATCGCTGGCAATCTCCCGGCCGGCAGCGCCCGGGCCGAGCAACAGCGACCGGTCATCGGCGAGCAACAGGATATTTGCAGGCGTCACGCCGCCATGAACATGGCCGCTGCGGTGAATCGCTTCGAGCGCGCCGAGCAGGCCATCCAGCAGCCCGCGCAGCGAGGCTTCGTCGGGTGCGGAGCGCATGTTGCGCCGCAGGTCGAGCAGGCGCTGGCCCTCGCAGAACGGCATCACGCGGTAAGCCGTGCCATTGGCCTCGAACAACTGCACCACGCGCACCAGCGACGCGTGGTCGCAGTGAGCCAGCATGCGCGCCTCGTCGATGAAGGCGCGCAGTCCGCGACCGACCACGCCCCCGTGCGCCGGATCGACGGCGTGCAACTGCTGGGCGGCGTCGCGCTGCACGAACCGCGCCGGCGAGAACTCCTGGATCGCCACCGGGAGGTCGAGCGCAAGATCGGTTGCGAGGTAGACCACCGTGCTGGCGCTGCGGGCGATCTCGCGTGGTATTTCCAAGTTTCCCCGCCGCGTGCCCGGCGGCAACGCCGGTGCGGGCAAGCCCGTCGCGAAGCTGGCGTACAGCGGGGTTGGCGGAGCCGACGGAGTCAACGGAGTCGACGGCGGGGTCAACATCGGGGGCGGAGAATCGTTCATCGAGGGGCGGTTTGCTGAAGCGAATGCACAGGTTAGCGCCGCCCGCCGGGCCGGTGTGCGAAATTGTAGGGCGACGTAGCGGCGTCACGACTGCTTACGATTTGTACATTTTCAAACGACATGTTGGTTTCCGTTTGGCGACCATCAGTGAATGCGTGATTTCGAGGACTCCACCCTGTGGCGCGTGAGCGGGTACGAGCGCGTGCGAATGCTGACGGGCACCAGCGGCTTCGCGCGCCTGGAAGGGCCCTCCGTGTTGCCCACCACGCTGCTGAACGATCTGCTGCATGTGGACTCGGTCGACGATTATCTGGATGTGCTGGAGGTGGTGGCCGCCTGCATGCGGCACCGCGAGCCCGCCCTGCTGTGCCTGCAATACGAGGGCCTGGTGTGGCCGGTGACCTTGTTTCCGTCGCAGATGCTGTACCATTCGCCGCGCGACATGGCGCAGGCCACGCCCGCCGCACTGTCCCGAATCACCCTGTTGAGCACGGAGACCCCTGGGGTTCGGCCTCCCGGCCACTGGATGCACGAGCGCATTGCGCAGGTCGCGCACTACCGTCCGCTGGCACCTTTCCTTTTGTCGCTGGCGCTCGATGGCCCACGCCCGGCCTTGCTGAACGAGATTGCAGGCACGGCTGCCTATCGCGCCATCAAGCGCCTCGACGAGGAAGGCTTGAGCCTGAGCGGCGCGCTGGGCTCGGCTGCCGAGCGACTGCGCCGCGAGACGGTACCCTTGCGCACCATCAGCACCTGGCCGGGCATGAGCGTCGAGCGCGCCAGCCGCTTGCTCAACGCGCTGTACCTGTCGTCGGCGCTGCTCGCGACCCGGGGCCACCCGGCAGCGCGCGCCGTGCCGCGCGGGCTGGGTGAGATGCTGCGCGGGTCCAAGCCCTGGCGCTGATTCGGTGCCCTCGAGGCGCTGTCGAGGCCACGCTGCGGACCCGCCCGCCCACCCCGCCCGCCCGCCCCGCCCCGCACGCTCAGCCCAGATCACCCGATCTCGTGAACGCGCAGACACGCCACGCGCTGCCCGCCGCCCAGGTCTTCGAGCACCGGCAACTGGACCGCACAACGTGCCACCGCATGCGGGCAGCGCTTGTGAAACGCGCAACCGGGCGGCGGGTTCAGCGGCGACGGCAGCTCGCCGCTGAGCACCTGCTTTTGCTGGCGCGCGGCCGCATCGATGCGCGGCGTGCTGGCCAGCAGCGCGCGCGTGTAAGGGTGACGCGGCGTGCTGAACAGCGTCGCCTTCGGCGCCTGCTCGACCACCTTGCCGAGGTACATCACCAGCACCTGGTCGGCGATCAACTCGACCACGGCGAGGTTGTGCGAGATGAAAACGTAGGCGACCCGGGTCTCGTCCTGCAGGTCCATCAGCAGGTTCAGCACCTGCGCCTGGATCGACACGTCGAGCGCCGACACGGGCTCGTCGAGCACCACGATCTTGGGTTGCAGCATCAACGCGCGGGCAATCGCCACGCGCTGCCGCTGGCCGCCCGAAAACATGTGCGGATAGCGCTGGGCGTGCTCCGGGCGCAGGCCCACGCGCGCCATCATCGCGCTGACACGCTCGCTGCGCTCAGACGAGGTCAGTGCGGTGTTGATGAGCAGCGGCTCGGCCAGCGCGTGGCTGATTTTCTTGCGCGGGTTGAGGCTGGCGAACGGGTTCTGGAACACCAT
>JAYVCL010000235.1:0-6025 GCA_043749975.1 Burkholderiales bacterium
AGCGCACGTATGTAAGCCTGAGGCTCTTCATGACGCGCATCGCACTCCAGATGGCTAAGCCAGGTTCCAGCCCGCACGATGGGTGTGCCGGAGCCCGAGGAAGTGGTCGCGATTTTTACACCGTCTGCACTGGTACAGAAGCGAATGTCTTGTTGCAGTTTCATTTGCGCTTGAGAAAGAAGTGTGGTGCCGACATCTAAATTGACTGACCCCGGTTCGGGTGAAGGCCTCGTGTCAAACAATCGACTTGCCAACAGGCATATGGCTGACTAATTTATTGAGGTCATCGGCCATCCGGTCGATGAGCGCCAGCACGTCGCTCGCGCACGAGGCCCGGGGCGTTTAGCGCGCTCGTGTATGCGCTGCACTGCCCGGAATCGACTGCGCCTTTTGTGGGCGTCTGGTACGTTCTGGGAATCCCGATTCCGACGCTGGCCTGAGCGCTGTTGGGGCCGCGCGTGTTGCGGTGGTAAGCATTCTGGATGCCACTGGTGACGGAATCGGAGCTTGAGTTGAACTTGACAGGCCTTTTTATCGATCAAATCGGCCATTCACGCTTGACTGGTATGGTTTTATAGCTCTCTTTTTGAGAGTAATTTTCTTTTCAGCGCCCCAGCGAATCGTTAACAGCGGAAATCCTGGGCGGTTTTCTCGATGTGGACGCACGTGGCCACGCTCGGGCAGTATGATTGTTTACTTCTTAAAGGAAACCGCAACATGAACGACATTGGCTTGACGCTCGACCACGTTCAAATGCCGGCGCGCGATCCGGAAGGGCTCGCCGCCTGGTATGCCCAAACGTTTGGACTGCGTGCCCAGCAAAACCGTGTCTACGGCTCCGATTTTTTGATCGTCTTCCTGCCCGGCACGCCCGTCCAACGTTCACCCGAACTGCACTTCGGCTTGAACGTGGGAAACATGAGGGCGCTGGCCGCCTGGGCCGAAAAGCTGGGCAGCCCTTTGATCAGCGGAAAGACCGAGTACGCGTCTGTTTACGCCCATGACCCGGAGGGCAATGGCGTCGAGCTCTACTGCCTGGCGAATGCCTGATTGCGCGACGGCGCCGCTCGGGCCGGCGTGCTCATCGCCGCAGCGGCAGCATGCTCTGCTTGAGCTGACACAGCACAAAACTCGACTTGCTGTGGCGAATGCCGGGAATTTTGTAGCGCCGCTCGCATAGCAACGAATCACTGCTGGACCTCGGCGTTGACACGGCGTTCGGTTACTCGGGCGGTGCTGTTCTGCCACTCTACGATGCCCTGCACGGCCAGCCACGCTTGAAGAGAACTGCTTTCCCAAGATCCCTGCCGGACGCGGACACCAAGAGGTGCTGCTCGGCAAGGAACGGCCCTGGCGCGAGAGCCCGGCCCAAGAACGGCCCGCTGCCGCGTCAGTTCGAGAATTCCCAATCCGAGATAGCGTTCCACTGGCCGTTCTCGGCGCGCACGACGATGACACCGTTGTTTCCGTTGTGTCGAGTGGGCCCGTAGGTCACGGGCGGATAGATCCCGGTGGCGAAGCCCTTCATGCCTTCCATCGCGGCGGTCAGGCCCTCGCGGGTGGGTTCAGGGCCCGCACGCTTCAATGCTTCGACAAAAATCATGGCGTCAGCATAGGCTCGGATTCCAAATGAGCTCGGCTTGGCAGTGGGGAAGTACTTGGTAAGAGTAGCCTGGTAGTCCTTCGCGCCTGGCCACTTGGAGCCGTCCCAGCCTGGCAGGGCCGAGATTGCGACGCCGTACACCCCCTCCATCGCCTTGCCACCGAGCTGGATGGTCAAGGGATCGGGCGTCGCCTGGTGGCCGCCGAAAATAGGGGCCCAGCCGGCTTCACGCGCTTGCGTCACGACCTTGGCCGCGTCTTGCGGGCCCAGCACCATCAGCAGATGAGTCACACCCTTGTCGCGCAGGTTCAGGATGGACGAGCGGTAGTCGGGCGCACCGGGCGGCACCGCTGCCGAGACCAAGGTATGGTTGCTGGCTTTGGCTGCGTCCTCGGCACCAGCCAGGCCGACGAAGCCGGCCTCGTTGTTGTAATAGATCAAGCCCAGTTGTTTGACCGGACCGGCCTTGAAAAAGTAGTTCGCCAGAATCTTCATCTGGTCTGAAAATGGTGTCCAGTTTCCATAGACGCCCTTCTGCGCCGGGGCATAGAGCTTGGGAGAAAACCCATGGATGCCGATCATGGGAACGCCCTTTTCCTGCAGGAAGGGCATGACGGCCAGTGCATTGGGTGTGCCCAGCGGGCTGAGAACCGCGAACACCTGCTCCTGGTCGACAAGGCGGCGAGCAGCCCCGGCGGAACGGGCCGGCGTGTAGCCATCGTCGATGGCTACGAATGACAGCTTACGACCGTTCACACCGCCCGCGTCGTTGACCTTCGAAAAATAGGCTTCGGTAGCCGACTGAACCTCTTGCGCCGACAGCGCCACAGAGCCCGAAAGCCCCAAGATTCCGCCCACCTTGATCTCTGTCCTGGTCACGCCGGGGCTCTGTGCAAAGCTCGCGGCTGCGACCAGGCTGCACAAGGCAGAGGCGACAAAGTCCATGAGTTTCATAAGTGGTATCCCTTTAAGTTAAATAAGATTCCATGATACGTGGATCGCTCGCCATCGCATTTGATGCGCCTTCCAGAATCGCGCAGCCCCCGCGAATCACGATGGCATGACTGGCCACGCGCAAAGCGGCCGCCACGTTCTGCTCCACCATGATCACTGAAGTCTGGTCCAGCGACACTTTCCGAAAAATCTCCCACAATTGCTGCGTCATCAACGGCGAAACCCCCTGTGAAACCTCATCGGCCAACAGGATGCGGGGGCGGTTCATCAGCGCGCGGCCGATCGCGACCATCTGCTGCTCGCCGCCGCTCAAGGTGTTGGCCTTGTGATGCAGCTTCTTGCTGACGATGGGCAAGAAGCCAGACACATAGTCGATGCGTTTGCGCATTTCCGCATTGGAGATGCCGCTGGCGAACGCGCCCATCACCAGGTTTTCCCTGACGCTCAGTTCGGCAAACAGTTGCCGACCCTCGGGCACGATGGCCAGGCCGGCCTCCTTGACCAGCTTGTGCGTGGGCCAGCCGGTGACGTCGACCCCGTCCACCTTGATGAGGCCGCCATAAACCTTCGTCAAGCCCATGACCGTGCGCAGTGTCGTCGTCTTTCCGGCGCCGTTAGCACCCAGGATGGCCGTGATTCCCTCCGGCATGGTCTTAAATGTCAGTCCATGGAGAATCGCCACCTTTGCGTAGCCGGCGCGCAGCTGATGGGTCTCAAGCGAGGGCATGGCTTTCGTCTCCAAGGTAAGCCTTTATAACCGCGGGATTTGCGCGTACGGCATCGGGTGTGCCAGCGCCAATGACACGTCCCTCCGCTAGCACTGTGAGCTGGTCGCACATTGACATCACGAAGCCCATGTTGTGGTCCACTACCAGCATGCTGGTCTGGTCGCGCGCGCTGAGGCGCCGCAGCAACCCGACAAGCTGAAGCCTTTCGGCATCGTTCAGCCCGACCGCGGGTTCATCGAGTAGCAGGATCTTCGGCGAGAAGGCCAGGGCGCGCGCCAGGTCCGCCAGTTTGGCGATGCCGACCGGCAGCTCCGAAGGCAGCACTTGGGCGTAGTTTTCGATGCCCAGGTCGCGCAGTACCTCAAGGGTGTTTTCCTTTGAAGGCCCCCGGCGGCCCGGCACCACGGCGCGCAGGATCGAGCCCCCTATGGCCGCGGACTGCGCCGCCAGATGCACGTTGTCGAACACCGTGAGCTCGGAGAACAGGTTGGGCGTCTGGAAGGTCCTCCCCACCCCTCTTCTGGCGACCTTGTGGGGTGGCTCCCGGGTGATCTCGTGACCGTCGAGATGGACCTGACCCAGCGAAGGCGTGTAGTAGCCACAGATGCAGTTGAACAGCGTCGTCTTGCCGGATCCGTTCGGTCCTATCAGGCCCATCACCTGTCCCTGCGCAACGCGGAGCGACACGTTGTCGAGCGCGCGTACGGCGTCGAACGAAATCGAGACGGAATCGACGATGAGCGTCATACCCGGCGAACCCTTGCGGTTCCGAACAATCCCTGGGGACGGAACATGAGCACGCAAAGCAACACCAACACCGAGACCACGTCGATCAGGGTGGCTGGGATATAGCGGCCGATCACACCTTCGATCGCGCCCAGGCCGATGCCCCCGACAACGGCGCCCAGCACACTTGTCAGCCCCCCCAGCGCGGCAGCGGCAAACATGCGCACCAGGTACGGATCCATCATGTTGTAGCTCAGGTAGGTCACCGAGGTGAGCAGCAAGCCCGCAAGGCCGGCCATCAATCCGCAGATCACCCACGACAATGCCGACACGATGGGCAACCTGACCCCCATCAGCAAGGCCGCATCGCTGTTCTGCGCAACGGCCCGCACCGCAATGCCCATGCGCGTCTTGCTCAGGAACAGGTGGAGAAGGAGCGCGCTCCCCAACGCCGCCACGAAAGTGATTACATAGACCATCGGAAGGGACATGCCGCCGACAGTGACCACAGAACCGCGGACCACGGAGTCGATCTGGAACGACGAAGGCCCCCAGATGACGCGGGCGCTGTTGATCAGAATGATGTCGATCGCCAGTGTGGCGATGCCCTTATACAGATGGTGTGAAGTCTCGATGAGCCTCAGTCCCAGAACGTAGACCAGCCAGGACACCACCACCGAACTGCCCAGGCCCAGGAGAGCGGCAAACGCCACCGGGAAGCCCCAGTGGCTGGCCGCCGTGAACATCATGAAAGAGGCCACCATGGCCAGCGCGCCCTGCGAAAAGTTGGCCACGCCGGTTGCCGCATACACCACCACGAAGCCCACGGCCAGTATCGCGTAGAGCGATCCGGTTGCGATGCCTCCAATCAGTGCGTCGATCATCGCGTACTGGTCTTCTTGTCGAAAAGATGGGTCAGGCCCCGAGGAAATAACAGCAGCACGCCCAGAAGTGTCGCGCCCCAGAACAGTTCGGCGTAGTCGCGAAACCTTGAAAGCAACTCGGGCACCGCAGTGATGAGGGTTGCGCCCACAAACGCGCCTACTGTGCCGGGCCCGCCCGTCACTGCCATTGCGACATAGGACACGGAGGTCATAAACGTGAAGTGCTCGGTACCAATGAAGCCAACGAGTGGCCCGTACAGCGCGCCCGCGACGCCCGCTCCGAACCCGCTGATGGCAAAGGCAAGCAGCTTGACGGCCACCACATTAAGACCAATGGACTGGGTGGCGGGCTCACTGTTTTTCACGGCGAGCAGGGCCTTTCCTATGAAGCTGCGCGACAGCGCGAGGGACGCGAAGACGAAGACCGCCAACATGGCCATCAGGAAATGGAAGTAGCCCTGCGATGTCAGCTTGCCGCCAAATAGGGATGGCAACGCGACCTGCAGGCCGTACGCGCCGCCGGTCACGTCGAACGCACGGATGATCTGGATCACGACGCCGCCGAAGGCCAGCGTTGCGATCGCGAGATAGAAGCCGGTGAGGCGCAGCGACGGCACGGCCAAGATCAAACCGCACAACATCGACAGCAGCCCGGCCAAAGGAATGCCGACCCAGAATGGCACGCCCATCGCGCTCAATACGGCCGAGGTATACGCACCGATGGCCACGAATCCGGCATGCCCGATAGAGATCATGCCCACCCCGCCGAGCAGGACGTCCAGGCTCAGCGTGATCATGATGTTGATCGCGATCACGCTGGAGACATAGCGAACGAAGTCACCAAACTGGTTGCCCACTATCCACAACAGCACGCATCCGGCAGTGAGCCAAAGAACTTTTCGCTTCACCTTTTCTCCTGAACCAGCCATGCAGTGCAGAGGGCTCTCTTGTAGCGCACGACTGAAAACCCGAAAGAATTTTCGTGAATTGTAATGACACACCTGAAGTGCACCCCAAGAGAGAGAGAGACAAGCTAGCAGCCTGTCGGACTTATGGCGTCGATAGCGAGAATCGGCCCCAGCGAGGACAGTTTTTGCCGGATTTGCAGGCCCATAGCCCCGCTATGGGTC
>JAYVCL010000236.1:0-4629 GCA_043749975.1 Burkholderiales bacterium
CCACGAATCAACTCGCTTGCGTGTTGCCATGCCTTCGTCCGAAAACCGCGTGAGATGCGGCTCGGGACGAGAGTTTACTATTTACGGATAACGTCTAAGTCTCTCAGGCCGGCGCGGGAGCGCTCTCGCCAGTGACCGGCGCAGCAGGGCCGCTCGGCTTGTTGCTGCTGGGCGTCCAATCCTTGGGTGGCCGCGGTGGCTTGTCGTTCATGATGTCGTCGATTTGCTCTGCGTCGATGGTCTCCCATTCGAGCAAGGCTTTCGCCATTGCATGTATCTTGTCCTGGTTGCCCTCAATGTGCTTGCGCGCTATGGCGTACTGCTCGTCGATGATGCGGCGAATCACCAGATCGACCTTGCGCATCGTTTCTTCCGACATCGTGGTTGTCTTGGTCACCGAGCGCCCAAGGAAAATCTCGCCCTCGTTCTCGGCGTAGACCATCGGCCCCAGTTCATCACTCATGCCATAACGGGTGACCATGTCGCGCGCGATCGAGGTGGCGCGCTCGAAGTCGTTGCTGGCACCCGTGGTCATCTGGTGCATGAAAACCTCTTCTGCGATGCGCCCGCCGAACAGCACCGAAATGGTCGACAGCATGCGCTCCTTGTCCAGGCTGTAACGATCGCCTTCAGGCAACTGCATCGTCACGCCCAGGGCCCGGCCGCGCGGGATCACCGTGACCTTGTGCACCGGGTCGGTCTTCGGCATCAGCCTGGCGACGAGAGCGTGACCCGACTCGTGGTACGCAGTGTTCTTGCGCTCTTCCTCGGGCATGACCATCGACTTGCGCTCGGGGCCCATCATGATCTTGTCTTTGGCCTTCTCGAAGTCGAGCATCTCGACCACGCGGCCGTTGCGGCGCGCGGCAAAGAGCGCCGCCTCGTTGACCAGATTGGCGATGTCGGCACCCGAGAAACCGGGGGTGCCACGGGCCAGGATGTCGGCACGAATGTCTTGCCCCACCGGCACCTTGCGCATGTGCACGTTCAAGATTTGCTCGCGGCCACGCACATCGGGCAAGGTCACGTACACCTGCCGGTCGAAGCGTCCGGGACGCAGCAAGGCCGGGTCGAGGATGTCAGGCCGATTGGTGGCAGCCATCACGATCACGCCCAGGTTGGTCTCGAAACCGTCCATCTCGACCAACATCTGGTTCAGCGTTTGCTCGCGCTCGTCGTTGCCGCCACCCAGGCCCGCGCCGCGATGCCGACCCACGGCGTCGATTTCGTCGACGAAAATGATGCACGGGGCACTCTTTTTGGCTTGCTCGAACATGTCACGCACACGGGCCGCGCCAACGCCAACGAACATCTCGACGAAATCGGAGCCGGAAATGCTGAAAAACGGAACCTTCGCTTCACCTGCGATGGCCTTCGCGAGCAAGGTTTTGCCGGTGCCCGGAGGGCCGACCAGCAACACGCCGCGCGGAATTCGGCCGCCGAGCTTTTGAAAACGCTGGGGGTCTTTCAGGAAGTCGACCAGTTCCCTGACTTCTTCCTTGGCTTCGTCGCAACCAGCGACATCCGCAAAGGTGGTCGTGTTGTTCGCTTCGTCGAGCATCCGGGCCTTTGACTTGCCGAAGCTGAACGCACCGCCCTTGCCGCCGCCCTGCATCTGCCGCATAAAGTAAACCCACACGCCGATCAACAGCAACATCGGGCCCCAGGACACAAGAATGCTCATCAGCAGAGACGGCTCTTCGCGTGGCTTGACATCGAACTTCACACCGCTGTTGATCAAGTCGCCGACCAGCCCGCGATCAAGATACGTGGCCGTGCTGCGCAGACGCTTGTCGTCGCTGGTGGTCGCGATGATCTCGGTGCCTGCCGGGCCTTCTTGCAAGGTGACGGTCTTGATGCGCTTGCTGCGCACCTCTTCGAGGAAGTCGGAGTAGCCGATCTGGCTGCCCGCTGCGGCGCCGCGGTCGAACTGCTTGAACACGGTGAACAGCACGAGAGCAATCACCAGCCAAACAGCGACTTTCGAAAACCATTGATTGTTCACCGCGGCTCCTGTTGCGGGTCAAGACATGTCAGCAGTGCGCTACGCGCTTCCTGTCAACGTCATATGGGCACCATTTTATGCGACTCAAGCCCAGCGTCAGATACGGTTTCACCACGGTGTGCGAAGGTGTATCTGCCTGCTTTGCAAGGCTACGCCGCAATATCGACGCGGCGGCCTGAAATCTTGAGACCGACTCCGACCAGGAAGGTTTCGGATGATTTGTCCCGCGATGCTTTCGGCTTCATGGCTTTGACCACCCGAAACCGGTCCTTGAAAAGCGCCGTGAGCTGGCCGTACCCGCTGCCATGGAACATCTTGCACACCAGCGCGCCGCGCTCGGACAAGTGGTTTTGCGCAAACTCCACAGCCAGTTCCACCAGGTCGGAGATGCGCGCAGAGTCAGAGCTTTCGATGCCGGACAAGTTGGGGGCCATGTCTGAAATCACCACATCGACCAGGCGGCCCGCCACCGATGCCTCCAGAACCGCCAGCACCGATGCCTCGCGAAAGTCGCCCTGGATGAATTCCACCCCGTCGATGGGCTCGAAGTCCAGCAAGTCCAGCGCGATGATCCTGCCGTTTTGGGCCCCAGTCGCGCCCTCCTTGCCGGCGAACTTGCGCCTGACGTACTGGCTCCAGGCTCCGGGTGTGGCACCCAGGTCCACCACCAACTGACCCGGTTTAAACAGTCCCAGTTCTTCGTCGATCTCTTTGAGCTTGTAGGCCGCTCGGGCGCGGTAACCCTCTTTTTTGGCCAGTTTGACGTACGTGTCGTTGAGGTGGTCGAACAGCCACGCCTTATTGATCTTCTTGCTTTTTGATTTGACTTTCATACGGCGTCGATAATACGTTCATGCCCGCGATTCAACTCACTCCCGCCGAGCGCAAAGACAAGCGCGCCGCTGCCCACCACCTCGATCCAGTCGTGATGATCGGAGGCGACGGGCTCACGCCTGCCGTGGTCAAGGAAATCGATGCGGCGCTGAACGCGCATGGCCTGATCAAGGTGCGCGTTTTTTCCGACGAGCGCGAGGCCCGCAATGCGTTTTTCACCAGCCTCGCCGAGCAGCTCGGTGCGGCAGCGATCCAGCACATCGGCAAGTTGCTGGTGCTGTGGCGGCCTGTGCCGCCGAAGGAAAAAGTCGAACGCGAAGACCGCAAACCCGGTCCGAGGGTGGTCAAGCTTTTGAAGTTCTCAAAGAGCGGCAACCACCGTCCCCAGGTGAAGAAAATCACGGTGCTCGGCAACCAGCGGATCGCGGCCGGCGGCGAGCTCAAGCGCGCCAAGAAGCGCGTCACCAGCGTGAAGAAAACTCAGACCGACTGATCTCCCGGCGGGCTGCCTTCAACGGCGGGTCAAACGCCAGGCCAGCGCCAGCACCAGCCCGGACTTAAGTGCGTAGAAGCCTGCCGAGATGCCGTGCAAAGCTCCGAACGACAAGCTGGCTTGACCGGCTCTGGCGCTCGCCATCATCGGCTGCACCGCAAAGTATCCCGCCACCGTGCAAAACAGCGTGCCCAGCACCAGCATGAGGTCGACGCTGAACACCGAGCCGGCGGGCTTGTCTGAGGCTGAATTCGCGCGTTGCCGCAGCAGCAAAAACATCACCACCGAAAGCGCCAGACTGAGCTGGGCCTCTTGCATGAACATCCGCCCGGCGACACGCCCGGCGATCTCGGGCAAGGTGGCGGCAAATCCTGCCGGAGCCCCGATCAGGCCCACGCCCAACAAAATGCCAGCCCACAGCCCGGCGATGTAGGCCGCCCAGCGCATTTCGAATTCAGATGTAGCGCACGTTCATGATTTCGTAACTCTTGAGACCGCCCGGGGCTTGCACTTCGGCCACATCACCGACTTCCTTGCCGATCAGCGCACGGGCAATCGGCGAGCTGATCGAGATCAGGCCCTGCTTCAGGTCGGCCTCGTCGTCACCGACGATCTGGTAGGTCACCGCCGCACCGCTGGACTCTTCTTCCAGGTCGACGGTCGAGCCAAACACCACGCGCCCTTCGGCTTGCAGCGCGGCCGGGTCGATGACTTGCGCCGCGGCCAGTTTGCCTTCGATGTCCAGGATGCGACCTTCGATGAATCCCTGCTTGTCTTTCGCAGCTTCGTACTCGGCGTTCTCCGACAAGTCGCCCTGGGCGCGGGCCTCGGAGATCGCCCTGATGACCGCATGGCGCTCCACCGTCTTCAGGCGGTGCAGTTCGTCCTTCAGTTTTTCGGCACCGCGCGTGGTCAGGGGAATGGTCGTCATCTTGAAATCCTGGGACAAAAATGAGGCCGCCGCCAGAAAGACAGGCGGCGGCCGAGTGGTCGTTGTAGAACAAGTCTAGTCCAACTGGGAATGCAATTCCTGCAGGGACAGCACCGTCAAATCGTCCTGGTGTTTCATGCCTTCCACGGCCGCCTCGCAACCCGCCATGCTGGTGTAGTACGTGGTGCGATTGGCGAGAGCAGCCTGGCGGATGTGACGCGAATCGGCGATTGCCGTGCGCGTTTCGTCCACGGTGGTGAACACCAACTGAATCTCGCCGCCCTTGAGCATGTCGACGATGTGCGGCCGCCCGTCTTTCACCTTGTTGACCGCCTTCACCGGCACACCGCCGTCGGCAATCGCTGC
>JAYVCL010000237.1:0-4506 GCA_043749975.1 Burkholderiales bacterium
CGGGTTGCCCCGAAGCAGACATCTCGTACGAGGATATTCATGAGCGAGCAGCGAGTCGATAGCGCAAAACGTACCTGGTTGATCACGTCGGCCTGCGCCGGGGCGGTGGGCGGAGTGGCTGTCGCCATTCCGTTCATCAGCACTTTCCAGCCCTCGGAACGCGCCAGGGCAGCGGGTGCGCCGGTCGAAGTCGACATCGGCAGCATCAAACCGGGCGAGAAACTGACCGTGGAATGGCGCGGCAAACCGGTGTGGATCGTCAGGCGCACGCCGGCTCAACTGGCCGAGTTGCCGAAGAACGATGCCCTGCTGGCCGACCCGAAGTCACAGCGCAAGCCGGATGAATTGACGCCGGTCTATGCGCGCAACGAAGGCCGCTCCATCAAGCCCGAATTTCTTGTCACCGTGGGCATCTGCTCGCATCTGGGCTGCTCGCCATCCGACAAATTCGTGCCCGGCGCGCAGGCGTCGTTGCCCGACGATTGGGCGGGCGGTTTTCTGTGCCCCTGCCATGGCTCGACCTTCGACATGGCGGGCCGCGTCTACAAAAACAAGCCGGCACCCGACAACCTCGAGGTGCCGCCGCACATGTACCTTTCCGACACTCGCCTGATCATCGGCGAGGACAAAAAGGCCTGATGGCTCGGCAGTAACGGCACAACAGGAGAACACGCACCATGGCAACTTTCAGAGAAGCACCCGCCAACGCTTCGGCAGGCGAGAAACTGCTGACGTGGGTCGACAACCGCTTTCCCGCTAGCAAGCTCTACAACGAGCACCTGGCTGAGTACTACGCACCGAAGAACTTCAACTTCTGGTATTTCTTCGGTTCGCTGGCGTTGCTGGTGCTGGTGATCCAGATCGTCACCGGCATCTTCCTGACGATGCACTACAAGCCGGATGCGTCGCAAGCCTTCGCCTCGGTCGAATACATCATGCGCGACGTGCCCTGGGGCTGGCTGGTGCGCTACATGCACTCCACCGGCGCCAGCGCGTTTTTCGTGGTCGTGTACATGCACATGTTCCGCGGCCTGATCTACGGCAGTTACCGCAAGCCGCGCGAACTGGTGTGGATCTTCGGTTGCGGCATCTTCCTGTGCCTGATGGCAGAGGCCTTCATGGGTTACCTGCTGCCCTGGGGCCAGATGAGCTACTGGGGCGCTCAGGTGATCGTCAACCTGTTCGCCGCCGTGCCGCTGATCGGGCCCGACTTGGCGCTGCTGATCCGAGGCGACTACGTGGTCGGCGACGCCACGCTGAACCGTTTCTTCAGCTTCCACGTGATCGCCGTGCCGCTGGTGTTGCTGGGCCTGGTGGCCGCGCACATCATCGCGCTGCACGAAGTCGGCTCGAACAATCCAGACGGCGTGGAAATCAAAGCCAAGAAAGCTGCCAACGGCATCCCGCTCGACGGCATTCCGTTTCACCCTTACTACACGGTGCACGACATCTTCGGTGTCAGCGTGTTCCTGATGATCTTCACGCTGATCATCTTTTTCGCGCCCGAGTTCGGCGGCTACTTCCTCGAATACAACAACTTCATCCCGGCTGATCCGCTGAAGACGCCCGCGCACATCGCGCCGGTCTGGTATTTCACGCCCTACTACTCGATGCTGCGCGCCATCACCGGCCAGATGATGTACGCGCTGATTGCCTGCGTGCTCGCAGGTGCGGTGCTGGGCGTTCTGAAAGCGAAGATCGCCACGCTGTTCAAGGCCATGATCGTCGGTGCAGCCGTGGCGCTGGTGGCCGGCATGCTGTCTTTCGACGCAAAGTTCTGGGGCGTGGTGGTGATGGGAGGCGCGGTCATCATCTTGTTCTTCCTGCCCTGGCTCGACCACAGCGAAGTCAAGTCGATTCGCTACCGCCCCGACTGGCACAAGTACATGTACGGGCTCTTCGTGATCAATTTCGTGGTGCTCGGCTACCTCGGCGTGCAGCCGCCGTCGGCCATCGGCGAACGCGTGTCGCAGGTCGGCACGCTGTTCTACTTCGGCTTCTTTTTACTGATGCCGTGGTGGAGCCGCCTGGGCCACTTCAAGCCCGTTCCCGATCGTGTGACGTTTGCGACTCACTGACGCCAGAGCGGATCCAGCCAACATGAAAAAACTGATTCTTTCCCTGCTCATGTCTTGCGGCCTGGTCGCAGGTGTGGCTGCCAGCGAAGGCGGCATGCACTGGGACAAGTTCCCGGTCGACAAGATGGAAGACGTGGCGGCGTTGCAAAACGGTGCCAAGCTGTTCGTCAACTACTGCCTGAACTGTCACGCCGCGTCATACATGCGTTACAACCGGCTGCGCGACATCGGTCTGAGCGAAGACCAGATCAAGAAGAACCTGATGTTCGCCACCGAAAAGGTCGGCGACACCATGAAGGTTTCACTCGATCCGAAGCAAGCCAAGGAGTGGCTCGGCATGGTGCCCCCCGACCTGACCGTGATCGCGCGTTCGCGCTCCGGTGAAGGCGGCAGCGGTGCCGACTACCTGTACACCTACCTGCGCTCGTACTACCGCGACGAAACCAAGGCCACCGGCTGGAACAACCTGGCCTACCCCAACACTGCGATGCCCCACGTGCTGTGGGAACTGCAAGGCCAGCGCAGCGCCAAGTTCGTCGAAGAAAAAGACCCGCACGACGCGACCAAAATCGTGCACCAGCATGCCGGCTATGAGCAGTTGAGCCCCGGCACCATGTCGGCGCTCGAGTACGACACGGCGGTGGCCGACCTGGTGGCATATCTGCAATGGATGGGCGAGCCGATTCAGGGCCAACGCGTTCGTCTTGGCGTCTGGGTGCTGCTGTTCTTGGGCGTTTTCACCGTCATCGCATGGCGCTTGAATGCTTCGTACTGGAAAGACATCAAGTGATGCCGTTGCCTGCGCGTCGTTTGATCGGGGCGGTAGACCGCTGCCGACCCTGTGTTTTGTTTTCTTTGAGGAGCCGACGCTCATGATGGTGCTTTATTCCGGAACGACCTGCCCCTACTCGCACCGTTGCCGTTTCGTGCTGTTCGAAAAAGGCATGGACTTCGAAATTCGCGATGTCGACCTGTTCGCCAAGCCCGAAGACATCGCCCTGATGAACCCGTACAACGAAGTGCCCATCCTGGTGGAGCGTGACCTCATCCTGTATGAGTCGCACATCATCAACGAGTACATCGACGAGCGCTTTCCGCATCCGCAGTTGATGCCCGGCGACCCGGTGGCGCGGGCCCGTGTGCGTCTGTTCCTGCTCAACTTCGAGAAAGAGTTGTTCGCCCACGTGAACGTGCTCGAGTCGCGCGGCGTCAAGGCCACCGACAAGCAACTGGAAAAAGCACGCGTGCAGATTCGCGACCGGCTGACACAACTGGCACCGATTTTCTTGAAGAACAAGTACATGCTGGGCGACGACTTTTCGATGCTCGACGTGGCGATCGCACCGCTGCTCTGGCGCCTGGATTACTACGGCATCGATATGTCCAAGAACGCGGTGCCGCTGCTCAAGTACGCCGAGCGCATCTTCTCGCGTCCGGCCTACATCGAGGCGCTGACGCCATCCGAAAAGGTGATGCGCAAGTAGAGCGCGGCCAGCCACGCGATGAGCACGCCTCCGTCGATCGGTACCCCGGGCACCTCCACCCGGCCGTACCTGATTCGTGCGCTGCACGACTGGTGCACCGACAACGGCTTCACCCCTTACGTCGCCGTGTTCGTCGATGCCAAGGTGCAGGTGCCGATGGAGTACGTGAAGAACAACGAGATCGTGCTCAATGTCGGCTTCGAGGCCACCACGGCACTCAAGCTCGGCAACGAGCACATCGAGTTCAAGGCGCGCTTCGGCGGCAGTTCGCGCGAAATCTTCGTGCCGATCGACCACGTGATTGCCATCTACGCGCGTGAAAACGGTCAAGGCATGGCTTTCCCGGCCCCCAGCGACGCACCGGCCGGCATGAAGCCCGCAGCACTTGCGCCAGCGCCCGAAAAGACGCTGAGCGGTTTGCGACTGGCGAGCGATGCCGGTGAAGAACCGGTTTCATCCACCACCGACCCGCAGAGTCCTCCTGACATGCCGCCGCCATCGGGGAGCCGGCCCTCGTTGAAAAGGATCAAGTGAATCCGACCTCCGACCTCCGAGCCAGGGCCGAGGCAGTTTCGCCTGTATCGAAGCGATAGACTCCAAACTTCGCCCTTGTAGCTCAGTTGGTAGAGCAGCGGTTTTGTAAACCGAAGGTCCCGGGTTCGACTCCTGGCGGGGGCACCAGCAACAACTCAGTCGCTGTGCGGTGCTTGCACTTTGATGCGGATCGTGGTGTTCTGCCAGCCCCGGGCTTTCAATGCTTCTTCCAGCCGAGGGACGCTCTGCCTGAGTTTGGCCGCGATGGCGGCATTCGCAACCAGCAAGGACCAGCCCAGATCATCGACCGGGCCGGGCTGTACGTGGGGCACCATCGCGGCTGGCAGGCGGTCGCGGATGGCTTCGAAACGAGCGGTTGAGTCTCGCAGCCGCTCCCGCAACTGGGCCAG
>JAYVCL010000238.1:0-9822 GCA_043749975.1 Burkholderiales bacterium
CGCCTGTCCTTCAACGCCGCCGCCTACGCGCTCGATGCGCCGCTGGCCAGCGGCAGCTTCCAGGGCCAGCGCAGCCTGTCGCGTCTGATTCCGAGTTTCAGCATCGACAGCGCCTGGGTCTTCGAGCGCGACACGCGCTGGTTCGGCCAGAGCGTTCGCCAAACGCTGGAGCCTCGCGTGCTGTATGTGAACACGCCGTTTCGCGACCAGGCCGGGCTGCCGAATTTCGACGCCGCCGCGAAAGACTTCAACTTCGAATCGATGTTCACCGACAACGCCTTCAGCGGTGTCGACCGGGTCTCGGACGCGCACCAGCTCACCGCCGGCGTCACCACCCGCGTGCTCGACCCGCAGACCGGCGCCGAGGCACTGCGCCTGGGGCTGGCGCAGCGGTATCTTTTTCGCGACCAGCGCATCACCTTCGACGCAGCGCCGCTCACGCAACGCTTTTCCGATGTGCTGGTGCTCGGCTCGACCAGCCTGGTCAAGCACTGGACGCTGGACGCATCGGCGCAATACAGCCCCGACATCGGGCGCGCGGTGCGTTCGGTCGTCAGCGCACGCTATTCGCCTGGCCCTTTTCGCACCGTCAACGCCACGCACCGCCTCACGCGCAGCGCGGGAGAGCAGGTCGAACTGGGCTGGCAGTGGCCGGTGTACGGGCCAGCGACCGGTGCCTCGACAGCCTCGGTCAGCCGCGGCAATGCCTCGTGTCTCGGCACCTGGTACAGCGTGGGCCGCATCAACTACAGCACCAGCGAAAGCCGCGTCATCGATTCGGTGCTGGGCCTGGAATACGACGCCGGCTGCTGGATCGGCCGCCTGGTGGCCGAGCGGCTGTCCACCGGCCGCAGCGAAGCCACCACCCGACTGCACCTGCAACTCGAGCTGGTCGGACTGTCGCGGCTGGGCTCCAACCCCTTGCAGGTCTTGAAGGACAATATCGCCGGTTACCAGCTTCTGCGCGATCGGAACTCTCCCAGCGCTCCCACACCGACCTATGACTGAGCTGACCTCCCTTTTCCGTGCTCGACGCTGTGGCCGCTGTGGCATCGCGCTGGCCGTGGCCTTGCTGGTGGTTGCCCCGCTCGCAGCGGCGCAACCGACGAAGCCGAAGCCTGCTGCGCCGGCCAGCTCAGTCAGCCCGGCCCCGCGTGGCGGCGACTACATCGCCGTCATCGTCAACCAGGAACTGGTGACCGCCGGCGAGCTGGAGCTGCGGCTGGCCCGCGTGCGCGAAAACGCGGCCCGCACCGGCACGCGGCTGCCGCCGGCCGATGACTTGCGCAAGCAAACGCTGGATGCCTTGATCGACGAACGGGTCCAGGTGACCTACGCCCGCGACAGCGGCACGCGCATCGACGAGTCGGAGCTTGACCGGGCGGTGGCCAACGTGGCGGTGCAGAACCAGATCACGCCGGCCCAGTTGCGCGAACGGCTGCGTGCCGACGGCGTCGACTACGCGCGCTTTCGCAACAACGTGCGCGACCAGCTCATGATCGAACGCGTGCGCGAGCGTGAGGTGCAGGGCCGCATCCGCATCACCGACACCGACATCGACGCGGTGATCGAAAAGCAGCGCGCAGCCGCCGGCGCTTCGACCGAATACAACATCGCGCAGGTGCTGGTCGGGGTGCCCGAAGGTGCCGACGTGGCGGTGGTGGCCGAGCGCCGCCTCCGCGCAGATTCGGTGCTGGCGCGGGTCCGGGCCGGCGAGTCGTTCGAGGCCGTGGCGCGTGAGATTTCGGAAGACGGCAACAAGGCGCAGGGCGGCGTCATCGGCATGCGCGCGGCTGATCGGCTGCCCGATGTGTTCGTGGCCCAGGTGCGCGGCCTGAAGGCAGGCGAAGTGGCTCCTGAGCCGCTGCGAACGGCGGCCGGTTTCCACATATTGAAGCTGGTCGAGCGGCGCGATTCGGGCGCGTTTTCGATCACCCAAACCCACGCGCGGCACATCCTGCTGAAGCCGTCGGCGCAACTGTCGCAAGAGGCTGCGATTCGCCGGCTGGCGGAGTTCAAGCGGCAGATTCAAAGCTCGTCCAAGAGCTTCGAGCAACTCGCCAAAGACAACTCCGAAGACGGCAGCGCCGCGCAAGGTGGAGACCTCGGCTGGGCCTCGCCGGGCAGCTTCGTGCCCGAATTCGAAGAGGCCATGACCGGGCTGGCGCTGGGCGGCATTTCGGACCCGATCGTGTCGCGCTTCGGCGTGCACCTGCTCCAGGTGACCGAGCGGCGTCAGACCGCGCTCGAAGTCAAGCAACTGCGCGAGCAGGCACGCAATGTCCTGCGCGAGCAGAAGTTCGATGAAGCCTACGCCGAGTGGCTGCGCGATTTGCGCGCCCGCGCCTACGTCGAACTGCGTGAAGTGCCGCAGTAAGACAGCAAGCTCGGTGCGCCGGCCGTGAAGCACATCGCGCGCAAGCGCTTCGGCCAACACTTCCTCACCGATGCGTCGGTGCTCGGTGCCATCGTCGATGTCATTGCGCCACGCCCCGGCCAGGCCCTGGTCGAAATCGGCCCGGGCCTCGGGGCCCTGACCAAGCCCTTGGTGGCTGCGAGCGGCCGGCTGACCGTGATCGAACTGGATCGCGATCTGGCGGCCCGCCTGCGCAAGCGCAGCGAACTCACGGTGATCGAGGCCGACGTGCTGAAGGTCGATTTCACAGCGCTGGCCGAGCACGCGGGACAGAGCCTGCGCATCGTCGGCAACCTGCCCTACAACATCTCCACGCCGATCCTGTTCCATTTGCTCGAAGCCGTCGACCACGTGCTGGACCAACACTTCATGCTGCAAAAAGAGGTGGTCGACCGCATGGCTGCCGGCCCCGGCAAAAAGGACTACGGACGCCTGTCGGTGATGCTGCAATGGCGCTATGCCATCGAGTCGGTCCTGGACGTGCCGCCCACAGCCTTCGAGCCGCCGCCGCGGGTCGATTCAGCGGTGGTGCGGATGCTGCCGTTGCCCGCGCCAGCCGGTGTCGACGCCGCCCTGTTGAGTGAACTGGTGCAGGTCGCGTTTTCACAGCGTCGCAAGCTGCTGCGACACACGCTGGGCCGCTGGCTGGAGGAGCGCGGTTTTGCAGGTGCCTTCGATGTGCAGCGGCGCGCCGAGGAAGTGGCCGTCGCCGAGTACCTGGACTTGGCTCGGATCTGCGCAACGGCATGAAAAAAGCGGCCCGAAGACCGCTTTCTTATTGTGCCGGTGATGAAGCCCGCAGTCACGCCGCGTTCAACCACATCGCCGTGTCGAAAGCGCTGCTCATCAGCGGCATGTTCATGCCGAAATTCGCGCCTGCTGCACTCTTTGCGGCCGCCTTCGCCGGCTTCTCGGTGATGCTTTGAGCCACTTCGGTAGCCCGCTCCCAGGAACTTTGTTCCTGTGAGCGGGCTACTGAAAAGAATAGAAACACCTGAACGGTATTTTTCGCTCCGCCCAAAAATCGGCCGCATCGCGAAACACGTCGAGCAGTTGCTCGCGCACCTCGCGGTCGAAGCGCGGGTTGTCGGGCAACTGCTCCAGCACCACCACGAAGCCAGGCTGGGAACCCGCCTTGTGCACCAGATCGGTCATGCAGTCGTAGAGCGCATCGAGGTTCTTGCCGAAATGGGCTGGAAACAAAAAGGCCTCCGCGATGCTTTCGAGCACGTCCTGTTTGGACTGGGCCGCGCTCAGGTTGGCATACAAGAAATGCTGGCCAACATCGTTGGCGGACGACATCAAATCCTCCACGCGGTAGGCGCGGATGGCTTGAACAATATTCGGACGGACAGTCTGCAAAAGCATGGTCGCGTATCCCCCTTCAGTCAAAAAAACAACCCAACTTCAACGCTCACCGCAAAATGCGGCGAAAGCTTGCATAGTGATCGTCGGAGTAATAACAAGTTTCAGGAAGTTTCGGTGCCAGCCCTCCGCACACGATGCGGCGAGCGCCCCGGTCGCGCGAACTTCTTGTGATCACCGTGTATTCCCGATAAAAGCCTCTTGGCTGATTTGGGAGTGCACGCTCGCGGTTACCGAACACCGCGCCGTCCTTCGCGTACGGAAACGGACCACCGGCGCGGATCAGGCGCTCGGTGACTTGTGCTTCGTAGGGCAATTCAGTGACGGCGACAGAGCCCGATGCGGGCGAAGGGCCTTTGCCAACAACCGCGCCGGAAGCCATGAAAGCCGCTGCGATGGTGATAGCGAGCCCCAACTTGCGCATGGGATGCCACGCCGATGACCAACCAGAGAGAAACACGGGTTTTCCCGAAGTACAGAATCAGCAATGGTACCGAATCGGGCCTGAAAGCTCAAGCCTCTGCCTCAAAATGGGGCGGCGCCTGCGAATTGTGAGTGTGCGCTCGCTGTTTAGAAGTCTGTTCTGTGTGGGCGCTGTGCGGGCGTCGCGGAGGCCAGACGATGCCTGAAAAAAACGGTGTCACACGCTCGACACAAGTCCTTCGGGTTCTCCCGGACATTGCTGCATCCGGTGCGTCGCACCGTGACACAGCGCCTGACCGTCAGCGCAGGGCGTTGGCGTCGGCCACCGTCAGTGCCGTCATGTTGACGATGCGGCGCACGGTGGCCGACGGCGTCAGGATGTGCACCGGCTGGGCCGCCCCCAGCAGCACCGGGCCGATGGCGATGCCGCCGCCGGCTGCCGTCTTGAGCAAGTTGTAAGCAATGTTGGCCGCGTCGATGTTCGGCAGCACCAGCAAGTTGGCCTCGCCGCGCAGGGTGCTCGAGGGCATCAACTGGCTCCGATAGTCGGCGTCCAGAGCGGTGTCGCCGTGCATCTCGCCGTCCACTTCCAGCCACGGCGCGCGCTGCCGCAGCAGTTGCAGCGCGTCGCGCATCTTGACCGCCGACGGCTGGTTGCTGGAGCCGAAGTTGCTGTGCGACAGCAGGGCGGCCTTGGGCCGCATGCCGAAGCGCTTCATTTCTTCGGCCGCCATCACGGTGATTTCGGCCAGTTGCTCGGCGCTGGGGTCGTAGTTGACGTGGGTGTCGACCAGCATCACCTGGCGGCCGGGCAAGATCAGCCCGTTCATGCAGGCAAACGTTTTGGCCCCTTGACGGAACCCGATCACCTGCTCGATGTATTGCAAGTGCATCGCCGTGCTGGCCCAGGTGCCGCACAGCATGCCGTCGACCTCGCCCTTGTACAGCATCATCGCGGCGATCAAGGTCAGCCTGCGCCGCATCTCGATCTTGGCCAGTTGCGCGGTCACGCCCTTGCGCTCGGTGAGCGCGTGGTAGGTCTGCCAGTAGTCGCGAAAACGCGGGTCGTTTTCGGTGTTGACGAGGTCGTAATCGCGCCCTGCCTCCAGGCGCAGGCCGAACTTCTCGATCCGCGTGGCGATCACCTCGGGCCGCCCGATCAGCGTCGGCCGCGCGAGCTTTTCATCGACCACGATTTGCACCGCGCGAAGCACCCGTTCTTCTTCGCCCTCGGCATAGGCGACACGTTTTTTCAACGCGGCCTTGGCCAGGTCGAAGATCGGTTTCATCGTGGTGCCCGAGGCGTAGACGAAGGTTTGCAACTTGCTGCGGTAAGCGTCCAGATCGGCAATCGGCCGCGCTGCCACGCCCGAGTCGGCGGCGGCCTGCGCCACGGCGGGCGCGATCTTCATCATCAGCCGCGGGTCGAACGGTTTCGGGATCAGGTATTCGGGGCCGAAACTCAAGGTGACACCGGCGTAGGCCGCCGCCACCACCTCGTTTTGCTCGGCCTGCGCCAGCTCGGCGATCGCGTGCACGGCGGCGATTTCCATCTCCACCGTGATGGTGGTGGCGCCGCAATCGAGTGCGCCGCGAAAGATGTACGGGAAGCACAGAACGTTGTTGACCTGGTTCGGGTAGTCGGTGCGGCCGGTGGCGATGATCGCGTCGCTGCGCACCGCCTGGATTTCTTCCGGCAGGATTTCCGGCGTCGGGTTGGCCAGCGCAAAGATCAGCGGCTGGGCGGCCATGCTGGCGACCATGTCGGGCTTCAACACGCCGCCGGCGGACAAGCCCAGAAAAATGTCGGCACCGCGCATCGCCTCGGCCAGCGTGCGCATCGAGGTTTTTTGAGCGAAAACGATCTTGTCTTCGTCCATCAGCTCGGAGCGGCCTTCGTACACCACGCCGGCCAGATCGGTGACCCAGATGTTTTCGCGCGGCAACCCCAGCTTGACCAGCAGGCCCAGGCAGGCCAGCGCCGCAGCGCCCGCACCCGAAGTCACCAGCTTGACTTTTCGGATGTCCTTGCCGGTCACCTTCAACGCGTTCAGCATGCCCGCGCCGACCACGATGGCGGTGCCGTGCTGGTCGTCGTGGAAGACCGGAATCTTCATCCGGCTGCGCAGCGCACGCTCGACGTAGAAGCAGTCGGGGGCCTTGATGTCTTCCAGGTTGATGCCGCCGAAGGTGGGCTCCAGCGCGGCGATCAGGTCGATCAGCTTGTCCAGGTTGTTCTCGTTCACCTCGATGTCGAACACGTCGATGCCGGCGAATTTCCTGAACAGCACCGCCTTGCCCTCCATCACCGGCTTGGCCGCCAGCGGGCCGATGTTGCCCAACCCCAGCACCGCGGTGCCGTTGGTGATGACGGCGACCAGGTTGCCGCGGGCGGTGTAGCGGAAGGCATTCGCCGGGTCGGCCACGATCTCTTCGCAGGCGAACGCCACGCCGGGTGAATAGGCCAGCGCCAGGTCACGCTGGTTGACGAGTTGCTTGGTCGCCGCGATGGCCACTTTGCCGGGCACGGGAAACTCGTGGTAATCGAGTGCGGCCTGGCGAAGTTCGGCGCGTTTTTGTTCGGTTGTGGTCATGGCCTGGTCTCGAAGGGTCGATGTCTCGATGATTGTAGAAGTCAGCCTCGCGGGTACCCCGCGCGCCCACATCACGGCGGGGCCAGCCGCCGATAATGGAATCGCCCTGCGTTCATCTGCTGCGTTCATGCGCCGCGACCCCCGCCACCCCAACGCTGCCTCATGCCTTGCCATGCCCCTCGGTGAATTCGCGTTGATCGCCAAGTACTTCACGCGCAACGTAAAGCGCGCGGCGCTGGGCGTGGGCGACGACTGCGCGCTGTTCGCGCCGTCGGCAGGCATGCAGCTCGCGGTGTCGAGCGACATGCTGGTCGAGGGCCGGCACTTCTTGAGCACGGTGCGGCCCGAGCGTCTGGGCCACAAGGCGCTGGCGGTGAACCTGAGCGACCTGGCGGCCTGCGGTGCCAAGCCGCTGGCCTTCACGCTGGCGTTGGCGCTGCCACGCGCCGATGAAGAATTCCTGGCCGCCTTCTCGCGCGGCCTGCTCGCCCTGGCCGATGCACAAGGCTGCGAGCTGATCGGCGGCGACACCACCCAAGGCCCGCTCAACATCTGCATCACGGTGTTCGGCGAGGTGCCCGCCGGGCGTGCCCTGCTGCGCTCGGGCGCGCGGGCCGGTGACGCGGTGTACGTGAGCGGCACGCTGGGCGATGCGCGGCTGGCCTTGGCGCTGTTTCGCGGCACACTGAGCCTGGGCGGCGACGCCTTCGACACGCTGCGCCGGGCCATGGAATGCCCGCAGCCGCAGGTGGCGCTGGGCCTGGCCTTGCGCGGTGTGGCGAACAGCGCCGTCGACGTGTCTGACGGCCTCTTGGGCGACCTGTCGCACGTTCTTCGACGCTCCGGCGTCGGGGCCACACTCGACGTGGACGCCGTGCCGCGCAGCGGCGTGATGCGCGGCCTGCCGCAGGTGCTGCAACGCGAGTACACGCTGGCCGGCGGAGACGACTACGAACTGGTGTTCACCGCCCCGGCTGAACGTGCGCATCAGGTGCAGGCCGCTGCCACCGAAGCCGGCGTGGTGGTCACGCGAATCGGCAGCATCGAGGCCCGAGCCGGACTGCGTTTGGTCGACGCTGCCGGGCGCAGCGTGGACGCACACTTCACCTCGTTCGACCATTTTGAAAGCTGAAGCGATGCCGCCGATGAACGATCCGCCGCCACTGCATCAGCTCAACCCCCAGCTTCGCCGCGCGCCGCGCAAGCCGACGCTGCGCTTCATGCTGTCGCACCCGGCGCACGCCATCGCACTCGGCTTCGGCAGCGGGCTGTCGCCCATCGCTCCGGGCACGGTGGGCACCTTGTGGGCCTGGCTGGCCTTCCTGGTGCTGCAACGGCACCTGAGCGACCCGCAGTGGGCGCTGCTGCTCACGGCCGGCCTGCTGGTGGGGGCGTGGGCCTGCACCGTCACCGCGCGCCACCTGGCGGTGGCCGACCCCGGCTCCATCGTGTGGGACGAGATCATTGCCTTCTGGGCCGTGCTCTGGCTGGTGATGCCGGCAGGCTTGTGGGCGCAGTTCGTGGCTTTCGCATTGTTTCGATTTTTCGATGCCGCCAAGCCCGGGCCGGTGGCCTGGGCCGACGCCCTGTTCAAGCTGCGGCGCGGCCAGGACATCGGCTGGCGTCAGGGCGTGGGCATCTTGCTGGACGACCTGGTGGCTGCGCTGTGCGCGTTGATGGTGATGGCGCTGTGGCGGTGGTTGTGACTGAACTCGACCCGGCCCTGGCGTGGCGCGTCGGGCGCGTTGGCGCGGCCTTGCGCGAGCGCGGCTGGATGCTGACCACTGCCGAGTCGTGCACCGGCGGCCTGATCGCCGCGGCCTGTACCGCCGTGGCCGGCTCCAGCGACTGGTTCGAGCGCGGTTTCGTCGCCTACTCCAACGCCGCCAAGACCGAGCTGCTGGGCGTGCCGGCGCGGTGCATCGAGCAACACGGTGCGGTCAGCGCCGAGGTCGCGTGCGCGATGGCCGACGGTGCGCTGCGCCATTCGCGCGCGCAGGTGGCGGTCGCCGTCACTGGCGTCGCCGGGCCGGGCGGCGGCTCGGCGCTCAAGCCGGTCGGCACAGTGTGGCTGGCCGTCGCCGTGCCCGGCGCAGCGGCGGTGGCCAGCTTGCTGCAGTTGCCCGGCGACCGAGCCGCCGTGCGGATGCAGACCGTGCTGCGTGCGTTCGAGGCGATTGCGCTGGCCGCACCGGCCGCGCTGGCTGGCGGTTGACCCGCGTGGCCGCATGAACATCTTGTTCGCAGGCCGCTTCGACCCGGCTGGACAGGCGCGCTGACTGAGCTTGCTACAAGCGGCGCTGCCCAGGCGGCGCGAGCTTTCGACTACGGGCGGGGGTTGGGATTGTTCGGCAGTGATGGGACCGAACGCAGGTACTCGTAAATTGCATGCAAATCGCGGTCGGTCTTCTTTCCAAAAACCGGCCAGGGCATGACCTGCAGCAATTCCCCAGGAGAATCCTTGGGGTCATGGCCGGTGCGCAGGAGCGTGACAAACTCTTTCAAGGTCAAGCCGGCCGGTCTTCCCGCAAAGTCTGGCGTCAGGTTGGCCGAGGTGAACGGGCCAAAAACTCGGCCGCCCGACAGGAATTGGCCTGCGTTGATCATCTCGGGTTGCCCTTTGAAGGGGTCTCCGCCAGGCGCGTACGAGGGATGCGTGTGGCAGTCGCTGCAGCCCGTTGTGTTGACGATGTAGCTCCCCAGCCCGACCAGGGCCCGGTTCTTGCCGACGAGGTTCAGCGATACGCCTGCCGGAGATATTTCGAAGCCGCGCCTGACCTGACTCTGGTCGTGTCGGTCACTGCGGTTTTCTTCTTGACTGTCGCCGCGACCTTCGTCTTGATTTTCTTTCGCCTGACCAGCCGTTGACGCAGAAAGCGCCGTCGCTGCGGCGAAGGCAATTGCCAGCGAAACACGATGGCGAGTACCGAAGTTGTTTTTCATTTGCTGCTCCTGTTGTCTGACTGTTTCCGTGACGGGAATCATCGCCAAATCACGCACAGGTAATTTCGCAGCACTGGACTG
>JAYVCL010000239.1:0-2623 GCA_043749975.1 Burkholderiales bacterium
CCTCGCGCAAGTCACCGCCGAAGAGCTCGAGAAGCACCCCTGGTGCGGCGCGCAGACGACCGTGCAGCGCTGGTGGGCCGACCCGTTGCTCGACAACAAAAAGAAGGACCGAACGCTGCGCACGGTATTCACGCACGACCACTTCGGCCCCAGCTCGCACCAGCACCACGGCCTCTACGCCGCGCTCGTCGTCGAGCCGAAAGACTCGGTCTGGACGACGCTTGACGGCAAGCAAATCATCGGCGGCTCGCGCGCCGACGGCGCCGGCAAAGCCGTGCCGATCCCGTGTCGCGCCGATGGTGGCCCAACCTCGTACGCGGCCAACGTGCTGCTGCTACCGAGCGCGCAGCAGATCGCCGGTTGCAGCGACACACAGCTCCTGTTTGCCGCGAAGGGCAACGAAGATCGGCGCGAGTTCGCGCTCGCCTTCGCCGACTTCGCGATCCTCTACGACAAGGACGACAAGCCGGTCAACTCGCCAAACCGCTTCGAGCGCGGCCTGCCGATGTCGGTCGATCACATGCCGATCCCGTTCCCCGAGGGCATCTCGGGCGGCGACCCCGGCGGCCAGTTGCTGAACTACCGCAACGAGCCGATCCCGCTGCGCCTGGCCAAGACGAAGACGGCCGCGGACGGCACGCTGGCCGACTTCGAGCGCGGCAAGAACGGTGTGGGCGGTTTGCCGACTCCGCTGATCGAGCAGAAGGCGGGCGCTGCGGGTGACCCTGCGCACGTGTTCAGCTCGGCCTTGCACGAGGCGACGGCGCAAATGCCCGCCAGCATCGCTGTGAGCCCGGGCGGCACCGCCGACAAGATGCTCTTCACCGAACTGCCGAAGGGCACGGTGCCATCGATCGGTGACCACCGTCCGGCGCTGCGCGGCAAGGGCGACCCTGCCACGCCGCTGCTGCTGGCCTACGAGGGTGACAAGGTGCAGTTGCGCTTGGTTCAAGGCGCGCAAGAAGAGAATCACGTGTTCACGATGCACGGCGTGAAGTGGCTCTCGCAGCCCGGATCGAAGAGCAGCGGCTGGATGAACGCGCAGCAGATCGGCATCTCGGAGCACTTCGAGTTCGAGGTCAACGTCGACTCGGCGTCGCCGCAACAGCCGACGGACTACCTCTACTACTCGTCGGCGACAGACAATTTGTGGGACGGGCAATGGGGTTTTCTGCGCGCGTTCAAGTCGGCAAACCACGGCGGAGCGGTGACCCCGCTTGAACAGCCCGGACTGAAGCCGCTGCCGTCGAACCCGCTCGGTGTGTCGTCGAGCACGTCTGCCCAAAAGCCTTGCCCTCAGGGCGCAAAGCCGGAAGTCAGAGAGGTGGCGGCATGGCGCGCTCGCGACCTGCTGCCGAATCACAAGCTCGTCTACAACGACCGTTTCAAGCTCGACGACCCGAACGCTATCCTCTTCGTGCAGGCCGAAGACGAGGTCGCCTACCGCAATGGCAGCAAGCAGCCGGAGCCATTGGTGCTACGCGCGAAAGCGGGCGATTGCGTCACAGTCAAACTTTACAACCGCATCCCCGAAGACGCGATCGATGGCCCCTTGCCGTTTGACGGGCCTGAGCAAAACCTGACGCCCGAGCAGCGCGCCAAAAACCAGGAAGCGCGCAGCAGTTGGAGCTTCAACATGATTCCGCCGATCGTGCGCGGCTTCAACTTCAACCAGGTTCGGATGTCCCGCAACGTCGCGCTGCACCCGCAGCTCGTCGGCGTCAACACGAACGCGAGCGATGGCGCGCACGTCGGCAACAACAAGGACTCGACGGCCAAGCCCTGCACGGACTGCCGCCACGATCTGAACGTGCTCGGCGCGGGCGGCTTGTCGGAGTTGGTCTCCAAACCCGCCGCGCGAGGCGGTCTGCCGCACCTCGCGCCCACGCTCTACACCTGGTACGCCGGCCATTTCAGCAAAGCCGGCAAGGCCGCGCCGGTCGAGTTCGGCGCCATCGCGCTGCGCGACATGGCCGACGTGGTCAAGCATTCCTCGCACGGCGCGATCGGCTCGCTGGTGATCGAGCCGCAGTGTTCCGACACGACGGTCGACGCGAGTCAGAACGCGAGCGCCACGATCACGCACTGGCTGCCGAAGAAGGTCGGCAGCGGCACGCAGTGCAGCCTGCATCCCCCGGTCGGCGCGAAGCGCTTCCGCGAGTTCGTGCTGATGTACCAGGACGACCTCAGCCTGCAGCAAAACGGTTCGGCGCTGGCCAACCTGCGCAACGGCGACGACGCCGAAGACTCGGGCCAGAAGGCCTTCAACTACCGCACCGAACCGCTCTGGGCCCGGCTCGGTGCCGACCCCGGCAGCTCGCCCGACGAGATGGCGAACTACGACTTCTCTAACGCACTGAGTTCGGTCGGCCACGGCGACCCGGCGACGCCGATCTTCACCGCCAAGGCCGGCACCGCGGTGCGCTTTCGCGTCGTGCACCCCGGCGGACACCCGCGCAACCACGCCTTCACCGTGTTCGGCCACGACTGGATCATCAACCCGTGGAACTGCCCGCTCGTGCCGAAGCCCGGCGATTGCGAATCCAACACGCTCGGCTGGAACAAGTTCAGCGTCAACCGCATCGGCACGGCCGGGGGCATCGGCCCGGCGCGGCACCTGAAC
>JAYVCL010000240.1:0-6656 GCA_043749975.1 Burkholderiales bacterium
GTCAAGCTGGCGACCCTTGAGTGTCACCGTTTCAGGTGGCCAATCATGCTATCGTGAACCTGCAAAATCATGCAGCATGAAAGCCAGCTATGTTGAAAACGGTAGGCACCAGCGGCCAGCTCACGCTGGGCAAGAAGTACTCGGGCCGGCATTTCGAACTGGAGGAGCGCGCCAGCGGCGAGATCGTCTTGCGCCCGGTGCGGCTGGTGCGCGACACGGTGGCGCCTTCACGGACCAAGCCTGCGCGCTCCCCGGCGTTTCAGATCGCCGAGGTCGAGCGGCTCGTGATGCCCAGTCGCGACCAGCGCAATGCCAGGCGCAAGTGAGCCGACGCAGCGAAACACCTGCGAAGCTGCGCAGCGAAGTCGGCTCATCTCAGGCCTGCTCTGCGCAGTTGACACAGGCGCTTCGTTCCGGCCTGAGGCCGGCCAGGCCAGCGCGTTCGTCGACACCAACATCTGGGTCTATGCGCATTTGAAAGTGCCGGGCGACCCACGCCATCAACGTGCGTTGGCGCTGGTGCAGTCCGGGCTGGCCTTGGTGATCAGCCCGCAAGTGGTGGCCGAGTACTACAACGTGATGCTGCGCAACGCGCGGGCCGACGCCTGGATTCAGGCCAACTTGCGGGCCATGTTCGCGCGCACCCGCCTGCAGCCAGCCAATGCCGAGGTGCTGGCCACGGCGTTGAGCTTGCGCAACCGTTACGGTTTCTCGTTCTGGGACTGCCAGATCGCTGCGGCGGCACTGGGAGCGCAGTGCGGCGTCTTGCTGACCGAGGACATGCAGCACGGTCAAATGCTGAACCAGCAGTTGCGCGTGGTCAACCCGTTGCGCGACGATGCGCAATGACTCGCAATTGCCCGCACTGCGGACCACGGCGGCGGCCGGCCTGCTTACGCCGCCAACCCCGCCAGCCACCCGTCCGCGCTGGCCACCTCCACCCGCCGATGCTGCGCCGCCTGTCGCAGCTCAACCACCACCTGCACCGCGCGGGCAGGCGCAAAGCGCTCGGCCATGCGGTGCAGATAGGCGCTGGGCACGGGGTCGCTGAGCTTGACTTCGACCAGGTCGGTCACGGTGTCGCCCTCGGTCAGCACGAAGTCGATCTCGTTGCGCTCTTTGTCGCGGATGGTGTGCAGTGTCACCGCCTTGCCTTCGGCGTCTTGCCGGTGATGGCAGTGCTTGAGCAGCATGGCGGCCACGGCGTTCTCCAGCTTGATGCCGGCGTCGCCCCTGACCAGCCCGGTGTCCAGGAAGTAGATCTTGGGTTCCTTGAGCAGGCTGCGCGCCACGTCGCGGTGCCACGGCGTGACCCGAAAGACGATGTACAGCGCTTCCAGAATTTCGACGTAGCGCGTGGCCGTGGTGGCTGAGATGTGCAGCGCTTGCGCCAGGTTCGACAACTTCAACGGCGAGCCCACACGCTGCTGCCAGCCCTTCACTTCCGCATCAAGGTGCTCTTGCCGAACAGCGACTCGACCAGGTCCACCGCCAGCTCGGCGGTGGCGTTGCGCACGTCGAGGGCCGGGTTGAGTTCCATCACGTCGAGCGACGCGAGGCACCCGGTGTCGGCGATCATTTCCATGCACAACTGTGCTTCACGGTAGGTCGGGCCGCCCCTGACGGTGGTGCCCACGCCGGGGGCGATGGAGGCATCGAGAAAATCGACATCGAAGCTGACGTGCAAATGCGTGTTGGCGTCCAGCGTGGCCAGCGCAAGTTCCATCGCGTGGCGCATGCCCATCTCGTCGATGTAGCGCATGTCGAAGACTTCCAGATCCATCTCGTGCACGAAGCGTTTTTCACCGGCATCCACACTGCGAATGCCGATCTGGCGCACCCACTTCGGGCTGATGGCGGGCACGTGTCCGCCGATCTCGATCAGCTCTTTGGGGCCGTGCCCGCACAGGCACGCCACCGGCATGCCGTGCGTGTTGCCGCTGGGGGTCAAGGTGTTGGTGTTGAAGTCGGCGTGCGCGTCGAGCCACAACACGCGCAGCTTCTTGCCGCTGTCGCGACAGTGGCGCGCCACCGCGCTGATCGAGCCGACGCCCAGGCAGTGGTCGCCGCCCAGCAAGATGGGCAGGCGGCCCAGTTTCAGCTCGGCGTGTACCGCGCCGTGCACCGCCTGGTTCCATGCCACCACTTCGTGCAAGTGTCGGTAGCCGTCGACCGCCGGTAGCCACGGATTGGCCGGGCCGCTGAGGTTGCCGCGGTCAAGCACCTCCAGCCCATGGCCTTGCAGCACCGGCACGATGTTGGCCACGCGCAGTGCCTCGGGGCCCATGCTCGAACCGCGGCTGCCGGCACCGATGTCGGTGGGCGCGCCGATGATGCTGATGTGCTGGTTCATGGTTTGGCGTCCTTCAGATGTCGATAGCGAACTCGCCTTTTTCGGTGTCCGGCAGATCGAAGCCGTATTCGGCTTCCAGCACGTGCCAGGCTTCTTCCGCCGTTTCGACAAATCGAAAAAGGTTCACGTCTTGCGCAGAAATCATGCCGGTTTCGATCAACACGTCGAAGTTGATCAGACGGGTCCAGAAGTCGCGCCCGAACAGCAAGATCGGGCGCTTGCGGCACTTGCCGGTCTGGATCAGCGTCATGGTTTCGAACAGTTCGTCGAGTGTGCCGAAGCCGCCGGGGAAGCACACCAGAGCGATGCTGCGCATCAAGAAATGCATCTTGCGCAGCGCGAAATAATGGAACTGAAAGCACAGCTCGGGTGTGATGTAGCGGTTGGGTTCTTGCTCGTGCGGCAGCACGATGTTCAGGCCGATGCTGCGCCCGCCCACTTCGAAGGCGCCGCGGTTGCCGGCTTCCATGATGCCGGGGCCGCCGCCGGTGACCACGTGCACGGGCGTGCTCAGGTCGCACGTGCGGCTGGTGACGATGGCCGCGAAGCGGCGTGCCTCTTCGTAATAGCGCGACATGTGCACCTGCATCTGCGCGCGGTGAACGGCTGCCGGTTCGGCCAGCACTCGTGCGTGCGCCAAAGCCTCGGCGGCCGCTTCGGGGGACGGGATTCGCGCGCTGCCGAAAATCACGATGGTCGACTCGATGCCCTGCTCACGCTGAACCATTTCGGGCTTCAGCAATTCGAGTTGCATGCGAACCGGGCGCAATTCTTCGCGCAGCAAAAAATCGTTGTCGGTGAAGGCCAGCCGGTAGGCGCTTTCAGGCCCTTTGTAGCGTGACGGCGGCTCCAGGCCTTCGGCTTCCTCCTGCGCCGTGGGGAAGTTGCGTGCGGTGAGATCGGTGCGTTTGTCCATGGTGGGGTCAGCTTAACGCGTGTGTGTGGCGCGTGTGGTGTTGGCGGGCGCAGCCAGCGGTTCGGCACGCCCCGTTGGCGGCCGTGTTCACTTGCCGATCGCAACGGCATTGGAAACCCGATGGCCTGACTTTTTCAGCGAGTGATCTCAAGCCGGCGCGGGGCGATGGCCACACACCGTGCAGCCGGCGCTGCGCCCGGTGCGAATCTCGGTCCATTGCATCGAGCGCGCGTCCAGCATCTGCAGCCGCCCGGCCAGCGACGAGCCCACGCCGGCCAGCAGCTTCAGCGCCTCGGCTGCCTGCATGCTGCCGATGATGCCCACCAGCGGCGCGAACACACCCATCGTGGCGCAGCGCACTTCTTCGAATGTGGCCTCGGCCGGGAAGACGCAGGCATAGCACGGCGTGTCGGCGGGTTGCGCGTGGCGTGTGTCGCGCGTGTCGCGCGTGTCGCGTGTGTCATAGACCGAGATCTGCCCGTCGAAGCCGATGGCCGCACCCGACACCAGCGGTTTGGCGTGCTTCACGCAGGCCGCGTTGACGGCGTGGCGGGTCGCAAAGTTGTCGCAGCAGTCCAGCACCACGTCGGCCTGCGCCACCAGCGTGTCGAGCAGCGCTGCATCGGCACGCTGTTGCAGCGCGATGACCTTCACCTCGGGGTTGATGGCGGCGACGGTTTGCGCCGCCGAGGCGACCTTGGCCTGTCCCACGCGGGCGAGAGTGTGGGCAATCTGGCGTTGCAGGTTGGTGATGTCCACCGTGTCGTTGTCGACGACGGTGATGCAGCCCACGCCGGCCGTGGCAAGGTACATCAGCACCGGCGAGCCGAGGCCGCCGGCACCGATCACGAGCGCATGCGCGCCCAGCAGCCGCTGCTGGCCTTCGATGCCCAGTTCGTCGAGCAGGATGTGGCGCGAATAGCGCAGCAACTGGGCGTCGCTGAGGCCGTCATGTGTGTCGTGAATCATCGACTGAGCATACTTGTGCATCTAGCTTTACTGAATCAAAAACGCCCGCGAACTGCGGGCGTTTTTCAGGGTGCGGGAAACTCAGTTCGTGACCGGCTCTTCCTTGCGTTCGGTCATGGTCTTGCTGACCAGCACCGGCTTGCCCTTGAAGCGATTCAGCGCCTGCGCCAGTTGAAAGTCTTCCGCGCTGCCGAATTCGGGGAGCGGTTTGGGCGGCGTGTTTTTCTTGGCCGACTCGTCTTCGAGTTTCTTGCGCGCTTCGTCGCGTGCCTTCTCGCGCGCTTCGTCTTTTTGCTCGGCACCCTGGCCGCTTTGCAGGTGTTTTTCCAGGTCGGCTTCACGCACGCGCAGCGAAGCGAACAAGTTGCCGTCAGGCGTTTCGTCCAGCATCACATCGGGGATGATGCCCTTGGCCTGGATCGACTTGCCGCTGGGCGTGTAGTAGCGCGCGGTGGTGATCTTCAACGCCGTCTCGGGCGACAACTGCCGCACGGTTTGCACCGAGCCCTTGCCGAAGGTTTGCGCGCCCATCAAGACGGCACGCTTGTGGTCTTGCAGCGCGCCGGCCACGATCTCGCTGGCCGAAGCCGAGCCCTCATTCACCAACACGATCAGGGGCACGTTCTTCAGCGCTTCGGGCAGGCGCTTCAAAGGATCTGAGCCACCGCGGCGCATGTAGAACTCGGGCGCGGCCTTGAAGGTCGACTTGGATTCGGCGATCTGCCCATTGGTGGACACCACCACCGCGTCGGTCGGCAAAAACGCCGCCGAGATCGCCACCGACGCTTCGAGCAAGCCGCCCGGGTCGTTGCGCAGGTCCAGCACGATGCCCTTGATCTTCGGATCTTCTTTGTAAAGATCTTCGAGCTTGCGCGCAAAGTCTTCGACCGTGCGGTCCTGGAACTGGCTCACCCGCAGCCATGCGTAGCCCGGCTCGATCATCTTGGCGCGCACGCTTTGGGCGCGAATTTCTTCGCGCGTGATCGTGACCGGGAAGGTCCGGCTTTCGGACTTGCGGAAGATCGTCAGCGACACCTTGGTGCTGGGCTCGCCGCGCATGCGCTTGACGGCTTGATCCATCGTCAGCCCCTTGACCAGGGTGTCGTCGATCTTGGTGATCAGGTCGCCGCTTTTCAAACCGGCACGGAAAGCAGGCGAGCCTTCGATCGGCGACACCACCTTGACCAGCCCGTCTTCCATGCCGATCTCGATGCCCACGCCGACGAAGCGGCCGGTGGTGCCTTCACGGAATTCCTTGAAAGTCTTCTTGTCGAAATACTGCGAGTGCGGGTCGAGGCCGGCCACCATGCCGCCGATGGCGTCGGTGATCAACTTCTTTTCATCCACCGACTCGACGTAATCGGTCTTGACCATGCCGAACACGGCAGCGAGTTGCTGCAGTTCTTCAAGTGGCAGTTGCGTGACCGCGTTTCGCGCGGTGGCCTGCAGTTGCATGGTCGCCAGCGCTCCTGCGACGGCACCCACCGCGATCCAGCCCGTGACTTTCAGTTTGGCACCCATGTATGACCTGCTTCCCGATTGAGATAAAGACTTCACGCCAATCCAGTATAAAACCGCGACGGGCGGTAGGAGTGGAAAGGGGAAACGGAAGTTTCCTTGTTTTCGACCGATTTGCGGACAAATGCTTCTGTTGAGCAGATCCAAGACTCGAACCAGCACCGCCAGGAGAAGCCGACCATGTCCACCGACCCTTCGCAGCGCAAGCCATGAACGACAACGGCAACCACAACGTCAATCACAGCGGCAACATCGTGATCATCGGCGGCGGTCATGCCGGTGTGGCACTGTGCGCCGGCCTGGCCGCTGCCGGCCAGGGCGCGCGTGTGCACCTGGTGTGTGAAGAAATCGAGCTGCCCTACCAGCGGCCGCCGCTGTCGAAGGCGTTCCTGAAGAATGCGCAAGAGACGCTGCAAGCGCACCGCGCCGAGAGCTGGTACGTCGAGGCCGGCATCACCACGCACCGCGCCGACCCGGCGGTGACGATCGACCGCCCGCGGCGCAGCGTGCGGCTGCGTTCGGGGTGCGAGATCGGCTACCAACGCTTGGTGCTCGCCACCGGCGGGCGCGCGCGGCGGCTGCCGAACCTGCCGAACCTGCCCGATGCACTGGCCAACGTCGCGGTGTTGCGCAGCGCTGCCGACGCGCATCGGCTGCGCGCCTTGCTCGACGCGGCGCAACAGCTCACCGTGCTGGGCGGCGGCTTCATCGGGCTGGAGATTGCCGCCACTGCGCGCGCGCTGGGCAAGCAGGTGACGGTGCTCGAATCGGCACCGCGCCTGCTGATGCGCTCGGTCTCAGTCGAGCTGGCCGAGCATGTGTTGCAAACGCATCGAGACAATGGCATCGACGTGCGGCTGGGTGTCACGGTAGGCGGCTTCGAGATCGTGGGCGATCGCC
>JAYVCL010000241.1:0-4408 GCA_043749975.1 Burkholderiales bacterium
GCGGCATCGGCCATCAGCGCAAATCAGCCGACACCTGGTACATCACCGCCGAGGTGCCGAGCAGGTTGACCTGGGCCGACCAGGTTCGGTTGAATTGCCAACCCAGCGACAGCACGCCCACCGGTGAAAAGCCTTTGTAGTTGAGCGGCACCTTGTTCGCAAACTCGCCCTTGTAGCCGTACACGATGCCGACCGTCCACTGCGCGAACAAGGGCTCGAGGCGACTGAAATTCGTCAGCCGCTTGCCGCCATAGGCATAGGCGCTGGGTTGGCCAAAAGAGTTCCTGAAAAAAGCCGCCCCGAGAAGCGTGGAGTTCGCGTATTGCCGCTCTGCCCCGAGCAGCCAAACATAGCGATGATCCGGGGTGCGTGAAAAATGGAAGGTGTACGGTGAATAGTTCAGGCGCCAAAAATCAGCAGATTCGGTCGCTGCTGGGTTCTCTTCAACAGCAAGGGCCGGCGGGGAAGTCGATTCTGAAAATGCCCAGGTCGAGAACCCGAGCAAGGCGAAGGCGATGGTGATGGCACGAAATTTCATGGACGCGATTGTCCCGAGATTTGTCTCCAATTTTTGTGGGTGTGGCTTCAAGTGACGGTAAGGCTTGTGAAAGTGTGCGCGGTGGCCCTGCTGTTGCACGCCGTGGCTGGCTGCGCATGGCTGGAGTTGAAGGAGCGTGAACTGGTGTTCCGCGCCACGCCCGGCCAGCCGGCGGGATTCGCGGGCTTGCGCCCCGGCGACAGCGCCTTTTCGCTGGCGGTGCCGGCGCCGCCAGACTCCGCGCAACGCACCCCGCAGACGCTGCAACTCTGGTGGTTGCCGCACGCCGACCCGAATGCGCCGGCCTTGCTGTACCTGCACGGCACCTTTCGAAACCTGTATGAGAACCTGCAAAAAATCGACGCGCTGCGTGACGCCGGCTTCGCCGTGCTGGCGGTGGACTACCGCGGCTGGGGCGACAGCACGCCCATCATCCCGTCCGAGGCCACGATCTACGCCGATGCCGACACCGCGTGGGACGAGCTGGTTCGGCGTCAACCCGATCCGCACAAGCGTGTGATCTACGGCCATTCGATGGGCGGCGGCGTGGCCATCGAGCTGGCGCACCGCAAACACGTGGGCACCGACTACGCGGCACTCATCACCGAGTCGACCTTCACCCGCTGGCCCGACGTGGGCGCGGCTAACGGCGTGCTGGGTTCGGTGCTGTCGGCCTTCTCGTCGCAGCATTTCGACTCGATCGACAAGATCGGCCAGGTGGACGCACCGATTTTGATGCTGCACGGCAGCGCCGACACCACGGTGCCCATCGCGCTGGGCCGCCGCTTGCGCGACGCCGCGCCGGCCGGCACGCGCTTCGTCGAGATCGCAGGCGGCTCGCACAGCGGGCTGCAAACCGACGCACCGCAGGCTTACCGCGAAGCGATGCGCGCGCTGATCTCGCAACTTCGATGAGTGGAGCTTTGCCGATCGCTCGGGAACAGCGCGCGGCCAGCGCGTCGCAGCGCGGCTCGCATTGAACCCCATGGGTTGGCAAGCTCACCTGTGGCTGAACTACCGCTTCAACGGCGGGCGCAGCACCGTGCACGACCACCACAGCGGGCCGCTGCGGGTATTGCAAAGCCTGTACCCCGAGGGCCACGCCGTGTGCCACAACGTGCTGGTGCACCCGCCCGGCGGTGTGGTGGGCGGTGATGTGCTGAACATCGAAGCCACGCTTGAAGCGGGTGCGCACGCGCTGATCACCACGCCGGGCGCGACCCGCTTTTATCGCAGTGCGGGCGAGCCTGCGGTGCAGTCGTTGACGGCCCATCTGGCTGATAACGCCCGGCTTGAATGGCTGCCGCTGGAGACCATTGCCTACAGCGGCTGCATCGCCGAGAACCGCCTGCGCTTCGTATTAGCACCCGGCGCTGAAATGATCGGCTGGGACATGCTGGCGCTGGGCCTGCCCGCCTCGAGCCAGGCCTTCGAGCGCGGCCGCTTCACGCAGAGCATCGAGCTGCCCGGCCGCTGGCTGGAGCGCGGCGTGATCGAGGCCAGCGACACGCGGCTGCTCGACTCACCCACCGGCTGGGCCGCTCAGCGCGTGCTGGGAACGCTGTGGTTCGCCGCCGGCGGCGCATTGCCGGTCAGCCGCCGCGATGCCTTGCTCGACGCGGCACGCAGCGTGATCGCAGGCCACGCCCTTCGGCCCACCGCAGGTGCCACCTCAGCGCACGACGGCATCGTCGTGCTGCGTGTGTTGGCACAGCGCGTCGAGCCGATGATGAATTTGCTGACCGAGGTGTGGGCCGAATGGCGGCGTGTCGCGTGGCAACTGGAAGGGCGCGTGCCGCGTGTGTGGCGAACTTGAGGCTTTAGTGGCACGGTCGAACGGCGCTCATCGAGTAACCCGACCTTCGGCATGCTTCGCAACGGGGCCTTGCGTCGGCGCCGGGAAGCGCCCAGAGACCGAGAGGCAAAGGTCGCGTTGGCAAATTACACTGATCTGTCAGTTCGCCACCTTCGCGAAGCGCAGGCTGTCGTCGAAGTACACATCGAGGGCATTCGACATGCATGAAATCGACACTTCGGCAGTTGAAGTCACACACGTGTTCAAGCACGGGTTCTGGCTGCTGCTTGGCGCAGAGGAACTTCTCGTACCTTTCGCTCAGTTCCCATGGTTCAAGACGGCGACGATAGAGCAACTGTCCGACGTGATTTGGCCGAGCCCGAACCACCTGTATTGGCCGCAGATCGACGTCGATTTGTCGGTCGAGTCCATTCGAACGCCCGAGGCGTTTCCGCTGGTCGCCAAAGACGGCGGTTGACTGCCCGATCAAGCAGCCGGTCTCTGCGCGAGCGCCGACGATCGGTCACGGCACCTCAATCCACCGCGAAACTGTACGGCCCGCCACGCTCCAGCGCCTTTTTATAGGCTGGCCGGGCGTGAATTTTCTTCAAGAACGCCATCAGCTTCGGGCGGCTCGCGTTCAACCCGGCGCGCTGGGCGGCGGCTTCGAGCGGGAAGCTCATCTGGATGTCGGCGGCGCTGAATTCGGGGCCGGCAAACCACTCGGTCTGGCTCAGCTCGGACTCCATGAAGTCGAGCTGTCGCGTCAGATTGGGGTCGACAAAATCGGACTGCACCTTGACTGAGATGGCGCGCGCGATCGGCTTGGCGAAGAAGGGCATCGCGCTGGTGGCGATGCGCCCGAAGATGAGCTTGAGCAGCAGCGGCGGCATGGCCGATCCTTCGGCGAAGTGCAGCCAGTAGCGGTAGCGCAGCCGCTCGGGCGTGCCCGCCGCAGGCACCAGGCGGCCCGCGCCGTGGTACTCGAGCAGGTACTCGATGATCGCGCCCGATTCGGCCACGGTGATGTCACCCTCGGTGATGACCGGCGACTTGCCCAGCGGATGCACCCGGGTCAGCTCGGGCGGCGCAAGCATGGTGGTCGCGTCGCGCTGGTATTTCTTGATGTCGTAGGGCAGGCCCAGCTCTTCGAGCAGCCACAGCACGCGCTGCGAGCGTGAGTTGTTGAGGTGGTGAACGGTGATCATGGGGTGCAACCGAAAGCGGACAAGGCTCGCATTGTGGCGCGGCAGGCGCGGGCTGGTGATGCGACTTCAGATCGACATCAGGACGCGCACTCCGTCAGCCTGCATGTCGGCACCCTGGCCGCGTTTGATGATTTCTCCGCGCTCCATCACGATGTACCGATCGGCCAGTTCGGCGGCAAAGTCGTAGTACTGCTCGACCAGCACGATCGCCATCTTCTGCCCGTTCATGCCCCGATCCGCCAGGCCGCGAATCACCCGGCCGATGTCTTTGATGATGCTGGGCTGAATGCCTTCGGTGGGCTCGTCGAGCACCAGCAGTTTCGGCCCGGCAGCCAGTGCGCGGGCGATGGCGAGTTGCTGCTGCTGGCCGCCCGACAGGTCGCCGCCGCGCCGGTGCAGCATCTGCTTGAGCACCGGGAACAGCTCGAACAGCTCGGCCGGGATCGGCGTGGACGCGCTCTTGTACGCCAGCCCCATGCGCAGGTTGTCTTCGACCGTGAGCCGGCCAAAAATTTCGCGCCCCTGCGGCACGTAGCCGACGCCCTTGCGAACCCGCTGGTAAGGCGTGTCGCGCGTGATGTCGATCCCGTCGAGGTGAATCGTCCCGGTCTTGACTGGCACCACGCCCATCAGGCTTTTCAGCAGCGTGGTCTTGCCCACGCCGTTGCGCCCGAGCACCACGGTGACTTCGCCGAGCGCGGCGCTGAGCGAGACGTTGCGCAAGATGTGCGAACCGCCGTAGTACTGGTTGATGGCTTCCAGATGGATCATCAGTAGTGTCCGGTTAAAAGTCGAACAAGATCAATTGGTTAGCGGTGGGCGGCAGTTCGGATTGGGATCGATCTGGCTGCAAGGCGCATGAAACCT
>JAYVCL010000242.1:0-4198 GCA_043749975.1 Burkholderiales bacterium
TCCTCTTCTTCCTCTTCCTCTTCCCCTTCACGCTGAGAGTCACGCTCCATGGAAATCGCCATCGTCATTGCGGTCATCGCCGCCATCTTCATCGTGCGCACGTTCAAGATCGTGCCGCAACAGAACGCCTGGGTCGTCGAGCGCCTGGGCAAGTACGACCGCACGCTCACGCCGGGTTTGAAGTTCGTCGTGCCCTTCATCGAGCGCGTGGCCTACAAGCATTCACTGAAAGAAGTGCCGCTCGACGTGCCCAGCCAGGTCTGCATCACGAAGGACAACACCCAGTTGCAGGTCGACGGCATCATCTATTTCCAGGTCACCGACCCGATGCGCGCGAGCTACGGCTCCAGCAACTACATCTTCGCCATCACGCAGTTGGCACAAACGCTGCTGCGCTCGGTCATCGGCAAGATGGAACTCGACAAGACGTTCGTGGAGCGCGACCACATCAATCTGTCGGTGGTTGCGTCGTTGGACGAGGCCGCCGCCAACTGGGGCGTCAAGGTGCTGCGCTACGAGATCAAGGACCTGACGCCGCCGGCCGCCATCCTGCATTCAATGCAGGCGCAGATCACGGCCGAGCGTGAGAAGCGCGCCCTGATCGCCGCGTCTGAAGGCCGCAAGCAAGAGCAGATCAACATCGCCACCGGAGAGCGCGAAGCCTTCATCGCCCGCTCCGAAGGCCAGCGCCAGGCCGAGATCAACAAGGCCCAAGGCGAGGCGGCGGCCATCGTCGCGGTGGCCGATGCCACCGCCGAGGCGATCCGAAAAATCGCCGAGGCCATCCGCTCGCCGGGCGGTGAACAGGCGGTGCAACTGAAGGTGGCCGAGAAGGCGGTCGAGGCGTATGCGCATCTTGCGCAGAAGAACAACACCATGATCGTGCCCGGCAACATGAGCGAGGTGGCGGCCCTGATCGGCACCGCCATGACGCTGATGAAAGCCAAGCCCACCGAAGCGAGGTAGACCGTGGCGCTGAATGTTCTGGGCACCGAACTGATGCCCTGCTCCTATGACCCGTTGACCGGCTTCTTCCGCGACGGCTGCTGCCACACACGCGCAGACGATGTCGGCACGCACGTGATCTGCGCCAAAGTCAGCGCTGATTTCCTTGCGTTTGCACTGCGACGCGGCAACGACCTCAGCACGCCGAGGCCTGAACACCGCTTCAGCGGATTGGTACCCGGCGACCGGTGGTGCCTGTGCGCACTGCGCTGGAAAGAAGCGTGGCATGCCGGCGTCGCGCCCCCGGTGGTGCTGGAGTGCACCCATGAGCGAGCGCTCGACCACGTGTCGCTTGAAACGCTGCAGTCCTGCGACCTGAAGGCCGTGGGCTAAAATTGCTGGCTTCGGAGAGGTGGATGAGCGGTTTAAGTCGCACGCCTGGAAAGCGTGTGGGGGCTAATAACCCCCCGCGGGTTCGAATCCCGCCCTCTCCGCCAGAGATTGAGCAATATCAACAACTTAGCGCTGATTCTGCCAAGTGGCCCACCACTCAGCCCACCACACGAGTTTAGCGGCGCGGTGACCCGCAGCCGCGACCGATCAGGATTGCTGCCAGCACGATCGCGCCGGCTACGTCGTCGTGACGCCGGCAGAACGCGAGATGCTGCGCGAGGTGGCTCATGTTGCGGCCACGTAGGACGCAGCGAACGCCTCAGCCTTCCGCTTGAACCGCGCCAAATCCGCAGCGGCTGCGCGCTGCGCCCGGCGATGCGCGGCACCGGCAGCGCGCCACTGAGCGGGGTCAATCTTCAAGGCCTTGTGCGCGAGTGCCCATGCCTTGCGTTCCGACATGCCGTCGGCAGTCTCAAAGTGGCCGGCCAGGTCGGACATGGCGTCGCCCAAGACGCAGAATTCGCCGAACGTGAGGGACGCGAGGGGGTTGACCGCGGCGGGTCGGGCAGAGATGATCGAATGAGCCATACGGCCTCCAGTACAGGTTGATTTTGGTCAGGGCCGCCGGGGTGTTGATAGCACTTCGGCGGCCCGTCTGCATTATGTAGGGAGCGCGCGGCACCCGAACGAAAAAACGCGTGACGCTTTGACCGTTCACCCGGACGTGGTGCCCTGAGTGATCTCGGTATTGCCTCCGAGCAAAGCGATCTCGCGGCGCAGAAACTCGATGGTGCGATCTTGAATTCGAGCTTTCGCTGCCAGATGCGCAATCAGCAGCGCGAGTTCACTGATATGCGCGGTTGCATCGTCCTTCCCGTAGTCCGACAACAACTGCGCGGCTTTCCCTTCGATGTCTGAGAAGTTCATGTCATGCCCTTTGCAAAGCGTTGAGCGTGACATCTTCCGGCGCAGTTGTGCCGGTGCTATTTCACGCGATCAGCCTGTCAGCGCTCGGGCTCGTTGCTCGATCTCGAAGGCTTCCATCGGGTTGTATTCGCGGGCCGCTTTCGCCCGCGCGCGCCTGTTCGCTGCGTCCTCGGGCATCTCGATCGGCGTAGGGACAGCGAACGTGCACGCGAGCGCGTCGGCTGTGTCGGGCGAAGCAAGGCCTCGTGCCTTCATGCTCTCCTTGCGTTCAAGCTGGATGGCATCGGCTGCGTTGTAGCCGTACTCGACGCTGGTGAGGTCGACGGCAAGCCCCTCGTCTCTCGGCAGCGCGCCGCCGGTGATCCAGTCTTTCATGCGCCCCCATATCTCGGCGCGCTTGTTCGCGTACTGACGCGGGTCGTCCGCGCGCGCGCCGAACTGCACTTCGTTCACGTCGAAGTGCAGCGAGCGCAAACGGTCGACGACACCGCCGCCCACGCCGCCGCCGTCGACGTTGATGAAGACGCGCCGCCCAGCCGATCGGGGCGTGTTCGCGTGCTCGGCAACGCGCGACGCGAGGGTCATCGTGTCCACTTTCTGCAGCCGGATGGGTACCCATGTCTGCGCGTCTCGCCCGGCGCGTGTGAAGATGACCGAGCTGTCGCCGCCGAAGCGCGCAGGGTCGACGCCGATCACGATCGTCTCGTACCGGTTCGGCGGTGCTTCGCGCCCCATTGCGTCGTCGACCAGATCGCGGGCGATGAATTGCAGGCTCGACGCTGTGGGGAAGATTCCGCGCACGCGCACCTTGACGAAGTCGCTCTCGACGCCGAAGTCATCAATCCATTCTTGAAGCTGCACCTTGTTCGTGATCGCCACATCGCGGCTGTCGATCTGCCGCGTCGTCCACCGGTGGCGTTGGCCGTTGAACGCGCTGTGGAACCAGCCGCTGTTGCGGGTCGGGTTGCCGAACGCAAGCAGGAAGGGCTCGCCGTCGGTCAGGCCCCCGAGCATCACTTCGTGGATTGCGTCGGGCACGCCAGAGGACTCGTCTACGAGAAAGAACGGGGAAGAGTCGGCGGCATGCAGGCCGGCAAACGACTCGGCATTTTCGGCGCGCGCCGTTTGCGCGTAGCAATTCCACGACTCGGGTGCGACCTTGGCGACCATCTTCATAGACCCGCGTCCGGTGCTCACATCCCACCACTCCCGCGTGATGCAGCGCTTTGACCAGCTCGCGATCTGCGCCCATGTCTTGCTTTCGAGCTGCGGTGCCGTGGATGCCGTGACGACGCCGCGCGCGTTCGGTCGCGTGGACATGATCCACAGCGTCAGTCAGGCGGTCACCGCAGATTTGCCGATGCCGTGGCCGGATGCCACTGCAGCGCGCACCGCATCGACCGCTTTCGCGCCGTCGAATGCGCGCTCGCGCACCTGCCGCCCGATGTCCTCCAGCAGCTCGCACGCCCATGCGTCTGGCCCGAACTCCGATGCGTAGGTAGTGCTCCACGGCTCAGGCAGACGGACGACGCGCATCGACGGGTCTGCGCCCCATTCGAAAGCCCACAGCACGAAGCCCAGCGGGTCGTCCCTGAAATCGCCCATCTGTTGCGCGAGTTCGGTGCCCGGTTCGATGGGTGCGTTCGAGAGGCCGATGCGATTGATCCGCAGGTCGGCGCGCGCCATGCGACCGACCATCCCGGTTTCCAGCGCCATCTGATCCAGTGCCGCGCGCGTGCGCTTCGGCCTGCGCTGGCTGCGGCCTTGAACGATGGCGGTGCGGATGTCTGTGTCGCCTGCGACAGCGTTCGCCTTGAGGCGATCGAGGTCGCGGCGCAGCGAGTTGAGACTGGCGGTGCTCATGCGAACTCGCTCATACCGTCGTCAACGCGGGGAAGCAGCGGGGGCCGGGTTGCCCTGCCGCGCTTGAGCT
>JAYVCL010000243.1:0-2916 GCA_043749975.1 Burkholderiales bacterium
GGGGGGTACCTCACCACTGCGCCGGGTTCACGCGGTACAGCTCAGCGAGTTCGCCGTAGACGGCGGGCGCCTCGGCCGCGAGATCCTGCGGCCGCTCAAAGAACACTTCTGTCACGACCGCAAAGAACTCGGCCGGATCGCTGGCGCCGTAGCCGTCGATCACCGTCGACGGCCTGTTCCGGAGCTGCTGGAAGGCTTCGCTCATCACACTCACCCAACGCCGCCTCATCGCAGGATTGGGTCGCCACGGCCGGCCATCTGCTACACCTGAGTCTTGGTCAATCTGGTGGGCGAACTCGTGTAGCGCCACGTTGCGTCCATCGGTCGGGTCTGCTGCGCCTGCCACCACCTCTGCCCACGAGAGAATGACCTGACCCTGGGTCCAGGACTCGCCGGTCATCGTCTGCCGTTGCTCTTGCACCAAGCCTGCGCCCAGCGGTCGTTCGCGGTTCGCGACGAAGGCGTCCGGGTAGACGAGGATCTGCCGAAGGCGCGGATAGCAGTCCGGTCGCTCGCGCCCGAGCAGCAGCAGGCAGGCCTGGGCTGCGATCGTGACCCGCACTTCGTCGGTGATGGCTTGGCCCTGGCAGCCGATGAAGGGCTTCTCGGCCACGAAGACCTGGATGTGCCGCTTGAGCCGCAGTTGCAACTCGGACGGCAAGCGCGCGACCATCGGCACGCGGCGGCGCAAGATGCGCCGCCAAGCCGCTGGAAACGGCCGTGCCCGGAACTGCGCGCGCCGACGCTCCGTCAGCCAAGGCTGAGCTACCAGGGCAGCCATTGCTAACAGCACCACGATGGCCAACAAAAGCATCGGCAGCGCGGCGCTGACGGCTGCGGAGATCATCTGCTGCAGATGGGCCCGCGGCCGATCAATTCAAGCGAGGCGGCTCGCGCACCCGGGCTCAGGCACCCGAAAGGCCAACTCAAGCCGGCCGATGAGCCCGATGGCCGACAGGAACGGCCAACAGGCCGCCGGGCAATCCTGCCAAGACGGTTCGGCGCAGCCAGAGCGGAGGGTGTCCTTCGGTCATCGTTTTGTTGTGGGTGGTTCACTCGCCGAGTGTCGACTCGGCCAGCGCGGCCGCGATCGCCTTGCGCGCTGCATCGCGCAGTTCGAGCGCGTGGTTCCAGCCCGGGCCGGCCGCTGCGATGGCCACGCCGATCATCACCCGAATGTCGCTGCGGTTCGGCAGCCACGCCTTGTCGCGCAGCAGTGAGCGGGTGCCGTTCAACAGCACCGCCATGCGCGATCAAAAATGCCGCCCGTGCGCGCCTTTACGTTCAGCGCTCACCGCATACGGTTGCTTGCCGACCAGCGCACCCTGCTCGGTGTGCGGCACGCGCTGAACGTCTCGTCCAACCTGGGTTTCATGTTGGTCGGCTTCGCGTCTTTCCGTGCCGGGCATTTCAGGTCTTGCTCTTTCCGACAGTTGAACGTGGACGGCAAACCCGATACACCCAGACGGCGCGCATTGCGGTGCCGGCGGCAAACCCGGCGCTGTCGATCGGCGCGGCGCTCGGCATCACCTTTCCGTTTAACCTGATCGTCGGCATTCCGCTGTACCACCGACTTGCCCAGGTTCTTCATCACGCCGGAGGCTGACGCCATGGAACTGACCGCTCGCAAGCTGCTGACTGTCGTGACCGAGGCCGCGCTCGAAGTCACGCTGGTGCGCGAGATCGAAGCCCTCGGGGCGCGCGGCTACACGATCACCGATGCCCGCGGCAAGGGCAGCCGCGGCAAACGCGACGCCACCTGGCCGAAGAGTGCCAACATCCGCCTGGAAGTGCTCTGCGGTGCCGACACTGCCCTCGCCATTTGCACGGCACTGAGCGAGCGCTACTCGGACAACTACTCGATGGTGATCTGCGTCGCAGACGTCGGCGTCTTGCGCCCCGAGAAGTTCTGAGCGCGGAGCTTCTCGGCCCGTCGGCCCTGCCGCCCCTCGAACCGTCGACGGAAATCAGCAGTTCAATGCGTCAACTCCAGAGCAACCGAAGAACAGGCAACGCGACTATTCAAAGCTCGCCGTGACTTTCTACGGAGGAGTTTTTTACCACCGCCAGCCAGTCGGCGACGGCAAGTGCCAGCACCAGCGCGGCGGTGGCGAACACACAGCCCGAGCTGACCGCCTTGTAGTCCAGTGCGATGACCTTCGGACATAGCCGATCGCCGGCGCTCGGCAACGAAATCTCTTGAGTGACTGCACGATCATTTTCGACGCAACCGGCGCCGAAGGCCGTTCAAATGTCAGTTGCTTGCGGCGTCGAACTCACGCACCCGACCCTCTGCAGTCCTTCGCGGCACTGGGCTGAGCGACAGCAATGCAGCGAATCCGGTCCGTCGTATCCGAATCTTGAACTCACGGTTTTCGACACTTTGCTGCCATGGAGCCGCCAGGCCGACAACGGCGTCAACGACCGGTCTACGACGCACTGCAGACACCAGGAGCGTCGACGCCGAGAATTCATTTCATCGGCCTGTCCAAAGACTGCTTCGTACAACGCTGAACTCACGCATCCGACCCACTGCCATTCTTCGCGCCGCCAACGAGATGGCCGGAAAGCTGAACATCAACGTTGTGCTAGTCGGCCAACGCGCCGACGCCAGGAAGGCGCTTGCCTTCGCCGAGGACGATGACTCGGGCCGCTGCACGGGCCAAGGTCGCCGATAGCCGTCCGCTTGAGCGAAGGGTTGAGCTTCACGGCGCCTCACGTTGCTATGCAATAAGCTTCTAATGCACTTGAACGGAAGTATCGGGCGGGTCACAGTGGGGCGCGAAACCGGCGCCGAATTTGAAGAAAGAGTCTGGAGGACAGTCATGAGCAAGCGCTTCTTGAGGTGGGTCGAGACATGGATTGAGGAAAACATTCCTCCCGGCGCCAATCCTGACATCGAGAGCCACGAGGCGC
>JAYVCL010000244.1:0-2707 GCA_043749975.1 Burkholderiales bacterium
CCAGGTGGCGGTAACTCAACGGATAGGCCGCATACCAACGGATGCACACCAGACGTCGATTGGGAAGCGCATTCCTTTGGTAGCCAGCATCGCGTTTCATACCCGTCGTAAAAAACTCAGCATAAACGAGCAGGCGGTACGGTCGCCAATGCGACAAAACCCTGTCAAACCCAGGTCCGCGGCGCGGAAGGCGGCCGAGTAACCGCTGGGGCCTGCACCCCAGCACCAGCAGGTCGCAGTCCAGATCGGCCGAGCCGCTGAAGGTGGCCGCTGCTGACGCTTGGCGCATTCCACTTCCGGCTCATTTCTTCGCTCCCGCAACCTCTTTCGGCCCCAGCATCAGATCTACCTTCTCTAGGTTTCCCGTGAAGGCGAAGGGAGACTCGTAGTCAGCCACGGGCGCATTGAGGTCCATGCCGATGTCGAACGTATCTCGGGAAAAGATTGTAGGTACCGTTCGCTCTAGACGTCTCCCTGCCACCGGCACGCCGTCCACGATCAAGCGCAACAAACCACCCTTACCTGTGCCGCCCCCATGGTAGTCAAAGCGGACGCCCAGCTGGTGATTGCCTTGCTCCAAAACACCTGCCGAGGTCACACAGGTCTGTTCAATCCCGAGGAAGTTGTACCAGTAGTGCAAGCGCCGATCCCGGACGAACAAGCTGTACCCGCCTATGCGACCACCCATGGCCACCAGCACGCCCTCCGCGCCGCTTTCGGGGATCGTCACGCTGGCTGTAATCTCAAACGATCTGTTCTTCACGTCTGGCGCTACAGCCTCGAATATGCCGACGATTCCGGGATAAAAAGTGTAGGTGCTCGGCTTGAGGGCGACAGTCAGTGCCTGCGCATCCATCATCCGGTTGCCCCGCCCGTCGAGAGGAAGAATGTTGTACTTTCGCGCCTCCGACCAAAATAGCTCCTGAAGCTCCCGCAGCTTCTCGGGACACTCTGCCGCGAGATCGCGGCTCTGAGAAAAATCGTCGGGCAAGTAGTAGAGCTCCCACTTTGAATCATCCGGATGGAAGTCAAACTGATTGGGCTTCCACGGGAGCGTCTCACGCGCCCCAGCCCACCAGCCCTCGTGATAAATCGCGCGATTGCTCAATATCTCAAATACTTGGGTGCGCCGCCGGTCCTGCGCGTTTTCATCGTCAAAGCTGTAGAACATCGATATCCCGTTGATTGGCGCCTGTTCGGCACCGTTCACCGACTTAGGCATCGTCAGACCAGCGGCCTCCAGGATCGTGGGCATGACGTCCATCGAGTGATGGAACTGGCGCCTCTGGCCCGGATTCTTGATGCGCTCCGGCCAAGTCACCACCAATGGATTTCGCACGCCGCCCAGGTGAGAGGCAATGCGCTTGAGCCACTGGAAGGGTGTGTCCATGGCCCACCCCCATCCTGTAGGGAAGTGGTTGTAGTGCTTCGGCCCACCGAGTTCGTCGATGCGCTCCAGCATCTGCTGAATGCCCTCATCCACGTTGTTGAACTGCGACATGGCATCAACTGTGCCCTGTAATCCCCCCTCTCCGCTCGCACCGTTGTCTCCGACGCAGTACAGGATCAGCGTGTTGTCGTACTGCCCCGTCTGCCGTAGCCAGTCCACAAGCCGACCGATCTCGTAGTCTGTCTGGGCCGTGAATGCGGCGAAGACCTCCATCATTCGGGCATAGAGCCGCTTCTCGTCGGCCCCAATATCCGACCAGGCGGGGATCTCGGCCGGCCGCGGCGTAAGCACGGTGTCGACCGGAATTACGCCAAGTTCTTTTTGGCGCTCGAATACCTGTTCACGGTACGCGTCCCACCCCGAATCGAACCTGCCCTTGAAACGTGCAATCCAGTCCTGCGAGACATGATGCGGAGCGTGGGTAGCGCCTGGCGCATACCAGAGGAAGAATGGCTTGTCGGGTGCCAGCGACTTGGACGTGTTGATCCAGCGGATTGCCCGGTCTGTCATTTCAGTTGTAAGGTGATAGTCTTTTCGCGGTGCCGTGTTGACCACCGGTACTGTCTGTTCATAAAGGGTCGGCTCCCACTGGCTTGTACCTCCGCCGAGGAAGCCGTAGAAATATTCAAACCCCAGACCGGTAGGCCACCGATCAAACGGCCCGGTGGGGCCGGTCTCCCATACGGGCGTGTTGTGCCACTTGCCGATGCACGACGTCGCATATCCATTCTGCCGCAGGATCTCCGCGACGCTCGCGGCCGACTTGGGCCACATGCTGTTGTAACCCGGGAAACCGGTCGCGAAGTCAGTGACCGCGCCATTTCCAATTAGATGAGGATTGCGGCCCGTAAGCATCGCCGCCCGCGTTGGAATGCACATCGCGGTGCTGTGAAAGCGGTTGTACACCAGCCCCTCCGATGCGAGCCGGTCGAGGGCGGGTGTAGGCGTAAGGCCGCCGAAGGTGCCCATCTGACCGAAGCCGACGTCATCCAGCAAAACCACCAGGATGTTCGGAGCACCGTGAGGCGCCTGAACCAGGTCCAGTGGTGCTGGTGTTAATTCGGCCAGCGTTCGACCGATTGCGCCCGCAAACGGTTTCTCGGGGCGCATCACTGCGAAACTGTGGCGTAGGTCATGGATCCGTGGCTGCCCATGCCTGCCACGATCAACCCAGCCAAGCTGTTTGCGCAACTGGGTGAAGATGCGGTGGACTTGCCTGTCACCCAGCGGCTTTCCAAGACGTACCCCACGCGAGCT
>JAYVCL010000245.1:0-16809 GCA_043749975.1 Burkholderiales bacterium
AGGCCCATCAGCAGGCCGAACGGCACGCCGAGTATCAGCGCGATGCCAAAGCCGACCAGCACTCGGTGCAGGCTGCCCCAACTGTGTGCCCACAAGGAATTGCCCATCGTGTCGCCCTGATTCGCGAGCTGGATGAACGCCTCCAGGATTTTTGCCGGCCCCGGAAAGAACGGCGAACTCACCGTTATCGCGAGCAGTTGCCATGCGAGCAGCCCCGCACCAAGGGACAGTATGTTGTAGGCCACCGGGCGAAGGCGCTTCATCAGTTGGTTGGGGGCGTTGCGTGCGCCGGCCAGCGGCAGGCGCGTGTAATTGACTTGTGTGTTCATGCTCTTGTCTTCCATATTCACAGTTCCCGACGAGCCAGGCTGAAGCTCTGTCCTGTCGGTCCGTTAATCGGTTGAGCCGCCATGAAGAGGGCCATCGGAACCACGTCATCGGGCTCCTTCATCCACTCGCCGCCAGGGCCGCCCGCGCGGAGCGCATCCTCGCGGCCCTTGATGAACGATGTCAGCACCGGCCCGGGGATCAGTTCGTTGACGCAGATGTTGTGCGCGACCAACTCCTGCGCGAGCACTCGGGTCAACATCCACAAGCCCGCCTTGGATGCGGAATAGGCGGAACGGGTCGGCGCGCTGCGGTGCCCCATGCCGGAGCCGATGAAGATCAGCTTCCCCGCTCCGCGCTGGCGCAGGTGAGGGATTGCAGCTCTGGCCGTGTGGTACGCACCGATCAGGTTGGTTTCGATGGCATGCTTCCAGCTGAGCGGGTCGGACTCTTCGACGAGTTTGTTCTCCACGGAACCACCCGCGCTGGCAACTACGATATCGACACCACCCAAGGTGGCGGCGGCATGGCTGAACGCTGCCTCCACGGACGCGTAGTCCGTCACGTCCGCAATGGCGCAGGTCGCCCTGCCCCCGGCCTGGACAATCAGCTCCGCGGTTTCATCGATTTCCGCTTGCGACCGTGCCGCGCAACACACGGCTGCGCCGGCCCTGGCGTAACCCATGGCAATCGCGCGCCCGATGCCACGGCCCGCGCCGGTCACGAGCGCAACCTTTCCGGCTAGAGATGAGTCTGTCATGCGGGCCTCCGCTTCACTGTTCACCGAGGACCGCTGCGTAGAGCGCGCCGGGCTCGGTCCCGCCGTCCATGTCGAGGTCGACGAAGGCCCGAAGGGATGTGCCGGTAAAGCAGAAAGGCGCCTCGTAGGAAAAGCTGACCGGCGCGCCCGCGTCACGTCCGCAGTTGAGGCCTGCGGTTGTGCCGTGCGTGGGCCAGGTACGTGGAATGGCGACCGTGCCGAGTTCAGCGCCGTCGACGTGAAGCGATGCGGTGCCCGCATTCTTGCCCTGCCGCTGGAACCGGAGCTCAATGCTCGCCTTGTCTGATGCCGGCCGGAAGTCAACCTTGAGGGTGTGCTTCACCGACTCGGAGTAAACGTATTCGTAGCACAACTGCCCGTCCTTGATAAACAGCACGAATCCGCCAAAGTGGCTTCCCCACGCCAGGATGACGCCTTCCACCGAAGGGACGCGCGCACCGTCGAACGTCGCCTTGATTCGGTAGCTTCGGTCAGTAATATCGGGTGAGGTCAAGCGGTCGATCCGGGCCATGCCGCCATGCAGCTCGTAGTGGTCCACCGGGTTCATCTTCAGGCGCTCGGCCGCCCGCTCCCAGTCCCGGTCATCGAGCGGGAGTACGCCGTACTTGCGCGCTTCAACCCACCACAGGTCAACCATCTCCTTAAGCTTGCCTGGCTGCTCCAACGCAAGATCGTGGATCTCCGCATAGTCCTCTGCCAGGTGATAGAGCTCCCACTCATCAGTCTCAAAGTCCGTGTCCTTGGGGTGGCGTGCGACGGCTTTCCAGCCGCGGTGCCAGATGGCACGGTCGCCGAGCAACTCAAACATCTGCGTTTCCTTGCGCGTGGGCGCCGCAGGCTGGCTGAAGGTATAGGCCATGCTGATGCCATGGATCGGCAACTGCTGTGTGCCCTTGTGCGTTTGCGGCGCCTGCACGTTCAGGATTTCGTAGACGGTGGGTGCGATATCGATCACGTGGTGGAACTGGTGGCGGATGGACCCTTCCTCCTTGATTTTCCCTGGCCAGTGCATGATCAGCGGCGCGCGCACACCGCCGCCGTACGTATTTTTTTTGTACCACTTCAATGGCGTGTTGGAGACCTGGGCCCACCCCGTCGGATAGTGGTTGTAGGCCATCTCGCTGCCGATCTTGTCCAGGTTCGCCAGCCCCACTTCGGGCGACTCCTTCTCATACACCATGTGCTTGCGGAGATTGATCGCGCCAGTCGGCCCGCCCTCGGGGCTTGCGCCGTTGTCTGAAAGCAGCACGAAAAGCGTGTTGTCGAGCTGGCCGACGGAGTCGAGGTAGTCCACCAGGCGGCCGATTTCGGAGTCGGTGTGCTCAAGAAAGCCCGCATACGTTTCCTGCAGCCGCGTGAACAAGGTCTTCAGGTCCGTCGACAACTCGGTCCAAGGCTGGACACCGGGGTTCAACGGCGCGAGTGTGGTGTCGGGTGGAACGACGCCCAGGCGGAGCTGCTTCTGCAGGCGCTCTGCCCTAATGCCGTCCCAGCCGCCGTCGTAGCGGCCCTTGTAGCGGTCGATGTATTCGCGTGGCACATGGTGGGGCCAGTGGCAGGCGCCGAGGGCGAGGTAGAGAAAGAAGGGGCGCTGCTGTGCGGAGGACAGATGGTCGCGAACGTCCGTCATCGCATGGTCGACCAGGTCCGTGCTCAAGTGGTAATTTTCCGGCTTTTCCAGGCGGATGGGGCGGTTGTCCTGGCACAGCTCCGGATTCCACTGGTCGGTCAGCGCGCCATGAAAGCCGTACCAGCGGCTGAAGCCCTTGCCGATGGGCCAGTTGTCGTGCGGCCCGGCGGCGCCATAGTCGGCGATATTGGTCAGATGCCATTTCCCGACGGCGTAACTGCCATACGCATGCTTGCCCAGCACCTCGGGAATGGTCGCGGCCTCGCCGGACACCTGACCGCTGTAGCCGGGAAAGCCGCTGGACCATTCTGCGATGATGCCGACCCCCACGGTATGGGCATTACGTCCTGTCAGCAGGCAGGCCCGGGTTGGTGAGCACATCGACGTCACATGGAAGTTGGAGTAGCGCGCGCCCTTGGCGGCCAGTTCATCCATGCGCGGCGTTGCAATCTCGGACCCGTAGCACCCGATGTCAGAGTAGCCCACGTCGTCCAGCACCACAAACACAACGTTGGGCGCGCCCACCGGCGGCGCAACCTTGTCAGGCCACCACGGAACAGAATCCTTGTAGGTCTTGCCGATTGTTCCCTTGAACTCATATGCGGGATTCATCTTCTAGTGTCTCTGGTATCGAAGCGTTTGGCTTCAGGTGTTAAAAAGTTTCTGCGGTCAGCCGGCAGCCGCACCGAGATAGACCTTGGTGATGCGGCGTGCAGCCAGTTCGCGCACCAGCTTCACGAGCGGCGCCTCGAACTCGTAGTCGGTCTTCATTGGACCGGCGGCGAGCATGCTGTCCACCTGGTTGCCGGCATACATGAACCTGAGCACCCTCTCGTCGTCGCTCATGCCGGGGTACTGCTTGCGCAGCTTGTCCACGGCAGGCTCCAGCGGCACACGCTGCAGCGGGATTTTGGGCGAACCGTTGGACACAATCTTGTCCATGACCTCCGGCTCGACGGGAGCCAGCAACTTTCCGTAGTAGCCGAGCACGTACTTCTTCACCTCGTCGGGCACGACCGTGTAGCGCGTGCCGTGGACCACGTTGAGTACCGCCTGCGTGCCCACGAACTGGGCAAACGGCGTGATCAGGATCGGATAGCCCAGCTCCTTGCGAACACGCGCGCACTCCTCCAGCACCTCCTGGAACCTGTGAGACATGCCGATCTCGGCGAGCTGAACCTTGAAGTTGGCAAGCATGCCGCCGGGCAGTTGATGCTCGTAGTGGAAGGCGTCGTACTCCTGCACTTGGCCCAGGGGTTTACTCTCCTGCTCGGCAACACGCCGGAAGTGCTCGCCTACGCGGTCAATCAGCGCGTCGTCCAGATCGACGCGGTAGCCCAACGCACGCAGGTTCCTGACTGTGCTCTGCGTCGCCGGCTGCGCCGCGCCGTTGGCAAGCGGCGCGATGGAGGTGTGCACGCAGTCAGCGCCGGCCTTGATGCCCTCCAGGTACATGAGCGGCGCGATGCCGGTCATGCAATGGCTGTGCAGTTCGAGCGGCACATTCCCGATTGCCGCCTTCAGCGCGGGAACGAGGGTGCGGATGCGGTCGACCGTCAGCAGGCCGCCGGCGTCCTTGAGCCAGATGGCATCGACCTTGCCGCGCTTGACGAGATCGGTCACCGTCCGCACATACACTTCGTCGGTGTGCACGGGAGACAGGCCATAAGCGACCGCGCCGATGGCGCGCACGCCGAGCTTGCGCGCGGCGTTGATGGTGACGAGCATGTTATCCACGTCGTTCAGGCCATCGAAGGTGCCCACTTCGCGGAAGCCGTTGGCGACCAGCCGCTCGACCCAGAGCTCGACGATGTCGTCGGGCACGAAGTCAAAACTCATGATGCTTTTGGAACGCGTGAAGGCACTCATCGGCGTCTTGACGAGCTTCTTGCGCATGAGGCGCATCCGCTCCCACGGGTCTTCCTTGAGGAACCGCACGCACACGTCGAACTGGATGGTTCCGGCGAGGTCGATGCGTTCGAAGCCGATGTTGTCCATCATGTCGGCGATGGGCAGCATGTGCGCGGTTGTCATGCGCGTCGCCCACAGGCACTGGTGCGCGTCCCTCAACGTTGTGTCGACGACGCCGATACTTTTTGTGGTCATACTGTTATCCCTTGTGGCCTGTTGCGCGCGAGGGGAAGAATTTTTCCTCGACCCAACGGGTGTTGACGCGTCCTGCCCTGAAATCGTCGTGGCTCAGAACCTCATGGTGGAAGCCGATCGTGGTCGGCACACCGCGCACGACAAACTGATTCAGCGAACCGAGCATCTTTTGAACCGCGGCGTCCCGGTCTTCTGCATGCACGATCAGCTTTGCCAGAAGCGAGTCGTAATAAGGCGGCACCAGGTAGCCGCCATAGCAGTGGCTATCCACGCGCACCCCCTTCTCGCTCGGTGCGTTCCATTCGGTGATGCGACCAGGCCCAGGCGCGAAGTTGCGCGCGGCGTCTTCCGCGTTGATTCGGCATTCGATGGCGTGCCCGGTGACCTTCACTTCTTCCTGCGAGAACGAGATGGACTCACCCGCCGCGATCCGGATCTGCTCGACGACCAGGTCCCGCCCCGTCACCATTTCTGTCACAGGGTGCTCGACCTGAATGCGCGTATTCATTTCAAGGAAGTACGCTTTGCCAGTCTGCTCGTCATAGACGAATTCGACCGTTCCCGCGCCGCGGTAGTCGACCCGCTGAGCCAGCCGGACTGCAGCCTCTGAAAGCGTCTTGCGCACCTCGTCCGAGATAAAGGGCGACGGCGCTTCCTCGATCAGCTTCTGGTGCCGGCGCTGCGTCGAGCAGTCGCGCTCGCCGAGGTGAATCACGTTGCCATGCGCGTCAGCCAGGATCTGGATCTCGATGTGGCGAGCGTTTTCAATGTATTTCTCCATGTACAGGGTCGAGTCGCCGAACGCGGCTTGCGCTTCGGCGGTGGCGGATTCCATGGCCGGCGCGAGCTCCGCGCTGCTTCGCACGAGGCGTATGCCGCGACCGCCGCCGCCAGCGCTGGCCTTGAACAGAAAAGGGTAGCCGATGCGTTTCGCTTCGCGTTCGGCCACTTCTTTTGATGTCACCTTATCTGAGCCAGGCACCCTGGGCACCTTGGCGGCATCTGCAAGGCGCACGGCGGTTAGCTTGTCGCCCATGGATTCGATGGCCTCTGGCGAAGGCCCGATGAAAACGAGGCCGGATTCGCTGCACAGACGCGAGAAGGAGGCGCGTTCCGACAAAAATCCGTAGCCCGGATGCACGGCCTCGCAACCCGTGCCCAGCGCGGCCGCGACCAGCGCTTCAGGCTTCAGATAGCTGAGCGAAGCAGCTGCCGGGCCGATGCATACGGCGCGGGTCGCCATCTGCGCCGCCAGGCTGTCCCGGTCGGCCACGGAAACGGCGACCACGCTTTCGATCCCGAGGGACTGGCATGCTCTGATGATTCGCACCGCGATCTCGCCGCGGTTGGCGATGAATACGCGCTTGAAAAGCGGTTTGGCCATCGCTTCAGTCCTTCGCAATGACGATCAGCGCCTGATCGAACTCGACCAAGCTGGCGTTTTCCACTTCGATCCTCACCACGGTGCCATCAACGCCGGCCTGGAGCGAGTTGAAAAGCTTCATCACTTCGATGACGCCGACGCTGTCGTGCGCCTTCACCTTCTGGCCGACTTCGACAAAGACCTTCTCGCCGGGAGATGATGCGCGGTAGAAGGTGCCAAGCATGGGCGCGCGGACGATGACTTCACCTTCGGCGGCTTGCACTGCTGCGCGAGGCTCCGGCACGGTTTGCACGGCGGTTTGCGGTTGCATTTGCATTTGCGCTTGGGGAACTGCTGCTGGCGCAGACTGGGCGAACCGCGCACTGCCGTCACCGGCCGCGCCGCGCCGCACGTGCAGCCGGAGTCCTGAGAACGTGAGTTCGATTTCATCCAGGTTCTGGGCGCCATCGATGATGGCGAGAATGCTGGCGATATCTTTGTGTGTGAGTTCCATGGAATCTTGTCTCCGTGTTCTTGGGGCGTTACGTCGTCAGGCGGCGACGCCGGCGTAGGGAACGTTTTCGTTGCCATACCGGCGCACCCGGATGTTTGCCTGCTCACCATGGGCGACCATGCCTTCGATGGCGCAAAGGCGTGAACAGTAACGTCCGATCATCGCGGAGGCTTCGTCGGTCAAGACCTTCTGGTAAGTGCATGTCTTGATGAACTTGCCGACCCATAGCCCACCCGTGTACCTGGCAGCCTTGCCAGTTGGCAGCGTGTGGTTGGTGCCGATAACCTTGTCGCCGTACGCCACGTTCGTGCGCGCGCCGAGGAACAGGGCGCCATAGTTGCGCATGTTCTTCAGGAAGTAATCCGGGTCGCGCGTCATGACCTGGACGTGCTCGCTGGAGATGCGGTCGGCCTCCGTCACCATTTCCTCGTAGGAGTCGCAGACGATAACCTGCCCGTAGTCGCGCCAGGACACGCCGGCGGTATTGGCCGTCGGAAGGATTTTCAGCAGGCGCTCGACTTCGGCGATGGTGGCATAAGCCAGCTTCTCGGAGTTGGTGAGGAGAATGGCCGGCGTGTTGAAACCGTGCTCAGCCTGACCCAGCAAGTCGGTGGCGCACAACTCGGCATCGACCGTGTCGTCGGCAATGATGAGGGTCTCGGAGGGACCGGCGATGAGGTCGATGCCGATCCGGCCGAACAATTGCCGCTTTGCTTCTGCAACGAAGGAATTGCCCGGGCCGACAACCATCGTCACCGGTCGAATGCGTTCAGTACCCAATGCGAAAGCACCGATCGCCTGCACGCCTCCAAGCGTGTAGATCTCGTCAGCGCCGCCCAGGTGCATGGCGGCCACCACCGCGGGCGTCGGCTTTCCGCCCACTGGCGGGGACGAGGCGGCGATGCGCGACACGCCAGCGACCTTGGCCGTTACCACGCCCATGTGAGCCGACGCAACCAGCGGAAACTTTCCGCCCGGCACATAGCAGGCCACACTCTCGACGGGCATATTCCTGTGGCCCAGAATGATGCCGGGCAAGGTTTCAACTTCCAGATCGTGCAAGGTATCTTTCTGATGTTGCGCAAAATTGCGGATCTGCTTTTGTGCAAAGCGGATGTCGTCGAGTTGCCCGGGCGTCAGTTGCTTGACGCAAGCGTCGATTTCGGCGTCCGTCAAACGGAAGCTCTCGGGCGACCAGTTGTCGAACTTTGTGGACAGTTCCAGCAGCGAAGCATCGCCGCGCTCCTCGATGTCGGAGAGGATTTTTCGGACAGTTGCCTGCACTTGAGCTGCGTCCTGGGCGGACTGTTCTGCCGTGCGGCCTTCTTTGAGATAACGAGCCATGTGTGTTACTCCGGATGGATTTGGGTTGGAAATTTGCTTTGCAGTTTTACGCAAGACGTATACAGTTTGCATTATTCATTTATGCAAATGTTGCGCAAATAATTATGGTTAACCCTAGTCCAAAATCACTTAAAAAATCCCGGACAGCCCGCCCAGCCGCAGCAACGCCAACCACCACCACGCTTGAAGATGTTGCGCAACGCACAGGCGTTTCCACCTCCACGGTATCGCGTGCGCTATCAGGCAATACGTCCATCAGTTCAGGCACGCGAGACATGGTGCAAGCCGCGGCCAGCGAGCTGGGCTATCGCCTGCCCACTCAAGGTCGCAAGGTCAGAAAGTCGGCAACGAAGATCGTCGGCCTCGTGATCGGCGCGCTGCACAACCAGTTCTTGACGGTTCTTCTACAGCATCTGCACGACGAACTGCGCGAGTCCGGCTACCACGTCACGCTCATCATCGATTCCATGAACGAAGTGAGCAGCTTGCAGTCCCTGCGGCCGCTGATTGACGGCTTTCTCGACGGACTCATCTTTGCGACGGCCACGCTCGACTCACCCGTGGTCGCGGAACTCAAGCGGCGTGGCATTCCGCTCGTGCTCGTCGTCCGTTCCGTCGACGAGCCCGGCATCGACACTGTCGAGATCGACAACGGCCATGCTGCGGCGGAAGCGGCGCGCCACCTTCACGAGCTCGGGCATCGGAGCATCGGCATGGTGATGGGGCCGCGCGACACCTCGACCAGTCGTGACCGCACCGAAGGGGCGTTGCAATGGCTCGAGAAGCACGGCATCCCGCGCGAGGACGTGCCGATCATCTTCGGCGAGTACACCACTGAGAGCGGGTACTCCAGCACAGTGTCGCTGCTTGCGCGGCCCCAGCCCGTGTCGGCCATCATCGCGGGCAACGACACGATTGCCATGGGCGTGCTCGATGCTGCGAAGCGCCGCGGCGTTGCGGTGCCCCGGCGGCTGTCGGTGATCGGCTTCGATGACATTCCCTTGGCTGGTTCTCCGTTGCTGTCATTGACGACGATTCGTCAGCCGGTTGAAGCCATGGCACGAACTGCGGCGAGGCGGCTCGTGGAGCGGATACGGGGCGACCGGTTCTCGCCTGCCACGCTGGACATACTTCCGATTCAGCTGATCCAGCGCGATACCACCGGCCCCTTCCGGAAGTAAGGGAAATATCTTGATGCGTCAAAACAAATATCTCAAAAACATCGTCGAACAGGACCACCGGGCCATCAAAAGAATCACCCGACCGATGCTCGGGTACAAGTCGTTTTGGAGCGCAAGAATTCTAATTGCGGGAATCGAAACCATGCACATGATTCGCAAGGGGCAGCTGGACTGCCCCAACGGCGAAACCGTGTCTGCTGCCAACCAGTTCTACTGCCTCGCAGCTTGATCACCCGGCCAACGACGCAACTCTCTTCGGTCCGATTCCACTAACGCGACAAAACCAGCTGAGGGTGCTGTAAACCAGTTGTTCAGTCCAGCGGCACGCGCATCGCAAGGGGACCGCTCCGGTGCGGCCCTCAGATCCTGATGTTGCCTTCGCGGATCACACGGCCGAAGAGCTGTTTCTGGTCGAAGATGAATTGCTGGTACGGCGCTGGCCCCATGTAGGCTGGAGTGAGTCCATTGGCCTGCAGGAAGCTCTTGACCGAATCGGTCTGCAGGACGGCGCGCACGTCCGCCGCCAGCTTTTCCACGATGGGCGCTGGCGTACCCGCCGGCGCGACGATGCCGAACCACTGCGGCAGGTCGAAGCCGGCGAGTTCCGCGTTGGCCGCGAGCGGGCTGAACTGCGGCATATCGGGCAGCGGCGATTCTGTCGAGATGCCGAGCACCACCAGCTTGCCTTCCTTCACGTGGCTGATCGCTGTGGACACACCGACGAACCCAAGCGGCACCTGGCCGCCGAGCAGGTCGCGCGTGGCCTCGGCCACGCCCTTGTAGGGGATGTGGTTCAGCTGGATGCCCGTGCGACGCTGCAGGACTTCGGTCGCCAGATGCTGCAGCGAGCCGGAACCCGCCGACGCATACGAGACCGATCCGGGCGCGGCCTTCGCGCGCGCAACGAGCTCCGCGACGCTGCGGATGTTCACGCCCGGGTGGGCGACGAGCATCATCGGCAACGTGGCGCAGCGGCAGACCGCGGTGAAGTTCTTCTCCACCACGTACGGCAGTTGCGGGTACAGCCACGGCGCGATCGCGAGTTCTTGTGACACGTTGACGAGGAACGTATAACCGTCGGGCGCCGCCTTCGCCACGCTGCCCGTGCCGATCGTGCCAGCGGCGCCGCTGCGGTTTTCCACGACGATAGCCTGGCCGAGCCGGCCTTTCAGCTCCTGAGCCAGCACGCGCGCAAGCGGGTCGGCGCCGCCGCCGGGCGGATAGGCATACACCAGCGTGACGGGCTTCGCGGGCCAGGCCTGCGCGCGCGCGGCGGGTGCAAAGGCCAGGGACGAGATCGACGCAAGCGCGGATGACTGAATGAAGGTTCTGCGTTTCATGATGGATGTGTTGAGGGGTTCAGGCAGCCAGGCGGCTGTCTTCCCGGATGAGATCGGCGGCCTTTTCGCCGATGGCGATCGCACCGGCATTGGTGTTCCCGGACAGCAGCAGCGGCATGATAGACGCGTCTACGACCCGCAGCCCCTGCACGCCACGCACCTTCAGCCGCGGATCGACTACGGATTCGGCATCCGATCCCATGCGGCATGTGCCAACAGGATGAAAGATGGTCGTACCGTATTGGCGAATGAAGCCCAGCATCTCGTCGTCGCTCTCGACGTCAAAACCGGGCCGGTATTCGTCCTTGATGTAAGGCGACAGGCTCGGCGAACGCGCGATGGCACGCGCAAGCCGCACCCCGCGCACCATCGTTGCCTGGTCTTCACCGGTCGCCAGATAGTTGAATTGCGCCGCCGGTGCGACAAAGGCGTCTGCGCTGCGCAGCCGCACTTCGCCTCGGCTTGTCGGTCTCAGCTGGCACACCGACATGGTGAAGCCGGAGAAATCGTGCGGCTTGCCGGCCGCGATGTCGGCGCTGATGGTGCCAAAGTGAAACTGCACATCGGGGCGCTGTAGTTGCGGTAGCGTGCGAGCAAACAGGCCGCCCAGCTGGATACCAGAGGCCACCGGACCCGACCTCAGCAGCAGCCATTGCAGTCCGATGCGCGCCCGCCCCCACCACGTGCGCAGGTCGTCGTTCGTCGTGATGGGCTTCGTGCACTTGTACATCAGCCGCGACTGCAAGTGGTCTTGCAGGTTCTTGCCGACGGCGGGCAGGTGATGCACGGTGTCGATGCCGTGCGCCGACAGTTCGGCGTGGTCCCCGATGCCCGAGAGCATCAGCACCTGCGGCGACTGCAGTGCGCCCGCACTGAGAATCACCTCGCGTGACGCCCGCACTTCGACCTCCTGGCCACCGCGCCGGTAGCGCAGGCCCACGGCCCGCTTGCCTTCCAGGACGATGCGGCTCGCATGCGCATCTGTCTCGACCTCGAGGTTGCGCCCCGCCAGCCCCGAGCGCAGGTAGGCCTTCGCGGTGGAAGAGCGCATGCCGTTGCGCGTGGTGAGCTGAAAGTAGCCCACGCCCTCCTGCGTCGCGCCGTTAAAGTCGTCGTTACGCGGGATGCCGAGGCCGGTGGCGGCGCCGATGAACGCCTCCACCAGTTCGTGCTTGCCGCGGATGCTGGAAACGCCGACGGGGCCCTGCGCGCCGTGGTACTCGCTCGCCCCGCGATCGTTGGTCTCCGAGCGCCTGAAATACGGCAGCACGTCTTGCCAGCCCCAGCCGACGTTGCCCAGCGCCTTCCAGTCCTCGAAGTCCTCCGCCTGCCCACGGATGTAGACGAGGCCGTTGATCGAACTGGAGCCGCCGAGCGTGCGTCCGCGCGGCGTATGAATCTGCCGGTTGTTGAGGTGGGGCTCGGGCTCGGACTTGAATTGCCAGTTGACCACCGGGTCGTACATGGTCTTGCCATAGCCGATCGGGATGTGGATCCAGAGATTGCGGTCGGTCGGCCCCGCCTCGAGCAGCAGCACGCGTATTGTCGGGTCGTGCGCGAGCCGGGTCGCCAGCGCGCAGCCCGCAGAGCCTGCGCCGACGATGACGTAATCGTAGGTCCTCAAACCCGGCTCTTCAACGCGCCGTCCAGCCGCCGTCCACCACCAGCGTGGAGCCGGTGACGAACGACGATGCGTCGGAGGCAAGAAACAGGATCGGGCCGATCAGCTCGTTGGGCAGACCGAAGCGCCCGAGCGGCGTGGCTGCGGTGATGCTGCTGCGCACGGTCTCGGGGTGCGTGCGGGTCAACGGGGTGTCGATGTAGCCCGGCGCGATTGAATTTACGCGCACGTTGAACGGCGCCATCTCGATCGCGAACACGCGGCTGAACGACGCCACCGCAGCCTTGGCGGCGGCGTACGGCGCCACGCCGGGTGCGGCGACCAGTCCGAGCATGGAGGCGATGTTGATGATCGAGCCGCTGCGCCTTTCCTGCATGTGGCGGCCGAGCGCCTTGCAAAAGAGGAACGCGCCGCGCACGTGCACGGCGTGCAGCGAGTCAAATTCTTCCTGGGTGAATTCGATCGTGGGCTTGCGGATGTTGTGGCCCGCGTTGTTCAGCAGTATGTCCACACGACCGCACTCGCGCAGCGCGGCACCCACGGCTTCGTTGACTTCGCGCTCGCAACTCACGTCGGCCGCCAGCGACAGCACGCGCCGCCCCGTACCTTGGGTGATCTCTTCGCCGCACGCCTGCGCCTTGTCGAGGGCCTGGTCCACGATGACGATGTCGGCGCCCTGGCACGCAAGGCCCCATGCCATCGCGCGGCCGAGGCCCGAGCCTGCGCCGGTGACGAGCGCGACGCGGCCTTCCAGGTTGTGCAGCCTGCGCACGTCGTCTGCCAGCGGCAGCGCCGTGATGGAATCTTGCTGCATGGTCGAATCCGTCGTCAGTAGGTGGCGCGGCCGCCGCTGACGTCGTAGCACGCGCTGGTGACGAAGCTGGCCTCCGGCGACAGCAGGAAATACACGACGTTCGCGACTTCGGAGGTTTCTGCGAGGCGGCCCATGGGAATTCGACTCACCGAGTCGGTCGTGAACCAATCGGGCATCTCGTCGCGCATGCCGGTGGCGCGCACCAGTGACGGCGACACGCAGTTGGCCCGTACGCCGTACGGCGCGAGTTCCTTGCCCCACGACTTGGTGAATCCGATCACGGCCGCCTTGGATGACGCGTAGATCGACATGTCCTTCGGGCCGTCCTTGCCGGCCACCGAGGCGATCGTCACGATGGATCCCGTGCGCCGCCCGATCATGTGCCTGGCCACGATGCGCGAGCAGGCGTACACCGCGCGCACGTTAAGGTCGTACACACGCTGGATCTCGGCGTCGTCCGTTTCCCAGAATGGCTTGATCGGCCCAAGCATCCCCGCATTGTTAACGAGGTAGTCGACCTGGCCGAATTCCGTCAGCGCCGCGCCCATCATCTCCTCGAGCGAGGCATTGCTGCTCACATCGGTGGACGTGGCAATGGCCCGCCCGCCGCCATCCGCGATCTCGCGGCGCAACGCCTGCGCGGCCTCGATGTCGCGGTCGGCGAGCACGACGGCAACGCCCTCTCGCGCGAGCTTCTCGGAGATTGCGCGCCCGACCCCGGCGCCGGCGCCGGTCACGATCGCGACGCGCTGCTGCTGCGTCATGTACGGAACGCCTTCGCGGTTTCGACGAAGATCGACGGGTCGAAGTACTTGTCGGCCATGATCGGGTTTTCGATGGCGCCGACTTCGACGTTGAAGTTCGTTACCTGGTTGAGCCACTTCGCGACTTCGCCAGTCTCGTAGTGCTTGATCCACTCGGCGGTGCGGTAGAAGCGCGCGCCGCGGTGCATTTCGTCGACGTCCTCTCGCGTGAGGTTGGGGTAGTGGTTCTTGTGCAGGATGGCCAGCGCCGCCTGCGGATCGTTGATGATGAATTCGTTCGCGGGGATCCACGCCCGCACAATGCTGCGCAACACGTCCTTCTGCTTGTCATAGAAGTCGTTGCGGGCGGCCCAGCCGTCCACGATGGCCGCGTTCGGAAACGATGATCCATCGAACAGCATCTTGGCCGTCGGCAGCTTCTGTTTGATCGGCACGTTGAACGGCACCCACAGGGCCACGGCCGGCACTGCCTCGGACACAAAGGACGTGACGGCGTCGGGCATCCGCTGGTTCACGATCTCCACATCTTTGCGCGAGTCGAGGCCCACGCTCTTGAGCGCCTGGTGCAGCAGATTGTGAGCGGTGGTGCCGCGCGTGGTGGCGATCTTCTTGCCCTTGAGGTCGGCGATGCTGTTGATGCCGGACTTGGTGTTGACCCAGAACTGGCCGATGGACCATTCGATGTCGTTAACCAGAAAGACCTTGCCCTGGCCGCGCGCGGGGAAGTTCGAGAGCACGCCGCCCGTGGTCAGCACGTCGAGGCTGCCGCCGATCATGGCCTGGAACAGCTCGACGCCCGAATTGAACTCGCGCATCTCCACATCCAGGCCTTCCTTCTTCCACGTGCCCAGATGCTGTGCCAGCCACATGTGCGCGTCGACGCTCAGCACGTGCAGGTAGCCGATGCGCACCTTCCTGGCCTGCGCTCGGACGATGCCTGGGGCCACGACGAACGCGGCGGCGGCGCCAACGGTCCGGGTGAACGCGCGGCGGTTGAATTTAGGGCTCGTCATGGTTTGGCTCCTCGGGGTTTCCGCCAGGCTCAGGCGGGGATGGTCTGCAGCCGCTGCTGCTGTGCGTATTCATGCATCACGAGTTCATGGATCTCATGCTGCAGCGCTGCAAATTCGGGCTCCCGGTGCAGGCTGGGCCGGCGCGGGTACGGAAACGGCACGTCGATGATGCGTTGGACGCGGGTGGGGCGGGCTGTTGCGACCACGATGCGCGATGACAGGTAGAGCGCCTCGTCCACCGAGTGAGTGATCAAGAGAACGGTCTTTCCCTCTTCTTCCAGCGCATGCAGCAGCAAGTCGTGCATGGCGCTGCGGGTCTGCGCATCCAACGCGCCGAAAGGCTCGTCCATCAGAAGGAACTGCGACTTCACCGCATAGCTGCGGGCGAGCGCCACGCGCTGCTTCATGCCACCGGACAGCGTCTTCGGGAAAGCGTTCTCAAAACCGCGCAGGCCCATCAGGCCGATGTAATGGTCGACGGTCTCATCGATTTCTTTCTTCGAGTGGGTCTTGCGCAGCGTGAGGCCGAAGCCGATGTTCTGGCGCACGGTGAGCCACGGGAAGACGCCGTAGTCCTGGAAGATCACGCCCCGCTGCGCGTCCGGACCGTCGATCGGCTTTCCGTCGAGCATGACGCTGCCCGAGTCCTGCTTTTCGAAGCCGGCCAGGATGTTGAGCATTGTCGTCTTGCCGCAGCCCGACGGTCCGATGATCGATATGAACTCGCCGTCGCGGATCGTCAGCGAAACGTCGCGGATGACCTGCAGCCGTTCGCCGCGCGGTGTGCTGAAGCTCTTGCTGACCGAGTCGATGACGATGCGGGGGGCGGCGGCGCTCATCAAACCATCCTTTCCTGCCAGCTGACGGCGCGCTTCGCGACCGCACGGACCAGGGCATCCATCAGCACCGCAACGGCTCCGATGCAGATGATGCCCACATAGATCGTGTCGATCTGAAAAAAGTTGGACGCGTTCTGTATAACGGCGCCGAGGCCGCGCTGTGCCGCCACGAGCTCGGCGGCGACGAGAGTCGCCCACGAAACGCCCAGCGCCACCCGCAGCGCGGTCAGCATGTGCGGCACCGACAGCGGCACGATCACGCGCCAGAACAGCTGCAGGTCCGTCGCGCCCAGCGTGCGTGCTACGCGGATGAAGACGGGGTTGGTCTGTACGATGCCTTCGTACATGACGATTACGCTTGCGAAGAACGCAGCGTAGAACAGCATTACGACCTTGGCCAGCTCGTCGATGCCGAAGTACACGATGATCAACGGGATTAAAGCGATGGGCGGCAGCGACCGGAAGAAGTTCACCAGCGGGTCGACCAACCGGCGCGCGGGCGGGTACCAGCCGAGGCCAAAGGCAACCGGGATGGCCACCGCTATGCCGCAGGTCAGGCCGGTCAGTACGCGGCCGGTCGACACCAGGATGTCGAGCCACAGTCTGTTCTCGGTCATCAGCCGGATGAACTTGGCGGCGACGACCTCGGGCGATGGCACGAGGGCGGGGCTCACGAGGCCTGTATAGGGAATCAGGAACCAGACGAACACCACGGCCGCCCACGGGAGGATGAAGGTCGCCGCCCGCCACAGCCAGCGGTTCAGCTGGCCGAGGAATGCGGGACGCACGTCGAGCGGCGCCACAGCCGGGAGCGTTTCAGTCGAGTTGGTCTTCACGCGCTTCATGGTCTTTCCGTAACACTTATGCAAGATACCATGCAAGTTGCACGCAAAGGATCGGGTTTTACCCGCGCAACAAGGGCGTGGTTTGTAATTGACACGGCTGGCTTGACTTAACCCGGGGCGTGTCCCCGGGATCTTGGTAGGCGCGCGGCTGTCGCCCCGCAGCTGCCCAAGCTTCTGTGGAGCAGTAATGGCCACGTAGTGGCGAGTCCGCGGCGCCGGTAAGCCTCCGGTGTGGCCGCCGGGGCGATCATGCAGAGAATTGGCCGGTCTGGAAATGCTGATGGGTTTGGAACTGCAAACACGGGTTTTTACGCCAACCCATGCATG